>DALYHN010000199.1:0-4241 GCA_031970875.1 Chitinophagaceae bacterium
ATTAAAGAGCTCGACAAGCTATACAATTCTTTAATAAGCCAATTAAGCAAAAAGGAAGATGCCTTTTTGAATGAGATAGTGCCAGAGCGCACATACACTTATTCTTTTTTGCTTTATGGACTAATTCAACATAATATATATCACCTCGGACAGATACAGCTCCTCAAAAAAATACTTACAAATAAGCCCCAATCATAAACCCACTCAAATCAACTTTATGCAAAAAAACAGAATTGTTTATGTTGATGTGATAAAAGTGTTTTTAACCTGCTTAGTGGTTGCACACCATGCCGGACAGGCTTATGGTCCAACAGGAGGTGTATGGGTTGTATCAGATAATGTCAATGCCAACTGGCTAGGTCAGTTTTTCTTTATCAATGCCTCGTATATGATGGGGCTATACTTTTTTATTTCCGGGTACTTTATGGTTTTCAGCTTGAATAGAAAGTCCACTAGCCAGTTTATTAAAGACAGATTAACGAGACTGGGTATTCCCTTACTAGTGTTTACTTTTCTGGTATTCTTACCGTTTAATTACAGTTCCGCACAAACAAAACAATCAATCACTGCTTTTTTTGCTGATATCTACATGAATAAACCACCTCTTGCGACTGGTCATTTGTGGTTTGTTGCTTCGCTACTTGCTTACTCTTTTATCTATATACTACTTGACAGAGAAACATCCGATAAAAAAAATATACAACTCAAGCCTTTTAAATCGTATTATATAGTACTATACATCGTGTTACTAACAATAGTATCTGCAGTTGTACGATTAAAGTATCCCATTGACACTTGGCGTACTTGGTTGATACCAGTGGAAGTAGCACATATACCTCAGTATCTAAGCTTATTTTTCATTGGTATCTTTTTTAATCGAAACCAATGGCTGGACTCATTTAAACTTTCCGCTGGCTTATTGTATTTCGTTATTGCAATAGTGGCTTATACTGCTAATGATTTTCTTCCGAAAGAGATTAAGGAGTACTGGTTAATGGAATCATTCCTTGAATCACTTTTGTGTGTCGGTATTAGTATGACGCTACTAACTGTTTTCCGGCACTATGGCAATCGAAGCAACTCAATTATCCAGTCTTTATCAGCTAATGCTTATGGCATCTATCTGTTTCATCTATTGATTGTGATAGCCATACAAAAAGTAATACTTTCTTGGAATGTTGATGCAAACGTGAAGTTTGTTATGGTAACTATTTTGGGGATAGGGCTATCATGGCTATTAACAGCATTACTCAGAAAAAGTAAAATGATTAGTAAGGTTCTATAAGTATACAATCATCGCGTCAGCGCTACAGTTGCTGCCAGATAACCAAATGCACTCCACTGACTGCTTTGCAATACGGTTTGCCAAACCGCTTTGGCAAAATCTGTTTGTCCGCTCAGCCAGCAATACTCACCCAAGCCATATCCATAAGAAACTAGGCTGAGTTCCTTTTTCTGTTCCAGCATGTCGGCTGGATCTTTGATCGAAGGCTTTTGCTGAAAGAGTTGCAGCAAGGCGAAGTAATCCTCATTCTCAATCAGGGGCATATTGGGTTTGATGGTATTAAGCAGTTTGGCTGCTGCTTTATCTTTCTGCTGATGTCGCAAAGTGAGGTATCGCCAATAAGCAGTAGCCACATACATATCCGGATTCTTAGACAGTTTTAAACATTGCTGATACGCTTTCTCTGCAGCAGCATAATCTTTTTGCAGATAATGTGCTAATCCCAAATGATAATAAATATTGGTTTGTAAAGTGCTAGTAGGAATATTCTGTGCGTTAGGCAAGCCATCCGGCTCAACTTCATCGGGTTTACCCTTGACTAGTTTAGCAGCAGCTTCAAAATCCACAATAGCTTTATCTATACAACGCAGGCTGAGGTAGCGATGACCGCGATGCCGCAACATGCGCGCATCTTTAGGAAAGCGCTCAATCCCTTTAGTAAAAACAGCAATTGCTTCCTGGTATCGACCCACATAAGCTAATCTTCGACCTAGCCAGATGAGCTTATCTGTATTGCTACTGTCTTGAAGATATTGTTGGCGCGCTGTATCTAATTTGGCCAGCATTGTTTTATTATTTGACCTAATCGACGCAGGCGCATCAGTTACACAAGAGAATTGTGCCATGGCTTTCTGCCCAATCAGCAGGGCGAACAGGAGTAATACTTGTTTCATAAGGTTCAATAAAAAAGGAGCGCATTGCTGCGCTCCTTGAAGTTAGTGATTTGATGGATCTTATTTACCCTTGATCAGTTTCACCGTCTTACGCTTGTTGCCTTGTACTACTTCAGCAACATACATACCACTGGTGTATTCCTGACCGAACTGAACACGCTGACCTACAGTAGCTTTCATCGCATTCAATACGCGGCCGGCACCACTGATTACCCTGATCTGTACAGGTGTTTGCTTATCATCTGAGCTAACAATCATTTCAAAATGAGTCAGCGTTGGATTCGGCAACACTTTTACATCGAGCTTGATATCAGCGTCTTGCTCCTCGCCTACTACCATTGCAGTGTTGTTCACCTCTGGCATTGGCATCGCTGAGCCGCATGTATAATTATTCCAGATCACATTTTTGCCTTCACCCTCTACTTCATAACCAATGAAGAGACCAGTCATTCTAACCGTTGTAGCAACATGGTTCTTATGACAGCTTTCGCCACCCTTCACCTTAATATCGCCGGTTGGTGCATATACATTGGCAATTACCGTTGTATTACCACCCTTCACTTCGAACTTCTGATCACCATCACCATGGCCTTTGTCATGATCATCATCATCTCTGTCACCACCTTTGTGGCTGTTACAGTTATGACTTGATTGTCTGCCCAGGTAGAAAGTTACTTTATAGCTATCTGGGTTAATGAAGCAATCCTCTTCAATCTGTACATGTTTCGCAACACGTACACTGGTATTATCTGCAAAACGAACCACTGTCTGACCGTTATCCTTACCCTTACCTACTTTCAGGTGCTCAACATTGATAGTTGTTGAAGTAAAGCGAACTGTACTTCCTTCCTCAATATTGATATTACCATAAGTATTACCTGTCAGTACCACATTTGATCCTCTTCTAACTGTCAGGTTCTTATAGTTACCACTCAGCGTAATGGTTGCATTTTGGTTAGTAGTGAAGTTTGGCAGGTTATTCACTGATGCACTGTTGTACTGCATGGTTGGCAATGTTACAGTTGCAACTGCGTAAATCTTTGTTGGCACATTTGAGCCAGATTTCGCTTCAATCTTCGGTGCTTTTACGAATGCACCTGGTGCTGCAACTGAACTGTATTTACCAATCTCTGCCTCACCCTTCTTACTCATCACACCTACACTACCAGTCTGAACAGTATTGTACTCCTTCAACTCAGCTTCTTTGTAAGCGAGGATGGTGTAATTACTGATGATATTCTGCTTCTGGTAGTTATAGCTTACAGGCAACAGGCTTGTACAACCTTTATTATCTGTTACAAACACTACATAATTACCATCTGCATTGGTGTTATCCAGGAAGATTGCCTGTGTTGAAGCAAATGCTGAGCTATTTACAGACCAAGCATATCCTGTAATCACACTTGAAGAATTGGCCGTAAGTGTAAGCTTGTTACAGAACGCATCAGGTGTTGACACGCTAATGGTTGCTGTAGGTGCTGGGTTCACTGTTACTGGCACCGATACCACTGTTACATTGTTGTTGACATCTGTAACTGTCCACGTAATTGTACTGTTACCTACTGCGAAGGCACCACTTGCATTCAGGCCTGAGCCTGCTCTAGTAGTTGCACCAGTGATCGCATAACTAACAGATGCAATACCGCAATTGTCGCTCACAGTAATTGCAGGAACCGTATAGCTTGCTGGAGTGTTCTGACAGAATACTTGAGCCGCAGGTGTATTCACAGTTGGCTTAATCGCATCTACTACAGTTACTGTAGCAGCTACTGTTGCGCTGTTACCATGAATATCTGTTACTGTCAAGTTCACTGTATTAGCACCCACATTGCTACAGTTAAAGCCGGTCTTATCAAGTGTAACTGTTGCGATACCGCAATTATCTGTTGAACCATTATTGATCTGCGCAGGCGTAATGCTCACATTACCTGATGCATCCAGATAAACTGTGATATTCTGCACAAGTACTGTTGGCACTTGATTATCTGTTACAGTTACTACCTGTGTTGTCGTTGTACTATTACCATGAATATCTGTTACTGTCCAAGTAACTGTTGTACTAC
>DALYHN010000200.1:0-262 GCA_031970875.1 Chitinophagaceae bacterium
ATCAATTTCTTCCACACCGGCTACACCTTCGTGCAAACTTATGATGGCTTCATTGATCATGGGCATCAAAATTCTATTGGCCACAAAGCCCGGATAATCATTTGCCACACAAGGCACTTTACCCAACTGCTTGCTGAGTGTGATAATCGTTTCTGTAACAGATGCAGCAGTGGCATATCCATTAATCACTTCCACTAGTTTCATCACAGGCACAGGATTCATGAAGTGCATGCCAATTACTTTTTCTGGACGTTTGGTAACA
>DALYHN010000200.1:406-4236 GCA_031970875.1 Chitinophagaceae bacterium
CGGCAATGCTGGTAGATTTGGTAAGATTGTTGAGCGTAGCAGCTTTCACTTCTTCGGTGATACTGCCTTTGGCTACTTGACGGTCTAAATTCTTGGCAATAGTTGCCAAAGCTTTGTCCAATGCTGCATCGCTAATATCAACGATGGTGGTGGCAAAACCATTCTGTGCAAATACGTGTGCAATGCCATTACCCATGGTTCCTGCACCAATCACTGTAATATGTTTCATACGAAAATGTGTTAATCGTTAGGCGGGCAAAACTAAGCGATTCTCGGTAGCCGACTTAGTTCTTTTTCTTGAAATCCCCCCGCTTCCAGGCCTGTAAAAAACTGGCCCATGCGGCTGGGTTGAAGATATTCTGTGGGGGTAGCTGTCCGTTAGAGTAGTAGCGGCCAGATTGCTGACGCAGCTGGTAATTCACTGCTTCGCGGCCGTCGGCTGGTAGGCTGTTCAAGATGATACGGCGCTGTGCTTCACTGGTATTCCTGCGGGCGATTTCGTAATCATCATCCGGCACACTGTTGTTGATGAAATCACGCTCAAACTGTTCTCTGGTAACCCTTGGGCGTATGATGACAGCGGGCAGATAAGCGGTGTCATTGCTCAGTAATTTGATTACACTAAACTGATTACCATTCAAGTCTTTGGGTACAATGATGCTTTCATCAGTAAAACCTACACAGGAAAATCGAATTTTATCGCCCTTCAATACTGCAATGGAGAAAACCCCGTCCTGATTGGTAAAAGTGCCTCGGCCCTTGCCTTCAACGATGATAGAAGCTGATGGTATCGCTCTCAAGCTATCGCTGGTTAATACTACACCGTAAAACTGCACTACTGAATCCCTGTAATAGTTCTGCGCAAAGCTATTGGCTGAAACAAGCAGGGCAAGCAGTAAGAGTGTGTATTGTACCCGTTTTCTCATCGGCTCAAAAATACAGGCTAAACCCAAACCCGGAAAGGAATATCCATTCACATAGGTTGTTTTGCCGTAAATCGCAACAAAGTAAACCCCATGGCGGTTAACTTTGCGGCCACTAATGTGTTTTTAACAAAAACTTTCGTGATGACAGAAGCAGATATCCTCAAGGCCTTAAGTAATGTACAAGAGCCCGATTTAGGTAAGGATTTGGTTACCCTGAACATGGTCAAAGACATTGTGATCAAGGGAAACGACGTGAGTTTTACCATCGTGCTCACCACGCCTGCTTGTCCCATGAAAGACATGATGCGTACTGCCAGTGAAAATGCCGTGCGTTTGTTGGTGAATAAAGAAGCGAAAGTGCAAGTGAATTTCACCGCCAATACTACTTCACAACGTAAGTCTGAAGACCAAATACTGAAAGGTGTGAAGAATATCATTGCCGTAGTGAGTGGTAAGGGTGGCGTAGGTAAGAGTACGGTTTCAGCCAACCTAGCGCTTGCTCTAAGAGAAGGTGGCGCAAAAGTGGGTTTGATGGATGCAGATATCTATGGTCCAAGTGTACCCATCATGTTTGGCGTGCGCGGTGAAAGACCGATGATGCGCGAAGTGAATGGTAAACCGATGATTCAGCCATTAGAAAAATATGGGTTGAAACTGATGAGTATTGGTTTGCTGGTGGATGAAAAGAATGCAGTGGTTTGGCGCGGACCGATGGCCAGCAGTGCCATCCGTCAGTTTGTAACAGAAGTAGAATGGGGTGAGTTGGATTACCTCGTGATCGATATGCCTCCCGGTACTGGTGATATTCATCTAACCTTGATGCAGACCGTTCCTGTAACCGGAGTAGTGATTGTAACTACACCACAGAATGTAGCATTGGCCGATGCGAAAAAAGGCATTGCCATGTTTGGTCAGGCACAAATCAATGTGCCCATTATTGGCTTGGTAGAGAATATGGCTTATTTCACGCCAGCTGAATTGCCAGAAAACAAATACTACTTATTTGGCAAAGAAGGTGGTAAGCGTTTGGCGGAAGAGTATGATTTGAATTTCCTTGGACAAATACCATTGATTCAATCCATTCGCGAAGGTGGTGATATTGGTGTACCAGCCATGATTGGTGATGATGATCAAAGCAAGCAAGCAGTCATGGATTTTGCGGCAGCAGCTGTACGCCAGATTGCCATTCGTAACGCCAATTTGCCCACAACTAAAAAAGTGGAAGTTGTAGCTGATTGATGATCAAATGATTGATATGTATGAGGAATGTTGTGATCAGCATTCCTCATTTTTTTTGTGCATACAGTAGCTTGTTCTAGTATCTTCAACCTATGTATCATGTGCCATATTTTAAAACCATTGAGCAAACACGTGTGATTCAATTCATGCGTGAATATCCCTTTGTTACCATCATAGGTATCGATACTTCAGGCGTGCCAGTTGCTTCTCATGTACCTGTGCTGATTGAAGAAAGAGACAATAAGCTTTTTCTATTAGGTCATTTCATGCGCAAGCAAGAGCATACCATTGCCTTTGAGAAAAATCCTGAAGTGCTCGCCATTTTTAATGGTCCCAACTGTTATGTAAGTGCACAATGGTATGATCCGCAGAATGTGGCTAGTACTTGGAATTACATGACAGTGCATGGGAGAGGCTGCATTCGTTTTTTAGATGAGCAGGCTTTGTTGCAATTTCTGGATAAGCTGACCAATCATTTTGAAGGACGAAAAGATTCTCCGGCTTCTATGAGTGCTATGGATCCACAGTATGTGCATCAGATGGCAAAAGCCATTGTGGCTTTTGAGCTAGAGCTGGTTGAAGTGGAGCATGTGTTTAAATTAAGTCAGAACAAACCGGCAGCGGTTCGTGAAAATATTATCGCACATTTGGAAAAAGGAGATGCATCGGCGCAAGCAGTAGCTAAAGCAATGAGGCAAATTCTATAATTACTGCATTATGCGTAGCATACAATGGCTAATTCTATGTATTCTTTTGAGTTGCACAGTAGCTAAAAAGCATCAAGCAACAAATATGTCAACACCAACATCTTTCGATACGCAAGGGCACAGAGGTTGCAGAGGCTTGATGCCGGAGAATACCATTCCGGCCATGCTCAAAGCCTTGGACTTAGGTGTAACCACTTTAGAAATGGATGCGGTCATCACGAAGGATAGTCAGGTGGTGCTGAGTCATGAACCTTTTTTCAATCATGAAATCAGTACTTCGCCTGATGGTCTGCCCATCAGCGAAGCAACAGAAAAGCAGCACAATATTTTTCAACTCGATTATACAGATGTACAGCGTTACGATGTAGGCTTGGCCAAACATCCGCGATTTCCGCGTCAGGAAAAAATTGCTGCAGTAAAGCCGCTTTTAGCAGCCGTGATAGATGCTGCTGAAGCACATGCTAAGCAGAACAACAGGCCACTGCCTTATTACAATATCGAAACCAAAACGCAAGCATCAACTGACAATCAATTTCATCCGGAACCAGGCCGATTTGTGGAATTGCTCATGCAAGTAATACTACAGAAGCAAATAGCGCAGCGCGTCATCATTCAATCTTTTGATGTAAGAACCTTACAGTATTTACATCAGCATTACCCACAGATACAAACAGCGTATCTGGTAGAACGCCCTTCTTTGAATAGTATGGATGCGCAAATCAATAAACTGGGTTTCACGCCAACCATATTTAGTCCCGAACATCGTTTGGTAACAACAACTATGATCAATTATTGCCGTGAAAAGAAAATCATGTTGATTCCCTGGACAGTGAATGATTTGTCTACCATGCAAAAATTGAAAGATATGGGTGTGGATGGGATTATCTCAGATTATCCCGACTTGTTTGCGCAGCTGAAATAGTGCAATTTTGCAGCAATGCAGCCGATTATTATCACT
>DALYHN010000201.1:0-4228 GCA_031970875.1 Chitinophagaceae bacterium
AAATGGCAACCAATGCCGCAACAGCTATAGCAATAGTCAAAATAAGGATAAACACGTTTTGCATAGCAGTGAATTCGATCCATGTTTTCTGATTAGTAGCTGCATCTAATTTGTTGCCACTGAAAAAAGAGAGGCGTAGGGTTGCTGCTTCTAGCACAGCAGCAAGCAATAACCAAACAGTTTGTAAGCGTTGTAGCATAGTATTTATTTAACCAAGTTCAGGATATAAAGGGAACTGCTCCATAAAGCTATTCACTTCTTTTTTCAATGCAGCCAGTTTAGCACTGTCATCAGCATTCATCAGCACACTATCAATGGTGTTCACTACAAACTCCATATGTGCTTCCTGCATACCACGAGTCGTAATCGCAGCCACACCAAAACGAATGCCTGATGTTACAAATGCACTCTTGTCATCATAAGGCACCATATTCTTATTGGCCGTAATATCTGCATGGCCCAAGACCTGTTCTGCTTTTTTACCACTGATATTTTTGTTGCGCAGGTCAATCAGCATCAGGTGGTTATCGGTTCCACCGCTGGTGATATGGTAGCCTCTGTCCACAAATGCTTTGGCCATGGCCTGTGCATTCTTTTGTACTTGTTGTTGGTATACCAGAAACTCATCAGTCAGAATCTCACCGAAGGCAATGGCTTTGGCGGCAATCACATGTTCCAGCGGACCACCCTGTGTGCCGGGGAACACAGCCATATCAATCAGGTTACTCATCATGCGCAGATTGCCCTTGGGGTCTGTAAGACCGAAAGGATTTTCGAAATCCTTTTTCATCAGGATGATACCACCGCGAGGGCCGCGTAAGGTTTTATGTGTGGTTGAAGTAACGAAATGGCAATGATCAAATGGGGAGTTCAGTAAACCTTTAGCGATCAAACCCGCAGGGTGAGCCATATCTGCCATCACAAAAGCACCCACTTCATCGGCTACTTTGCGGATACGTGCATAATCCCAATCACGGCTATAAGCACTCGCGCCGCAAATGATTAGTTTGGGCTTTACTTCGCGGGCTTTTGCTTCCAACATTTCATAATCCACCAAACCAGTTTCTTTGGTAACTGCATAGAAATGTGGCTTGTACAATTTACCGCTGAAGTTTACTGCAGAACCATGCGTAAGGTGACCACCCATGCTTAGGTCGAGACCTAGGATAGCATCACCGGGCTGCAGGATAGCCAGCATCAATGCCGCATTGGCTTGCGCACCACTATGTGGTTGCACGTTGGCATATTCTACACCAAAGATTTGCTTCAGTCGGTCAATGGCAATCTGCTCAGTCTGGTCCACGATTTCACAACCACCATAGTATCTTCTGCCGGGGTAGCCTTCTGCATACTTATTCGTCATCACATGCCCCATGGCCTGCATCACTTGCAGACTGGTAAAGTTTTCCGATGCAATCAGTTCAATGCCTCTTCTTTGTCTGGCCAGTTCCTGATTGATTAAATCAAATACAACCTGATCTCTTTGCATTGCCAAAATTTTCGCCAAAACTACTGCATGCCTAAGAGAAGTCCATAAAATTGTAGGCCTTGATTATCAAGCAACTATCCACAATCATTGCCCATTTTGGGGGATTTCCCTAATTTCACGCCCGCTTGAGGGCAAGCGAACAAGTGCGAATGAACCGAGCGTAAAATCCCCCTGGTTAATGAAAGCAATCATACCCGTGGCTGGTGCAGGTGCCAAACTGAGGCCACATACATATACCCAACCCAAGGCTTTGATCCCCATCGCGGGCAAAACCATCCTCAGCTTTATTGTAGATCAATTGCATGAAGCAGGTATCAATGAGTTTATTTTCATCGTGGGTTATCTGGGTGAAAAAATTCATGAATACGTAGAGCAAACCTATCCTGATCTTACCACACATTTTGTGTATCAGAATGAAAGACAGGGTACGGGACATGCGATTGAACTCACCAAGAACATCGTAGGTGATGATGAAGTATTCGTAGTCTTGGGTGATACCATCTGCGAATTTGATGTGAAGGAAGTGTTGGATAGTCCCTACAGCATGTTGGGTGTAAAGAAAGTAGATGATCCACGCAATTTTGGTGTAGCCAGTATTGGTGAAGATGGATTTATTGAGCAGGTAGTAGAAAAGCCCGCTATTCCAAAGAGCAATATGGCGCTGGTTGGTTTGTATAAAATCAAGGAATCAGATTTTCTGTTTGAATGTCTGCATCATTTGTTTGTGCAAGATATCAAGAGCCATGGTGAGTATAACCTTACTGATGCGCTGGATTGCATGATTCGTCGCGGTGCCAAGTTCAAATCTTTTAAAGTGAAGAACTGGTTTGATTGCGGTAAGAAAGAATCACTGCTGGAAAGCAATGCCACATTGCTGAAGAAAACTGGTGGTAATGTGGAAGACGGTCATGGTTTTCAGGATACGATTATCATTCCACCTGTAAGTATTGCACCGGGCTGTACGATTAAGAATAGTATTATTGGTCCGCATGTAGCGATTGGCGCAAACACGACTATTGAATATTCCATTGTTCGTGATAGCATCATCGGTTCTTATACCAATTTGTTTGAAGTAGTGTTGGACAATTCATTGATTGGTAGTGATGCTGCAGTAAAAGGTTTGAGTAGAAGTCTGAATATCGGCGACAATACCGAGATCGACTTTGGTTAATCCATAAAAATATTTTTAGTGAAGGACCCATTGGGTCCTTTTTTGTTATCAGCTGTTTACCTTTAAGTATGCAGATGAATCAACGTATCACCCAATTATTGGGTATTGAATACCCCATTATTCAAGCGGGCATGGTTTGGGTAAGTGGTTGGAAGTTGGCTAGTGCCGTGAGTAATGCTGGCGGACTAGGTATTATTGGTGCTGGGAGTATGTATCCTGATGTGCTGCGCGAACATATTCAACAATGCAAAGCGGCTACCAGTAAACCATTTGGTGTGAACCTGCCCTTGTTGTATCCGGATATTGAGCAACATATAGCGATCATTATCGAAGAAAAAGTGCCGGTAGTGTTTACGAGTGCAGGTAATCCTGGAACATGGACGAGTAAACTGAAAGCACACGGCATCAAAGTGGTTCATGTGGTCAGTAGTAGCAAGTTTGCACAGAAAGCGGAACAAGCCGGATGTGATGCAGTGGTAGCCGAGGGTTTTGAAGCAGGTGGGCATAATGGGCGAGAAGAAACCACCACCATGGTGTTGATTCCTTTGGTGAAAGCAGCGGTAAAGATTCCAGTGATTGCTGCAGGCGGTATTGCAACTGGCCGACAAATGTTGGCAGCCATGGTCTTGGGTGCAGATGGGGTGCAGATTGGTAGCCGATTTGTGTGTACTAACGAAGCATCTGCGCATCCTGACTTTAAGCAAGCTATTATCCAAGCAAAAGAAGGCGATACTTTGTTGCAGATGAAGAAAACTGTACCAGTTCGTTTATTGAAGAATGCATTTGCAGATCAGGTACGTGAAGCTGAGTTACGCGGTGCGGATGCAGCTGAGTTGAATCAACTACTTGGCAGGGGTAGAGCCAAGAAGGGCATGTTTGAGGGCGATATGGAACAAGGTGAGTTGGAGATCGGACAAGTAAGTGCCATGATGCAATCCATCCAACCGGCAGCAGCAGTAGTGCAAGAAATCTGGCATGATTTTCAATCGGCACTCAATGATCCACTACACTCACTTGTGTAAGTAAAAAGAGTTTGCCTGTGCCAAGCAAGTGATGGTTAAATCATTGATGCATATATGTTCCGGTAAATTGGCGCAATAAAAAGCAGTGTCTGCAATGTCTTTTGCTACCAGAGGTTGATACCCTTCATACACAGTTGCAGCTTTGTTTTCATCTCCTTTAAAGCGCACAATAGAAAATTCTGTTTCTGCCGCACCGGGATGAATGGCAGTTACTTTGATACGGTGGGGCAACAAATCAATACGCATGGCTTTGCTGATGGCATCTACTGCATGTTTGCTGGCGCAATAGGCATTACCATCTTTATACACTTCTTTGCCAGCGGTTGAACCAATATTAATGATATGACCAGTTTTACGCGCAATCATCAAAGGAAGTAAAGCCTTACTTACATACATCAATCCCTTTACATTGGTATCCATCATCGTATCCCAATCATCCAAATTGGCTTGATCGAAAGAATCACGGCCTAAAGCAAGACCTGCATTGTTCACCAATACATCAATGCTTTGCCAGTTTTGTGGTAAGGATTCAATGGCTGAAAAAAC
>DALYHN010000202.1:0-4222 GCA_031970875.1 Chitinophagaceae bacterium
GCAATATTCTCTTTATCTGCGGTGGCGCTTTTGATGGTATTGATAAGGTGATCGCACGTAGGGTGAATACCAATGCCATTGGTTTCAACGTCAACAAAGACCTGCAAGAAGAACAGCGCAAGAACTTATTGCAATTCATCAACGCGCAGGATCTGAAGAGCTTCGGCTTGATTCCAGAATTACTAGGTCGCTTGCCTGTTGTAACACACTTGGATCCTTTGGATACTGCTACATTACGCAGCATTCTTACTGAGCCTAAGAATTCGCTCATCAAACAATACACGCGCTTATTTGAGCTGGAAGGTATTGAGTTGAAGATTGATAATGAAGTACTCGACTTCATGGTACAAAAAGCCATGGAGTATAAACTTGGTGCACGTGGTTTGCGTAGCATTTGTGAAAGCATTTTCACCGATGCCATGTTTGAAATGCCCGGCACTGGTCAGAAGCAGCTAGATGTTACCATGGAATATGCTGCTCAGATGTTTGGCAAGAGCAAACTCAACATGCTGAAAGTAGCATAATCAACCACTGAAATTTTTTATACAAGCGATGGGCATAAGTTTCCATCGCTTTTTTATTGTCTCCAAGTAATTTGCTGCTGCAAAACAGATAATTATGAACGAACTGATTGAGCGTTTGTGCAAAGAAGCAGGAATCACACCAGAGCAGGCACAGAAAGCCGTTGCCGCTATCGCGGGATTTGTGAAGGAGAAATTCCCCATGCTGGGCGGCGCAGTTGACAATATTTTTGCTGCAGGTGCCAGTCAGGATGATGCAGCTTAATCCCTACAGTATCGTAGGGATTATTTACCCAACACTTCTCTGGAAATAACTAGCTTCTGAATTTCTGAAGTACCTTCTCCGATGGTGCAGAGTTTGGCATCACGATAATGCTTCTCTACGGGAAAATCCTTGGTATAACCATAACCACCAAAAATTTGAATGGCTTCTGTAGCAGTTTTTACAGCAACTTCACTAGCATAGTATTTCGCCATCGCACCTTCGCGTGTTACTTTCTCACCTTTGTTTTTTCTGTCGCATGCCTGCCAGATCAATAAATCGCTGGCAGCAATTTCTGTAGCCATATCAGCGAGCTTAAAACTAATGCCTTGAAAATTTGCAATGGGCTGATCAAACTGATGACGCTCCTTGGCATATTGCAATGCTGCTTCATAAGCACCTTTGGCAATACCTGCAGACAATGCTGCAATAGAGATACGACCACCATCCAATATTTTCAAAGCCTGGCGGAAACCATCGCCTACTTCACCCAGTCGTTGGCTATCAGGAATTCTGCAATTGTCGAAAATCATTTCAGCTGTTTCACTAGCACGCATGCCCAGCTTATTCTCTTTCTTACCGCCAGCGAAACCTGGTGTACCACGCTCTACAATAAATGCAGTTGCATTGCCACTGGTTCTGGGCTCACCTGTTCTGCACATCACCACAGCCACATCACCACTTTTTCCATGCGTAATCCAGTTCTTGGTACCATTGATGATCCAATGATCACCATCACGCACCGCAGTTGTTTTCATATTGCCCGCATCACTACCAGTATTGGGCTCTGTTAAACCCCAGGCACCAATCCATTCAGCAGTTGCCAACTTAGGCAGGTACTGACGCTTTTGCGTTTCATTTCCAAAAAGCATGATATGTGCAGTACACAAAGAATTATGTGCAGCAACGCTTAATCCTATAGAACCACAAACCTTGGCAATCTCCTGAATGATGGCATTGTATTCGAAATAACCCAAACCTGCACCACCATATTCTTCAGGTACCAACACACCCATCATACCCAGCTTTCCCATCTCCTTAAATACATGTACGGGAAACTCCTGCGTCTCATCCCACTCCATCACATATGGCTTGATATGTTGTTGCGCAAAATCGCGGGCCGTCTGCGCCACCTGTGCCGTTAGTTCATCCTGCAGAAAATTCATTGTCAATGGTTTAAATAGACGGAGGTTGCCAGTAACAAGCAATCGTTAAATCGGCAACCTCCTGAAAACAAACAATCGTTAGTTAGTTTCTCGGGAGCAAAAATAGGGGCTCTTTTGAAACAGCCAAATTTCTTTATGCGGAAAAATGTTAATCTGTATCTGTTTTTAAATACGGCAGTAATCTTGCCAGTATTTCCGGAGATACTTCGGTGATGGTTTTCAACTCCTCTACCGACCGAATGACGCCTTTCACCTGCCGGAAACGAATAATGGCTTCTGCTGTAGCCTTGCTGCAATACGGGTGTTGGCTGAGCTGTTCTTTGGTGATTTTGGCCAGAGACCATTGCTGGTGTTTACCCGACTGTAGCATCAACTGCGGACGAATTTGTTCAAATAATTGTTCATTAATGCCACTCACTTCTTTCAACTGCTGCACTGAATAAAAGCCACCTAGTGCTTCGCGGTAGCGAACAATACGTTCAGATAATACCTTACCTATGCCCGGCAATTGTTCTAATGTTCCTGCATCTGCAGCATTAATATCTATTCGGGTTAGCGGCTTTACCTCGCTTCGCTGAGCAATATAGCCACTTGATTCTTGTTGCATTCCGGCAATCCTCACATAGGGCACCAATCTGTCTGCATCCTCATGTCTTAATGTATAGATCTTGCGTAAATCATCCGGCTTGCGAAATCGGCCTCCTTTGTTTCGGTAATTGATGATGGTCCTTGCTGTCCTTGGCGGTAAACCCAAGCGTACAAAACCTGCTTCATCCAAAGTATTGGGATCAAAAGCAAACATTTTAACCGGTTTATTAACCGCAAATGAACTGCTTGTTGCAGAAGATGAATAATTGTCGCGACCGCGATCATCTTCCTGTAACTGCTTAACAACAGCTAATAACTCCACATCGGTTAAGGGCAGATCACGTTTTATTGTATAGAAATAGGGCCATGCATAGAACGCACCTGTAATTAAGACAAGAACAATTAGCGCATTGCGCTCGCGCTTGGAAAAATAGAAATAGTCGCGAATAATCCTTTTCAGCATAACACAAGGTTTGCTTCAAAGGAGGCTAAACATGGAGTTGTAAACCATCGTATGCCAGATGAATACCGGCTGGTAATTCCTGACTGACATCCGAGTATTTGCCTAACTGGTGACTAATATGCGTGAAATACGCTTCCGGTACACCGAGGTCTTGTACTAAAGTTACTGCTTCACTCAATGTGAAATGCGATAGATGCGGCTCTCTACGTAAAGCATTTACAACCATCAGTTTTGAGCCACGCACTTTTGCCAACTCATCTGCATCAATCCGATTGGCATCTGTGATATACGTAAAATCGCCAAAGCGAAAACCATAGACCGGCATCTTCAAGTGCCATACCACAATCGGTAGTACCGGAATATCACCAATGTAAAATAGTTGCTCTTCAATGGTGTTGAGGTTCAGTTGGGGAACACCTGGATATTTGGTATCGGAGAAAGCATAATAATACTCTCTGCGCAATGCTTCTTCCGTTAAAGTATTGGCATAAATATCCATGCTTTTTTGCTGGATATAATTGTAGGCACGCACATCATCCAAACCTGCTATGTGATCCTTGTGCGGATGGGTGTATAGAACTGCATCCAGCTTTTTGTTCTGAATGCGCAACATCTGATAACGAAAATCGGGCGTGGTATCTACCACAAAAGTGGTGGTCGCTGATTGTACCAGGATGCTGGTGCGTAATCGCTTGT
This sequence comes from Chitinophagaceae bacterium, assembly GCA_031970875.1. Classification (GTDB taxonomy): domain Bacteria; phylum Bacteroidota; class Bacteroidia; order Chitinophagales; family Chitinophagaceae; genus JAFLBI01. The sequence goes on from DALYHN010000202.1 coordinate 3,697, forward strand.
CGCGCATATCATCAGACCTGCAAACAGCACAATCACATGCCACCATGGGTACACCTGTACTGGTGCCTGTTCCTAAAAATGTAATGGTGAGCTGCGGACATTTCACACCGCTAAAGTAACGAATAAAGCAGCCTTATGCTACAGCTGAATGCTTGATCACCTCATCATAGAGTTTCTGACTCTCGTGGGTGAGCTTATCAAATTCAATATTCAACTGCGGAATCAGTTCCAGCAGCGTATTAATTCTACCTTCTACGTTCAGGAATTTATTGAGCACCACAATTCTTCTGGCCTCGAGTAAACACCAGCCGCTTTGAAATGTGCCGCGCTCATAGCGAACCACATAATCCGATTCACCTAAAATATCTTCCAATTTATCTAAAGTGCCTTGCGTGTATTTCATAGTTGCTTACTCCTTTTGGAATAACAGGTACGGATTCAAAAATAAGCGGGATGCGGGTTTACCGGCAGGCGAATTATCCACAAGACCTGCTTAAATAGCTGTTTTAGACGCCATTTTGATCAC
>DALYHN010000203.1:0-4187 GCA_031970875.1 Chitinophagaceae bacterium
TGGATAGCAGCCGTTTCAAGTATCAGCTGAGCCAACACCTGAACTGCAGCCCTGCAGATTTGAATGCCGTAGTAGTAGGTGGCCACGGTGATACAACGATGATTCCTTTGATCCGCTATGCAACATGGAATAGCGCGCCTGTAACTGATTTTCTGAGTGCTGAACAGCAGCAGCAGATCGTGAACGATACGATGGTTGGTGGTGCTACACTGACCAAACTGATTGGTACTTCAGCCTGGTATGCACCTGGTGCTGCCGGAGCAGCTTTAGTAGAAAGCATTGTACGTGATGAAAAGAAACTCTTCACTTGCTGCGTTGCCCTCGATGGTGAATATGGCCAAAAAGATATCTGTCTGGGTGTTCCTGTAATCGTAGGCAAAAACGGTTGGGAGAAGATCGTTGACTTCAAGCTGAATGCTGATGAGCAAGCACTGTTCAACAAGAGTGCTGATGCTGTACGCAGCATGAACGATGTACTGAAAACACTCTAATCAATACACAAATAGTGGAAAGTCCCTCTGAGCAATCAGGGGGATTTTTTATTGTAGCCAACGCATGGCAGTAGCCGCAATAAGGCTTGTGTCTTGTAACTGCATACACTTGAAATGACCACGCGGGCATTTCTTATGGCCGATTTTACTGCAGGGTCTGCAAGAGATATTGGTGACTTCAAATGCTTGATTGGCGGCAGGATGATCGCCGTAATAAGGTGTCATGCCAAAAGCAGGCACCGTATTACCCCAAATACTGATGATGGGTTTGTGCAGCGCTGCTGCGATATGCATGAGGCCTGTATCATGCGTGATGATGAGTTTGGCTTTGCGCACCAAATCAGCACTCTCATTTAGATTGAACTTACCACAGGCATTGTAAATACGAATCGGATCAATTGCAGCAATGGCTTCACCTGCAGCTAAGTCTTCTTTTCCTCCTAATAAAATAATGGGATATGCAATCTTCGTACAGAGCTCCTGCAATTTGGCAATGGGCATTTGCTTGGTGGCAAGTGCAGCACCAATCACTACCCCTATATAACCAAAACTATGCGCTGCAGGAATGTCTTTGGGCTGCACTTCATCTGAAGCTGGGATAAAATAATCTAACCCTTTCCCATCATTCACCACACCCAATGCTTTCACTGTATCAAAACAGCGATCTACAATATGAACATTGGGCAACCGATTAATCTTGAGTGCGGTCAGCAACCACTTTTTTACATTGAGTTTATCGAATGAAAAAGCTGGTGTGCCTTTCAAAGCACGTTTCAAGCGAAGGCTGCGCAGGTTGTGGTGCAGATCAATGATATAATCAAAGGAATGATCTTTCAGCTCATGTAAAACGATCTCCCAACTATGATCTAGTAAATGCAACCTATCGATGTAAGGATTGTGCTGCAGAATACCTGCAAAGCTTTTCTTGGTGAGGTAGTGAATCTCTGCATCCGGCAGCTGCTGTTTCAGGCAGCGAATAATCGGCGTGGTTAAAACGATATCACCGATGGATGAAAAACGGATGAGCAGAATTTTCATTCGGGCAATTTATCAGGGCAACATTTCCTCAGTCTCCACATAGTTCAGGTCTTTGTGGAAGGTTTCTTCTGTAAAATAGTAGGCGATTAAAGTAACTGTCATCACTACGATACCAGTGATAATACCACTTTGAATCAAAGACCAGCCCCAGCTTTTCTGAAAAAGATCTAAGAACAGCATGTTGATCAAAGGCAAAGCTCCACGCACCATGTTAGGTATTGTAGTAGCAGCTGTTGCGCGTAGATTGGTACCAAACTGTTCTGCACCCATGGTCACGAAGATGGCCCAGAAGCCAGTACTAAAACCAAGCAAAGCACAAATGGCATACATACGTGCATCGCTGTTATTCACAGAAGAATAGAACAATATCAAACCAATGATACATAAGGTGTAGAATAAGAGTAATGCTTTCTTTCTGCTCTTGAAATATTGGCTCACCAAACCTATCAGGATATCACCTGTGGCAATAGCTGCATAGGCAAACATGATGGAGCGACCAGAATTGATGGCATCACTACCATAGAGTTCGCGCGCAAATCGATCGCTTTGGTTCACCACAATACCAATGACATACCATGTTGGTAAGCCAATCAGAATTGCGAGTATATATTTTTTGAACCGCTTGGCATTGGTAAAAAACATGAAAAAGTTACCACGTGCAATACCGGATGTTTTCACTTCGTGGAACATACCAGATTCTGCTACGCTTACACGAAGCAGCAATAACATAATACCCAAGCCACCACCAATTTTATAACACAAGCGCCAGTCCTGGGTATAATCAAAAGTGAAATAGGCCGCCACTGCACCAAACAAACCAATACCTGCTACCAGCGAAGTACCAATACCTCTTTTGTTTTTGGGTAAAAGTTCACTTACCAGCGTAATACCTGCACCTAGTTCGCCTGCAAGACCTAGTCCCGCCACAAAACGGCACCAAGCATATTGATCCACTGTTTGAATAAAGCCTGTAACAAAATTGGCTAAAGAGTACAAAATGATGGAACCAAACAATACACTCAATCTACCTTTCTTGTCTGCAAGTACACCCCAGAAAATTCCACCAATCAACAAACCGGTCATCTGCCAGTTGATGACTTTAGTACTATCTGCCAGCATGGTGAGGTCGGTTGCACCAACACCTAGTATACTGGGCTTCTTGACAATTGTAAATAAGAGTAGATCGTAGATATCTACAAAATAACCAAGTGCAGCTACCACTACTGCAAGGGAAAAAATACCTTGGTTTTTGTTTTGCATATCAAGACTATTTAGGGGTGTCTGCTTTGGGCTTGGATGGCATGATGATTTTGATCAACACAGGAGCAGTTGTCACAAAGACAATACCCAATACAATCACTTCTAAGTGTGACTTCAAATCAAAACCAAACTGTGCCAAAATCCATTTTTGCAAAAAGTGACCGGCAAAAATCATACTGGTTACCCAGGCGAAAGAACCAACAATATTGTAGTACATGAACTTCTTTCTATCCATCTCTACCACACCAGCAATGATTGGGGCAAATGTTCTAATCAATGGAAGGAAACGTGCTCCTACAATCGCGATAGCGCCATGCTTCTCATAAAAATCATGTGCTTGATGCAGGTATTTCTTTTTGAACAACAAAGTGTCTTTCCAATGGTAGATAGAGGGACCAACTTTTTTCCCGAACCAATAACCTACACTATTACCTAGAATACCAGCAACGGCAATCAAGCCAACCAATACAATTAAGTCGAGCCATTCATTACGCACAGCACCCAAACCAACCAGTTTCAAAAACTGATAAGCAAGTCCGGGCTCAATGTTCGTACCCTCGCCCATTTGTGTAGCGAAAATGCCAGCCACAAACAAAAGACTATCCCCAGGCAGGAAGAAGCCGGCAAACAAACCTGTTTCAGCAAAGACCACAAACAACAATAACCACAGACCACCATTCTCAATATAGAATTGAGGTTGTAGTAATTGCGACCAATGAAATTCTAATAAAATCGATGTCAACATAATTACGCATTTAATGTATCCCCATCAGCCAGTTCACCTTCCCACTTACTCACTGCTGATGTTGCCAGTGCATTGCCCAATACATTGGTGGCGCTGCGCAGCATATCACAGAAATGATCAATCGGTAAAATCAAGGCAACCCCTTCGGGTGGAATCTTGAACATAGCACAAGTAGCCAATACAATAATTAATGATGCTCTGGGCACACCGGCTATCCCCTTGCTCGTTAGCATTAACACCAATAGCATAGTGAGCTGAGTAGGAATATCCAGATGAATACCATAAGCCTGTGCAATCGCCAAGCTGGCGAAAGTCATATACATCATACTACCATCCAGGTTAAAAGAATAACCAAGCGGCAATACGAATGAAACAATCTTATTCTTACAACCAAATCGCTCCAACTCTTCTGTGAGTTTTGGAAACACCGCTTCGCTACTAGTAGTACTGAAAGCAATCAATAATGGATTACCAATTCTGCGAAACAGTTCGCGCATGCGGCCTTTCAAAATCAGCACACCAACACCACTGAGGATTACCCAAAGCAATGCGATACCTAAAACAAAATAGCCGTAATAGACCAAGTAGAATTTAAAAATACCCAAGCCCTTTTCTGCAACTACTGCAGCCAGTGTACCAAACACACCGAAGGG
>DALYHN010000204.1:0-4172 GCA_031970875.1 Chitinophagaceae bacterium
TGGGATAATTCATTTGCGTAATAAAAGTAACAGTAGCTGAAATAATGCCTAGTGTGCCCAATATACAGACTAAAACAGGGCTCCATAATTTAGTCTGTCTCGCTTTGTAGAAGCTTATGGAAAGCCATATGATGGATGTAAATTGAATGTATCGTCCAATGATGCCAACTGTAATTACGTTGAAGTTGTCATAGTGTTTACCAAATTCATCAGCATTGTTGCCAGCAGTAACCCAGTCTTTTAATCCTTCCGGATACAGGTAATGATGGGTGAACTCCCAAATAAATTCTGCAAAGGCAAGCGTAAAAAGCAGTGCTATCAACCATTTGCTCGAGCCTTTAATTTTTAAATGGTTTCCTCTAAGAAGCGATACTGCAAATACACCAAATAATAAGGCGGCTAAGAATAGAAAAGTATACCTCAAATGCTCACGTTCTGGGTGGTCAAGCATTTTTAAGCTGAGATCAGGCGGAGAAGCCAATCCTACAATTCCTACGATTGGACATAGCAATAAGAAAGGAATGAAACCAATACTTGCTAATTGAAATTTTCTTACAAGCAGCAATGCAACTGAGGCAAATACGATTGAAAATGCAGTCCAAATAAGCACATAGGTCTTAAAACTATTCGTTTCTATATAAGGCGAATGTTTGCCGATTATACCGCCTAACAAAAGTGGCAGTATCACTAAAACAAAGACAGTACAAGTTTTTAGTATTTTCTGTATCATATTTCAGCAGTTAAGGTTGAAACTGTAGAATGCTAAGCGCCTCACTTTTTGGTTGAAGTGATGCTGGTATGGAGCCAATTCAGGTATGCCAAAGCCGATATTCCAGTAAATTACTATAATTTCTTCGTAGAAGCCTTAGCTTATTTGGCTGAAATAGTTGGTTATCGGGCTTGGTTGGGTATTGATGCGGTGTTCCAAGCTGCAGCAGAATCTGCTGCTACACTATACTTGGTTGCGCATAAAGCCGCAAATACATCTGTTGATGACAGTTCTACTTAGTTGTTGGGACTGAATATTGTAGAGTCGTCAACGCCTTTTATTAACAACCATAAGCAGAGCGATAACTCTCCAATAAAGATCGGGATGGCGACGTATGTGAATATGGGATTGGCAAAGTCTTTTGACAGCAGCATTGTAAAACTATTGATAAGATATCCCATGCCTGAAATCAGATAAAGTATGCCTAGAATACTTGGAATCATTTTGGATTTGACAATCACATAGCCCACTAACAAGCAATACATCCCAAAGAATACCAATCCTATGGCATACCCAATTCCCTGTACGTTTAAAGATAATTGTGCAAGTGTTGCGAGTTGATTGGGTTGAAATGTGTTTAAATAAGCATCATTACTCAATAGTAACAATGGAGAAGCCTGATTTAAAAGATTCACTGCAATAATTGCAGTTTGGATAATCACAAATGTCAAAGCTATTTGAAGAAGAAACTTATTGACACGTTTGAACAGAAAGTAAATGATTAAAACACAGGGAATGCCGAAAACGAAATTCATAAGGTCTGCTACAAGTCCCCATCGATATAGCATTTCTGAGGATTGAATATGCTTTGCTGTAGCCAAAGCATTACCAGATACCTTTAAAGCTTGCCGTACAAATACTTCTGCAAACAAACCGGTTAAAATGACTATTAAGTAGCATAGTCCAGCTATTCGGGCTAAGTTTTTGTTTGTAATCATTCTTTTAGTAGCAAGATAGATTTGCTCGCTAGTTTTAAGGTATCATATTAAATTGGGTATAACTCTAATATATGCGAAAGTTCTGAGACAAAAAAGACTTGCACAATCTGGCAGAAACCACAATTTAAGTGTAAAGTCAAAAGCCTGTCTGCCGAAGCCTGGGCGTAGGCAGGGCAAAAGCAAAAAGTGATGCTTGCAAGTTCGTCGGCGATGCAGGATTCGCAGACCAAAAGTGTAAAATCAAAAGCAAAAGTGATGGTTGTAAGGTTGCTGCCTGTGCGGAAGGCTAAGGCCAAAAGTGTAAAATCAAAAGTCAAAAGCCTGTCTGCCGAAGCTTGGGCGTAGGCAGGGCAAAAGCAATAAGTGATTATAACGGTTAATGCACAAGCACGCAATAAGCAAAGTCGAGTATGTGTAATAATCGCTGTTTGTCACCAATCTTACCTTTCATAGATTAACACTTTGTTACTGTTAATGAAAGGGAGAATATGTTTTGAGATAGCATTACTTGAAACTAAGTCTACTTTCTTGTGAAGCTTGTCTTCTAAATCAAATTTCATATTCAGAAAGCCAAGACCAATGTGTTTTGAATAATCTAATTCTACGAGTATATCTATATCGCTATTACTCAAGGCTTGCTCTCTGGCAAATGAGCCAAATAGAAATGCTTTAAGAACTGGCTTGTCCTTAAAGTATTCACGGATAGCTACTATTTCTTCAGCAGAGAGTTTCATAGATTAAAAGTAGGCAATTTTGCAACAATAGCGTTTGCGTTAGAGAGAAAACAGTTTAAGTCAAAAGTTAAAATCAAAAAGTGATGGTAGCAAATAATGCACAAGTAGTACATACGCAAAGCCAAACAACCATATTATCGCTAGTTGAGGACTACTGTAAGTGGCCAAGTACAAAAGCCCAGCTTTTGTCAAGCTCTTGTCTTACGCTGTTATTCAGCGCTTTCACTATTTTCATCTTTGAATATTCTTCTCATTTTTTCAATCTGCCGTTTCCTATTAAAGAACTCATCAAATGAATACGGTAGAAGGAAACTCAATAGCAGGAATGCTATGGTAGTTAAAGTAGTCAAAGCATAAACTTCTGATACAATGACGATTATGACGAAAAATATGAATCCAGTAAGTGAGTAATATTGAGCTTGTTTTAATTTTAAAACATAACCATCATCGATAAAATTATTTTTAAATGGAAAATTTATGATAGGAATCCAAATGAAAAAGAAGAAGTTTTTCTGCAACAATGATAAGTCGTCAACGATATTTTTCTTTACAAACTTTACGGCTTTTTCAACTTGCTCTGTTTTGTAATTAGAAATATCTTCTTCAGAGATATTTCTTTTTGAAATTTCTTCGAATGCAACTGTTATTGCGAGTTCTGTATATTCAAATTTTCTGTCAATTATTTCAAGTAATTCTTGATTCGACAGTTTAGAATATGTGCTTTGAAGTTCTTCTTTTGTCATATGAATAATTGCATACAACTTTCAAGGCTTGCTGCAGATTGGATATTTTGTGATCTGTCCGCTGGCTTGGCCGTAACTTTTTATTGGTACGGACAAATTACTGAAGTTGGGGCATCCCGCCAAATACGGGACTACAGCTGAAGGGCCAAATGCTGTCGCTACAATTATGCAACGCTGATGTTGGCTGCGGTGCTTAGTGTATTTGAGATAGTGCGTATCCTATGACCGAAAAGATTAACGCTACAAAAATCATGATAACCATAAATTGAATAATAGAGCCAATAGACATTTCATCTCCGCGCATTTTGAAATTGGCTTTCAACTTTAGTCCCCTCAGCGTCTTCCTCTATGGAGGAGACTCTGAGGCTTGAGTTGATTAATGCCACAGCGTCTCCGACGGTGCGGAAGACACTGTGGGGACATGAAGTTAAGAATTCAACTGATGAATACCTTTAACTGACCATACAATTAGAAACACAACCAAGAAGAACATAGAAACTGGATGCAAAAAGTTACACAACCGTTTCGTTCGCTCGTCCTCCATTGACACTTCATCGTGGTACGGATATAAATACTTCAAACTTTTCATACCTCCATAATACGTCTTGTAGCCATTTCGATTGTCTAAGTACACATGGAGAATTTGCTTCCCAGCGAAAGGAATTGCAAACAGTAACAGACTTATTATGAAAAGTATTTGCATAAAAGTAGAGCCGTTTTTGGTTAATTGCGCCTGACAAGGCTTTATGTCACTGATTTTACTATTATGAACGAATTACCCTTATTGCATCGTTGTCCGTCCTGTCATCTTTGATTAACACCTCCAAATTTTGTTAGCTTTTCCAACATGTCAATTTATGCAGTAGGTTTATTTTGTGATATGGCAGCCAACTCTAAAATACACGAAAGTCCTTAGATAAAAAATCCCGACACACGGTCGGGATTCTATAGTCATTATTTTGCTTTTTTCTTCGGCGCTGCTTTCTTC
>DALYHN010000205.1:0-4170 GCA_031970875.1 Chitinophagaceae bacterium
AAAGAAACTTTTCACTACATGCCTTATGGCCTAACACTAGTTGGGCAATACATCATGAAGAATATTATCATTGTAGCAGCGGGTATTGTACTCTGGAAAACAGAACGAGAGAAAGAAGCCAATCAGCATTTTAGCGAAATGGCTTTGTCGCGCGAATAGTTTGTTGATTTATCGTAAAGTATCGTCAGGCTTGCCGGTAAGGTAATACTGACGAATGCGTTCACCAATAGGATGCTTTTGTACAGTATGGTTAAAAGCTTCCAGCATGGTAGTAGCTTCTGCTGAGTTGAAATCGCCTTTGATATAAAACAATTGTTTCAGCAAACCAATCGAATTTGGATAGGATTGGATGGTTTGAATATTCTTCTTCAGTAATGCTACCTGTTTAATGGCATCTTTAGAATAATACAATTGCGCCATACTGAAATCTGCATCGTTCACTTTGCTGCCACTTACCCAACTTGCATATTCATCAGTAGGTGAATTGGGTTGAAAAACTGTTGGCCTTTGATCCACATAAAAGAAAGAGAAAACAGCATTGGGTGTTTTGGTATTCAAAAATCCAATAGGTCTTTTGTATGCATTGGTTGAATCAACATAACGGATGCTGCAAAAAATCGCCGGTGAATCTGGATGCAGGGTGTATTGTAATTCAACTTTTGTATCACTTACCAGTTGCGAATCAATCACCACTTGCTTGTCCTCATTCATGAGGTAGAGATATTGGTTGCGTAATGATGGCAACTGTTTTTCACTCAAAACATAGGTAACTGTATTGGTATGTTCTTCGGCTTGCCTACAAGCCAGACTGGTGATAACCAGCAGCAGTATCAGTACATGTTTCATATACCTGAGATGCTGATATCAGGTATTTCCATAATGTATTAGGCTAATTCCTGTAAATAAGCTTCCACCACTTTAGGAAAATGTTGGTGCTCCAGACCATGGATGCGGGCTGCAAGGCTATCAGGCGTGTCATCGGGTAAAACGGGGCAGGTGAATTGGGCCAAGTGGCGGCCATGGTCGTATTCTTCATCCACCAAATGAATGGTGATGCCGCTTTCCTGTTCTTTGGCTTCAATCACGGCTTGATGCACATGGTGGCCATACATGCCCTTGCCTCCATATTTCGGCAAAAGGGCAGGGTGGATATTGATGATGCGCTGGGGATAGGCTTCAATCAGAGCTTGGGGTATTTTCCAGAGAAATCCAGCAAGCACAATCAGCTCGATTCCGGCTGTTTTCAGTTCAGCCAGATGGGCGTCGCCGTTTCTAAAACGTTCTTTATCAATTAGTAAGGAAGAAATACCCAGATTCTTTGCCCTTTCCAGCACATAGGCATCGGGCTTGTTGCAAAGGATCAAAGCTGGTTCAGCGCTACCTGTTTGGCGAAAATGCTCTACCAGCGCTTGTGCATTGGTGCCTGATCCGGAAGCAAATATGGCCAGTTTGATCATGCGTCTTTTTTGCCGGCCATTTTTCGGCCAATCCTGCTGATATAATTTTTGAAAAAACGGAACTGACCCAAAGGAATGCTGATAGCCAGCACACAGATTGGCCAAAGCAAGGTTACTATAATGATATACAGTGGTATACGTATAGCTGCATTGTCTATATCTAGGTACTGCAATACTTGACGACCCAGCCAGCCGCAGGCACTTCCACCCAATGCAAACGTGGTAAAGATTAGGGTGAACTGCCACCAGCTCACGCCCCATTTCACTTTCAATTTTTGGAGCATGGCGCAAAGGACGAAAAAAAATCTTGCTTCAACACAATAAATCGAGAAAACCCTTCAACAAAAAATTACAGTTTACTAAATCATGACAGATTTTATAGAGCATAGCTCTGAATGCGCTGAAATGCAAGCCAGATAAGGCTAAATTTTTTTTAAACGAACTGCTCTTTCGTAAGCTTACTACCCTATTTTTGCAGCCGTTCGCGGATATTTTTCCACACTAGAATCACCGCTTGTGAATATGACAACGTTTAGAAGAATCTCACGCATCCTCGCAGCAGGTATTTTTTTCCTCAGTATTTCTTTTGCCAATAAGGTAACAGCCCAGGATGGCAAGGCATTGTTCAATGCGAACTGTGCTTCTTGTCATAAGATGGACAAAGACCTGACTGGTCCCGCCCTGATGGGTGTGCACGACCGTTGGAACAACGATAAGTTGTTGTCGCTTTGGGTAAAGAACTGGAACAAAGCCGTTGCTTCAGGCGATGCGTATGCAGTGAAGATCAAAGACTGGAGCCCAAGCTCAATGACGGTATTTGAAGGTACCCTGAGTGATGCACAAATCGATGCTATCCTTGGTTACGTCAAAGCATGGAAGCCTGAGGCTAAGCCAACAGCTGCTGCTGCCGGTGCGCCTGCTGAAGAAGGTGATAACACCCTGCTCTTCGGTATCCTTACATTGATCTTAGCGGTAATTTCTTTCACTTTATTGCAAGTGAACGCCAGCTTGAAGAAAATGGCTGACGAAAAAGCAGGTGAGCCTGTTGTAGAGCCAGTACCATTCTGGAGAAACAAAGCCTATATCGCCACCTTAACAGTAATTCTGTTCTGCGTTGGTGGTTACCTCACTTCAAAAGGTGCCATGGCGCTGGGTCGTTCTAAAGACTATACACCAACACAACCTATCTTCTACTCACATAAAGTACACGCAGGTGCTAACCAAGTAAACTGTCTGTATTGCCATGGTGGTGCTGAGCAGGGCAAGCATGCCAACATTCCTTCAGTGAATGTGTGTATGAACTGTCACAAAGCCATCAATGAGTATGTAAAAGGTCCTAAGCTGTACGATGAAGATGGTAATGAAGTGGATGGTACAGCAGAAATTCAGAAATTATATAAGTATGCTGGCTTCGATCCTGCTAATGCAGCTGCATGGGATCCTTCTAAAGCCAAGCCAATTGAATGGGTTAAGATTCACAACCTGCCTGATCACGTATACTTCAACCACAGTCAGCACGTAAAAGCTGGTAAAGTGGCTTGTCAGACCTGCCATGGCGAAATCCAGAAAATGGATGAAGTGAAGCAGTTCAGCGATCTGAGCATGGGCTGGTGTATCAACTGTCACCGCGAAACCAAAGTGCAGTTCAAAGACAATGGTTTCTATAGCATCTATGAGAAATACCACAACGATCTGAAGAGCGGAAAGATCGACAGCACCAAGGGTATTACTGTAGAGAAAATCGGTGGAACAGAGTGTCAGAAGTGTCACTATTAATATAGGTATGATCGACAGCTAGTCTGTCCTGAAATTTTACTAATTGTCAAACTGATATAATGGAGCAACAAAAGTACTGGTCAAGTTTCGGAGAGCTGAATCAGTCAGATGCATATAAGAAAGATGTGCAGGACGAGTTCAAAGAAGAATTACCATTTGAAGCGGATGACAAAGGCCTGCTGGATGCAAAAACACCCCGCAGAGACTTCCTGAAATACCTCGGCTTCAGCACTGCTGCAGCTGCTGTTGCAGCAAGCTGCGAAATGCCTGTAAAGAAAGCCATTCCTTTCGCCAACAGACCTGAAGGAATTGTGCCTGGTGTTGCAAATTATTATGCAACTACCTATGTACAGGATGGTGATGCGGTGAGTGTAATTGCCAAAGTACGTGATGGTCGCCCCATTAAATTAGAGGGTAACGATTTGTCGCCTTTAACGAAAGGTGGTACTTCTGCCCGTGTACAAGCTGCTGTATTAGACCTTTACGATGGTGCACGTCTGCGTTTCCCTACCATCGATGGTAAGGAAGTAACACTGGAAGCTGTTGACAAAGCTGTTGCTGATGCAATGGCAGGTTTGAATGGCGCACCTGTTGTGTTATTGACTAGCACAGTTGTATCTCCTTCTTCTCAGGAAGTAATCAATCAGTTTTTAGCAAAATATCCTGGCAGCCGTCACGTAACCTACGATGCGGTTTCTTACACAGGTATGTTGCTTGCTAACGAAGCTACTTATGGTAAGCGTGCCATTCCTGCTTACCGTTTTGATAAAGCAAAAGCTATCGTGAGTCTGGCTGCAGACTTCCTCGGTACATGGTTGAGCCCTGTTGAATTTGCAAAGCAATATGCAACAGGTAAGAAACTGGATGAGAAGAACCCAAGCATGAGCAAGCATATTCATTTTGAATCTGCGCCTTCTGTAACTGGTTCTAACGCTGA
>DALYHN010000206.1:0-4143 GCA_031970875.1 Chitinophagaceae bacterium
TAAGTAGCAGCTTCACTAACTGTAATTGTTCTAGCAGTTGCACCAGCAATTGCTAGACCATTTTTATACCACTGATAACTATTGGACAAATCAGCTTCCAGCACAACATCGCTTCCTGTACACAGGTTTAATGAGGCACTGGCATTATTCGTGCCAACCTTAGGTGTTACACCTACTTGTCTAGAATAGCAGTATTGAACAATTTGTACTTGTTGCAAATTTCTGGCGCCACCAGTAGCACCTGTAAAACCCCAATAAACATATTCTTTATTATTGAAAATAGTTGCTTCTAAGTCAATAGTTATATCAAAGCGTTTCACTTGATTAAACCATACCTGGAAATTCTTTGTAGTTGCGTTCCATACGAAACGAACATCTTTCCAGACACCATTCTCCATCTCTTCACTGTAAGGTGTTGCATAAGTATTGTGTACTCCTAGCGTAACACCATCTTTAATCAATGCAATATGGTCGCCCGTAGGCTCAAAAGTGCCATTATTGTACGTATCAAATTCCACAGCAAATGAAGGCAATATACCTGCATAACCTAATCCACCACCTGAAGAGCCCGCATTGATTGACTGATTCTGTAATACAAAAGCAATACCGTCTGCACCATTCACATCAATACTACCCAAATTGATCTTAGCAGTAATATCAAAATTTTGATTTAGATAGATGCGCTTATTACTCCAGAAAGAGCCGTTTTTATTATAGTCACTTGTAGTTAAAGTATAGGTATTGCCACTTACAGTTGTGTTTCCATTCAATACAAAATCTGCACTATTAAAATCACTACAGTTAGGATCATTATTGATGATATTGATCACATTAGACACAGCACTATTACAATTATTGGCATCAGTAATTGTAGCAGTATATGCACCTATTGTTGTAGCCGTATAGGTAGCAGCTGAAGCGCCACTAATCAATACACCGTCCTTATACCATTTATATCCTGAACCAGCGCTAGCAGATAAAGTGACATTACCGCCTGTAGGCAGAGATAAAGAGCCTGTAGAAATAATGGCTGGAGCGGCAGAAGCAGCTCTAACAGACATTGTTACAGGTGCTGAAGAAGCAGGATTGCCTATAGCGCAAGCTTTATCAGAGTTCAATGCTACACCAATGATATCACCATCGGCAAGTGTATTAGTTGTATAGGTAGCAGCAGATTCTCCAGCTATGGTAACACCATTCTTAGTCCATACATAGTTTGGTGCTGTACCGCCATTGGTAGGCGTAGCAGTGAATGTTACACTTGTACCAGCACAAAGTGTACCGATAGGACTAGCTGCCATGCTAACCGAGACCGTACTACTTGCAGTAGTGACTACTGAAACAGCATTGGTTGTAGCTGTAAGTACTGTTGGTGAACAGGTAGAAGTTGCTACAACATAATAATAGCTTGTACCTGCAGTAGATGCATTAAATGAATAACTGTTTGTAGTTGCTCCACTGATTATTGTACCGCCTGTATTACTATTTGTCGTATTCGAATACCACTGATAGGTTAAATTAGTACCAGTAGCGGCCATAGAGAGGTTTACTGTAGAACCCTGACAAACACTGGCAGCTGTTGGCTGTGTTCCAATACTTACAGCAGCACCTGAAACGGTTAATACTGCTGCATTAGAAGTTGCCGCTGGTGAACAAGTACCAGACACCACACAACGGTATTGATAATTATTTACGCCAACAACCGCACCTGACACTGTCAATGTAGCGGTAGTGAAATTGCTATAACTAACACCATCTGAAGGCGTTGAAGCAGCCGTAATATTTGTCCAAGTAGAACCGTTCGTACTTCTTTGCCACTGATAGGTTAAACCTGCACCAGATGCAGAAACAGTAAAACTGGCTGAAGCACCTGTACAAATACCCACATTAGATGGGTGGAAATCTATATTGGGCAAAGCATTCACTGTTAAAGTAGATTGCTCACTAATTGCCTCTAAACATGATCCATTCTGTACCCTTACACGATACAATGCGCTCTGTGTTGGACTAGACTCTGTATAAGTTGTTCCAGTCTGTCCGGCAATATCCGACCAATCCTGACCACCATTATATGATCGCTGCCAAGCTAGGATGTTACCTGTTTTACCTGAGTTTGTTAAAGTAACACTTGTTCCTGCGCATACACTTGTTGCAGGATTGGTTGCTATAGTACCACCCGCACTAGGTGTTGATGCGATAATACTTAATGGAGTTGAGGATGGACTACTATTACCACAACCATTTTTAGCTACAACAGAAATATTACCACTACCTGTTCCGGCATTAACGGTTATAGAAGTGGATGTACCTCCATTCACAACTGTCCAGCCGGAAGGAATCGTCCAGGCATATGAAGTAGCATTGGCTACAGGACTAATTGAATAAGTAAGATTGGTTGAATTGTTACATATCGAAGCTGGCCCTGTAATGGTTCCGGGAGCAGATGGAACTGCTGTTTGGGACTTCACATACAATGATCTTGTTTGTACACTACCACAGGATTGAGAGGGTGTTACTGTGATATAACCGCTATTATTGTTTGGTGTAACTGTAATTGAATTGGATGTAGAACTACCTGTCCAGCCTGAAGGCAATGTCCATGTATAAGAAGCACCCACAATTGGGGGTGTTGAATAAGTAAAGCTACCTGTGTTACAAATATTGGTTTCACCAGCAATAGAACCTTCTGAACAGCCATCATTTCTTAAGGCAAAATAAGCATAGCCATAGTGACCGCTTGCAGAGCAACCTTCTGACTCAAACTCAATAATGATTGTTTTGCCGGCATAACCAGCAATATCCACAGAAGCTTCAGACCAATTCTTATAATACAAACCAGAACTAACTAAAATAAAACCCTGATTGGTTCTAGTTGTCGCATCGGCCGGTACGAAATATTGTACGGAAGCACATTTAATTGTATCCTGCCCTACAGGTTTTGATGGATCACGAACGGTAGCTGTAAATCTTGGCTGTTGATCCCAAGCGTGACCAGGGTCTTGTAATACCAATGCATACGCATATGTTATTGTATATGCTTGTGAGCCGCTTGGCACATTCACACGATACGCCATCTTGCGCAAACGCTTACCAGTTAGATTACTACCGAGCTTAACAGCATAATCATACTGATAACCATTGATATTAGGTACAGTCTTAATGGCTGTTGCTATTGGATCTGTTGATTGCGCTGCCCCCTGATTTCTGAATATTTCAATAGCTTTTACCGTGCTATTCGCCTCATTCAAACTCTGCATTGAGGTAATGGTAGCAGGAGGTGTATTAAAAGAAGAGTTAATTGGGTTAGTCGCCCTAGCGCCGTTATATGTACCCAAATACAATGACCAATAAGAAAGGTTATTGTAATTGAAAGTCAGGTTTTCTGCGCATTGCGCAAAACCCCTTACTTGAAAAACAGATAACAACAATAGTGTAATAATAACATGTTTGCTAGCAGAGATGAAATATCTCGTATCGGAATTGTCGGGCTCGCGTTTCATGGCTTAATCTTTTAGTGTTCTTAGAGTGAGATAAGTGAGGGAGTGACCTTATTTAAAAAGCCCGGAAACAAGGTGTATAACCGCTTTATTTAAAACGATGGTAGCTTCTATATTGGATTCTGCTTTATCCTCAATATTGATCAATATATAAGGAGGATTTTCGAGGAAAGTCAACTGTTGATTGTTTCTACCCTGCATCTTGAGACCACCAGGATTAGCTTTGATATCGTTCATCAGCTTTGCTGCAGAGAAAGCACCCATCACGCTATATGTCTTTGCGAATTGTGCTAAAGCTGATTGATTTTTACTACTGAGTCCATTTGCCTCCAACTCAGGTAATTGAGACATAGCAAAATCGTTAGGCAAAAAAATCGTAATGGCTGTACCTGCATTCACCAATGTGTTCAATTCCGATTGCTCGTAAGCGAACAAAGCTTTAGAATGGTTCGTACGCTGATCTACTGTCATTTTTGTACGCAATGCAGATTGTCCAAATACGAGCGCACTAAAGTTTAGAGCAATCAGCAGAAAGAAGAGCTTTTTCATGGTTGTGGGTTAAAGTGAAGATTGGCTTAGTATCTATGCAAAGCTACCCACGCCCAATGCGCTAGCTTGTAGTGATCCAACTACAGAAAACTGAAAT
>DALYHN010000207.1:0-4134 GCA_031970875.1 Chitinophagaceae bacterium
TTAAGAATATTGTGAAGTATATCAGCCAGCACAAAGGCAAGAGTGGTATCATCTACACACTTAATAGAAAGACGACAGAAGAGCTGGCAGAATTGCTGGTGGCAAATAATATCAAAGCTGTTGCTTACCATGCGGGCTTAGATCAAAAGCTGCGTGCAGAAAGACAGGATCAATTCCTGAATGAAGATGTACAAGTGATTGTGGCAACAATTGCATTCGGTATGGGTATCGATAAACCCGATATCCGTTTTGTGATTCACTACAATATTCCTAAGTCGATAGAGAATTATTACCAAGAAACCGGTCGTGCCGGACGTGATGGATTAGAAGGCAATTGTATTCTGTACTACTCGCATAAAGATGTAGCTAAGCTCGAACATTTAATGCGTGATAAGCCTTTGAGTGAAAGAGAAGTAGGTGCGCAGTTGATTAATGAAACAGTCGCTTACGCAGAGAGCAGTGTTTGTAGAAGAAAAATATTGTTGCACTATTTCGGTGAGGACTGGAATGTGCAGAATTGTGGTAACTGCGATAACTGTAAACATCCGAAAGAAAAGATTGAAGCCAAGCAGGAAGTAGTGAAAGTGTTGAAAGTGGTGAAGGCTTTGGATGAAAGATTTACTACTGAATATGTGATCAATGTGGTGATGGGTAAAAACACGCCGCAGATTACCATGTTCCGTCATGAAGGCTTGCCAGAGTTTGGTATTGGTAAAGAACAAGAAAGTCATTTCTGGAATAGTCTGGTTAGACAAATGCTGCTGGAAAACCTCATTAGAAAAGATATTGAGGAATACGGTTTGCTGAAGCTCACAGATAAGGGCACGCAATTCATCAAGAAGCCTGCATCTTTCAAGATTGTGCTGAACAATCTGTTTGAAGATGCCAATGAAGATGATGATGAAACAGAAAATGCTACACAGCCCGGCGCTGCTGCAGACAATGCACTCTTTGAAATGTTGAAAGAGTTGCGTCAGAAAGAAGCTAAGCGCAAGAGTCTGCCGCCGTTTGTGATTTTCCTCGAAACTTCATTGCAGGATATGGCAACACTTTATCCAACCACATTGGCTGAATTGGAAAAATGTCAGGGTGTGAGCAAGGGTAAGGCGTTAAAATATGGTAAGCCTTTTGTGGAGTTGGTTGCTAAGTATGTTGAAGAGAATGATATTGTGAAGCCGGATGATTTTGTGATGAAGAGTGTAGCCAACAAGAGCAGTAACAAGATTTATATCATTCAAAACGTCGATAAAAAGATTCCATTAGAAACCATTGCCAAAAACAAAAGTCTTCGTTTAGATGAGTTGTTAGAAGAGATGGAAACAATCGCGGCAAGTGGTACTAAGCTTAACTTGGATTACGCCATTGAGGAATGGTTGGATGATAATGACCAAGAAGAAATCATCGAGTACTTCAAGAGTTGTGAAACTTCTTCTCTGCAAATTGCTCAGCAAGAGTTAAGTGAATTTGATTTTAACTGGGAGCAGCTGAAGATCATGCGTATCAAGTTCCTAAGTGTATATGGAAACTAAATAAAGAACCCCGCTAGACAACGGGGTTTTCTCTTCTTTGTTCTGCTATGAAGTAATGGAAGAGGAAGTTTATGTAGCGGTAGCAATCTCATCTACCGTTTCCTTGTATTGAAGTTTATGGGTTAGTCGCAAAATTTGCTGTAATAGTAGCGGCATCACCCTTTCTATTTCAGGTGTGAGTGTGATACCCTGCTGTTGAATGGTCTCAATACTTACCACAAAGAGATGGATATGTGGCATTTTATCGAGCAACTGCAATGCATTCACCATATCGCGTAAGCCAATATCATGCGTGCTCATGGTGCGCGGAAAATCTGATGCAAATCTTGGCTCTATTAAACGAATGGTGCCGGGTGGGCGTTCATCTAGAGTTGCATCAATCAGAATAACTGTCTCATAAGACTCGAAGTATTCCAATAGGTGAAAGCCACCTGTGCCGCCGTCAAGCACTTCAACATCAACAGGCAGTTCCATTTGCATCAAATGTCTTGCAGCTTGAACGCCAACACCTTCATCGCCCATCAGGTAATTCCCGATGCCCATGATGAGTATATGCGGATTACGTGTATGCATCATGATTTCTTTTCTATAACATTTGGAGTATGGTGCTCTTCGTTTTGGAATACATCTTCTTCAATGAATTTCCAGCCACCACCCATGCTGCTGATTTCACCGCGACCTTCCACATAATCATGGTAAAATACAAGGTAAACGTGAATCACTGCAAACAGGATGAAAAACCACATGGCCCAATGGTGAATTTGTCTGGTCATAATATCACCACCAAAAACTGCTGGCACCCATGCAAATAATTTTGGTAACCACCAAGTGCCCATCGAAGCATATAGACCAAAGCCGGTTAAGCATTGAATCAGAAATGCCCAGAAAGTGAGGAAATAAATAAATCCCGCCATAGCGTTGTGGCCAATACTGATATGCTCTTTACCACGCATCATGAGGATATCGATCTTGAAAACAGTCCACATTTCTTTGAAAAACTTTTTCGATGTTGGAATGAACTGTTTCCAGTTGGCGTATTTGTTACCAACGAAACCCCAATACAAGCGGAATAAGAAATTGAAGAAGAAGATATATGCGGCGAAGAAGTGTATGGCGCGAATCCAACCCATCACAAAACGATTGGCTGCTTCTTCTTTGCTTTGTAAAGCCAGCGGATCACCAATATAGAAGCCGGTAATGATGAGTACAATAATGGCACCAGCATTCAACCAGTGATAATAGCGTACGGGTAATTCCCATACATACACACGACGCAGGCGGTGCACATGTAAATATTTCGTTTTCATGTTTGGCATGTTTCGTGTGAATTAATCGCCCAATACCTGAATGCGGCTTACGGTTGTACCATGTTCATCATAGAGGTGTACGCTGCAGGCCATACATGGATCGAAGCTGTGAATGGTTCTGATAATTTCCAGCGGCAGTTTTTCATCAGCAACCGGTGTGTCAATCAGGGATGATTCATAAGCCGACATTTGACCCTTGCCATCTCTTGGTGATGCATTCCAAGTAGTAGGAACCACTAATTGATAGTTTGCAATTTTGGTATCCTCAATATTGATCCAGTGTGCGAGTGCACCACGAGGTGCTTCACCATAACCAACACCAATCGCTTGTTTAGGCCAAGTAGCTGGATCGAACTTAGTAGTATCAGCCATTCTGGTATCACCATTCTTGATATTGGTGATGAGTTGATTGAAGAAATCCATACCCCATCTCGCTGCCAGCTGGCATTCCAAACCACGCGCTGCTGTTCTACCCAATGTGCTGAACAAGGCTGTAACAGGCACATTCAAATCAGTCAAAGCTTTGTCAACTACTTCTTTGAACTCTTCTCTACCTTTTGCATAACCAATCAGCACGCGTGCGAGCGGACCAACTTCCATTGCATGACCTTTCCAACGTGGCGTTTTCAGGTAGCTGTATTTCTGTGTGGTATCTAAGTGTTCAAATGGTGGTTTTGGTCCTGTGTAATTAATCACACTTTCACCTTTCCATGGGTGCAGACCTACATTATCGCCACCTTTGTAAGAATACCAAGAGTGATTGATGAATTCCTGAATCTCATCTTCTTTGCGCAGATCTACATCGTGCACTTTGCTGATGTCTTTGTTGAGAATGGCACCAGAAGGAAACTTGTATGAAGATGTATCACCAAATCCATTCCAAGGCAAATCGCCGTAGGCCAAATAATTACCCAAGCCACCACCAATAGCGCCCCAATCTTTATAGAAAGAAGCAATGGCCATCAGATCTGGAATATAGACTTGTTCGATAAAGCGCTGACCATCTTCCATCAATTGTTTTA
Source organism: Chitinophagaceae bacterium (assembly GCA_031970875.1). Taxonomy (GTDB): domain Bacteria; phylum Bacteroidota; class Bacteroidia; order Chitinophagales; family Chitinophagaceae; genus JAFLBI01. The sequence continues at coordinate 3,859 of DALYHN010000207.1, forward strand.
CATAGGCCAGTCTTTCCGCGTTGATACCACTTACATCATCAATGCCAATCGCGCAAGCCATACCACCAACCAGATAATTTGGGTGTGGGTTCTTACCACCGAAGATGGCATGCACTTTTACGATCTCTTTCTGCCACTCTAATGCTTCCAGATAGTGCGCTAAAGCAAGCAGGTTTACTTCTGCAGGAAGTTTATACGCAGGGTGTCCCCAGTAACCATTCGCGAAAATGCCGAGCTGTCCGCTCTCCACAAATTTCTTGACGCGGTTTTGTACAT
>DALYHN010000208.1:0-4124 GCA_031970875.1 Chitinophagaceae bacterium
ATTGCGCGAGGGGTTGGATTTGCCGGAAGTGTCGCTCGTAGCTATTCTCGATGCAGATAAAGAAGGGTTTTTACGTAATGAGAAATCATTGACGCAGACAGCAGGACGTGCTGCGCGAAATGTAGAAGGCTTGGTGATCTTCTACGCAGATACCATGACGGAGAGCATGCAACGCACCATTGATGAGACAAACCGAAGAAGAGAAAAGCAGATTGCCTATAATATAGAACATGGTATCACTCCAAGAACTGTGAAGAAGAGTATTGAGCAGATCATGAAGCAAACCAGTGTACTGGATATCAAAGGCTATGATGAAAAGAACCCTTATGCGGTTGTGGACGAGGGTGTGGTGAATGCAGCTGCAGAAGAGCAACATGAGTACAAAACCATTCCACAGCTGGAAAAAGTGATTGCCAAAACGCGTAAGGAGATGGAAAAAGCTGCCCGCGACTTGGATTTTATGGAGGCCGCCCGCCTGCGGGACATGCTTTTTGCTTATGAAAAAGAGCTTAAAACCCTGCAGACGTAAAACAAAGTCCAATAGTTATGAAATCGCACTAAAGTATTAGTGCGTTCTGCTGAAAATTGTGCAATTTCACGGAAACCCCTAATGCACATGAGTAGCAAGACAACCCCCCTGTTGTCTTTCTTCCTCCTGTTTTTGGCTAGTATTCGGTTATCTGCTGCAGTTGCGCATCATCCAATTTCCATCAATGAGAAGGCATATAGTGCACACGCAGATACAGTAATTATTGACCAGATTCATTTGGAAAGAAAGCAACAAGACCAGAAAATCATTTTCCATTTCCAGGCTACAAAACAGCTATCCAATTCAATAGTATATCTAAAACGAGTTGGAAGTGATCTGGTACTACAAAGGAATATTAGTATACAAAACGGCTCAAACAGCATAGTGCTCGACGTAAAAACCCTTCAGAAAGGGAATTATCTGCTTTACATTGATAAGGTTGTTAGCAAACATGGTGCTAGTGAGTTTTTGGTGACTTGGTTTTGAGGGGTGTAAATAAGGTTAATAGTATGGACATATTAGAATAACAATTTTTCTATTATACAATCGTTATTAGCTTATAACCTCATCCTATGGCCACTTTCCGCAGCCTCATGGCTTCTGAGCTAATCACGATCTTGCAGAATATCTCCGGTATTCGGCAATCCCTACCAACCAGATTTGAGTTAAAGCCACATGAGCGTCGCAGCATGTTCAAGCTTAATACCAAGCGAATTGATTTTGTCAAGAAGGCATTGAACTTCATGAAGCGCTATCCTTCTACGGTTCCGGCTTATGTGGATGTGCAGCATTGTAATACTTGCATGCATTTATATGAACAGTATAGTGAGATATTAGAAGAGCTGGAAAAAGTAAAGCAACAAGTAGAAGATACCAAGCACATGTTGGGGAATGAAATCATGAAACAAACCAAAGCCTATTTCCATCATTCAAAAAATGGGATGTCGGCAGGCAACAAAGAATATGCAGAAGTATACAAAGAACTAAAGCCAGACTATGCCGTTGGCAGAAACTGTGCTAAATAAAAATCCCCACAGTACTGTGGGGATTTTTAATGATTTGCTTATTTACTTAAGCTCCTTCATCAATTCTTTTACAGCGGCTTCTAACTGTTGGTCAACACCCTTCTTCACCTGCTCGTATTCATTCATCACTTTGATATCTGGTTCTGTTTGCCAGTTCTCTAAGTAGCGACCGTTATTGGCTTTTACACCAACAGGAGGTGCGCCCCAACGAATACCGGTATCCATCAGACCTTCCCATCCGGCGAAAGTACAGGTGCCGGGCACAGGCATACCAACCAGTTTACCTACATTGATTTCCTTCACCATGTATGCATAGCAGTGACCATCGCTATAGTTGGCTTCATTGGCGATAGAAATACTCGGCTTGGTCCAGCGGAAATTTGGTTCGTAACCATTGCTACGAATATCATTACCATATTCCATAAATTTCTTACCACTTAAGAATGTAGCCAGATCAGCAACCAAGTCGCCACCACCATTATTACGCGTATCTACCACAATTCCTTTTTTATGGAAATACTTACCCATGATTTCTTCATAAGTAGTTCTGAACGCACCATCGTTCATACCTGGGATATGTACATAGCCCAAAGCACCACCGCTGAGTTTTTCTACTTCATCGGCATTACGCTTCACCCAACGTCTGTAGAGCAATCCGTTTTCTTCTCCAGTAGAGATGGGCTTAACTGTAACCTCTTTCTTACTGGTACCATCAATGATGGTGAGTAATGTTGGCTTGCCAGATTTTCTGTTCAGGTATTGTGCCAAGTCTTTATCAGCAGTAATCATTTCGCCATCAATAGATTCAATGATCATACCTGCTTCTACATTCAGTCCGGCTTTATCTAGAGGACCATCTTTGATGATTTCAAGAATCTTAACACCATTGCCCTTGTGTGCTGCGTCATAGAAAGCACCCAATGAAGCTGTAGCATCACCTGATGGATTGAATCCGCTATAACCGCTACCGCTATGGCTCACGTTCAGCTCGCCGAGTAATTCACTCAGCATCTCACTGAATTCGTAGTTATTACCAATGGATGGTATATACTTATCATAGTCGGGCTTATAACTATCCCAATCAATACCATGGAAAGTTTTGGTATAGAAGGTTTTCTTGGTTCTTCTCCAAACATGATCAAACATGGCTTGTCTTTCTGCTGTAGTATTCACCATCATCTCGCCATTAATGCTCACACGATCTTGCTTAGAAGATGCAGGATCTAATTTGATCACACTACCATCGGTAGAGATGTAGATATTCTTCTGATCCTTATCCCAGCTCATGGCTGCAAAGCCGGCGTTCAAAGGAACCAGCATCTTGGTTTCACGTGTGCGCAGGTTGGTGCTCCACAAGTTCATGCCTCTTTCAAAGCGTGCGAGATAATAGAGTGTTTCACCATCCTTGCTTACCAATGCATCGCCCATTGAAGATGAGTGGATCGTTACTTTGGCTTTACGCAGTGTTAAACCATCCCAATCAATCACAACACTATCTTTTGCTGGCGTCTTTTTCTTGCTGGTGTCTGCTTTTGCTTTATTGTCCTCAACTTCTTTTAACAGTGCTATTTCTTCTTTACTAAGTTTAAAGCGATCAAAGCTTTCTTTAGTGAAGAATAGCATATAGGCATCGCTTTGCGCACTACCACTCATTGCTGCAGAACGTAAACCATCGCGATTGCTCTGCCACAACATGGCTTTCCCGCCCATTACCCACTTAGGTCTGTAGTCGTTGAAGCCGCTTTCAGTCAGGTTTACAATCTTTTTACCATCTGCACTTACCAAACCAACTTCACCTACAGCACTGCCCGGCATGGCATAATCAAATAACAACCACTTACTATCGGGACTCCATTGGAAGTACTGGTCATTTTCTACAAAAGCAAAGATTTGTTCTGTGTTCAGAATGGTTCTCGTTTGCTTAGAAGCCAGGTTATATACTTTCACATAGTTTCTGTTCTCAACAAATGCAATCTCTTTGCCATCTGGTGAATACAATGGCTGTGTGTTATCGTTGTTATTTTCAATCAATGCATTTTCTTTCAGTAAAGTAGATGCATAGAAATACAACTCATCTGCACGAACCATTCTGGTTTCATGAATACTCCACTTATTATTACGCTCAGAGGCATAGATAATAGACTTACCATCCGGTGAAAATCCAACACTGTTTTCTTGTACCGGTGTATTGGTGATGCGCTTAGTAATACCACCTTCTACACTGCTTACGAATACTTCTCCACGGAAGATAAAAGCGATTTCTTTTCCATTAGGCGAAACTGCAATACCACTACCACTATTCACACGAACCAGTTGCTCATCATTTCTGCGCGCATCAGCTGAAATACGCACATTCACTTGTTGTGCTTTGCTGCCAGCTTTCATAGTGTACAACTGTCCATCATAGCTAAAGCAGAGCGTTCCGTCATTGGCAGCACTCAGAAAACGAACTGGATGTTTCTTGAAAGAAGTGAGCTGCTCGCTCTTGCCACCAGTCAATGCCATTTTGTGTACGTTGAAACTGCCGCTTTCTTCGCTTAGGTAGAACATGGCTTTTTCACCATCAGTTA
>DALYHN010000209.1:0-2807 GCA_031970875.1 Chitinophagaceae bacterium
TTGTATTTTTGACGGCTTTCCAAAAAACAACCGGAATCATGCGTTTTACTTATTATGGACATGCCTGTTTTGCTGTTGAAGTGCAGGGTAAAACCTTGCTCTTCGACCCATTTATTTCCGGGAATGAGTTGGCAGAGGATATCCAAATTAGCGACATCAAAGCTGATTATATACTTGTATCGCATGGCCACGCCGATCATATTGCAGATTGCGTTGCCATTGCACTACAAACAGGTGCAACCGTTATATGCAGTTGGGAAATTGCCGGCTGGTTAAATAACCAAGGCGTCAGCAATACCCACCCTATGAACATTGGTGGCAAACGCAGTTTTGATTTTGGTAGCGTGAAATGTGTGGTAGCTCACCATAGCAGTGGCTTACCTGATGGCACTTATGGCGGTAACCCTATGGGCTTTATCATCAGCAGTACAGATGGAGATTTTTATTACAGTGGCGATACGGCGCTGACGCTTGATATGCAACTGATACCCCGTTGGGGCAAACCCAAATTCGCGGTATTGCCTATCGGCGATAATTTCACCATGGATGTGACTGATGCCATTGCTTGTGCAGAGATGATTCAGTGCAATACAATCCTTGGCGTACATTACAACACATTCGGATACATCGTTATTGATACAACAGAAGCCAAACAAGCTTTTGCAGCAGCAGGTAAAACCTTGTTACTGCCGGGCATTGGCGAAACTATCGACTTATAAACAGAACCCTCAACAATGGCAAGAATCATCGGCGTAGCAAATCAGAAAGGAGGTGTTGGTAAAACAACAACGGCTATCAATGTGGCCGCCAGTCTGGCTGTCTTGGAATTTAAAACCTTATTGGTTGATGCAGACCCTCAGGCCAATAGCACTACAGGTGTTGGCTTTGATCTGCACAATATCACCAGCAGTTTATATGATTGCATGGTGAACAATACCAAGGCTGATGATGTGATCCTCAAAACAGATATCCCTAATCTCGATTTGATTCCTTCACATATTGATCTGGTAGGTGCGGAAATTGAAATGATCAACTACCCCAACAGAGAAAATGTAATGAAGAATATTCTCGATGTGGTACGCGATCGTTACGATTTTGTGATCATCGACTGCTCTCCTTCCTTAGGTTTAATTACGGTGAATTCACTAGTTGCATCGGATAGTGTGATTGTACCAGTGCAGTGCGAGTTTTTTGCATTGGAAGGTTTAGGAAAATTGCTGAACACCATCAAGATTGTTCAAAACCGACTGAACCCTGAACTGCAGATTGAGGGTATTTTGATGACCATGTACGATGGTCGTTTGCGTTTGTGCAATCAGGTGGTAAGCGAAGTACGCAGACATTTTGATGATTTGGTATTCACCACCATCATTCACAGAAACACACGCTTGAGCGAAGCACCAAGTGTAGGTAAACCAGTGATCTTGTACGATGCAGACAGCAAGGGTGCAGTGAACTACCTCAACCTTGCAAAGGAAATACTGCAGAAGAACAATATGACCAAAATGAGCAATGAAGAGAGAATCATTGAGTGAGTTAAAACTGAAACATGAGCAATCCTAAACAGAATAAAGATTTATTGGGCAAGGGCATCCGCTCTTTGCTGCAGAATATTGATGCTGACCTGAAAACTACTTCCGGCAATTTGCAGCCAGCAGCTGTAACTCAGGCTACAGGCACTACGCGTATCCCACTGGATCAGATTCAAGTAAACCCTAAGCAGCCCAGAAGAGATTTCGATGAAGCTGCTTTGAAAGAATTGGCTGAGTCAATCAAGCTACACGACATCATCCAACCGCTTACTGTATCTACTCTCCCTTCAGGCAAATACCAACTAATTGCAGGTGAAAGACGTTTCCGCGCAGCCAAGATGGCCGGTCTGACAGATGTACCTGCTTATATCCGCAATGTGAACGACAAGGAATTGTTGGAACTGGCCTTGTTGGAAAACTTACAACGCGAAGACCTCAATGCCATTGAAGTAGCATTAAGCTATAAACGCATGATGGAAGAACTCAGCTACACGCAAGAACAAGTAGCTGAACGCATGAGCAAGGAAAGAACAACTGTTACCAACTACCTGCGCTTATTGAAATTACCGCCAGACATTCAATTGTCTGTACGTAATGGCAGTATCACCATGGGCCATGCACGCGCGCTGATCAATATTGATACCATCGACAGACAATTATTTGTTTTCAATGAAATCAAGAACAAAGGATTGAGCGTTCGCCAAACAGAAGAGCTGGTACGCAAAATGTACAAAGCAGATAAGCCCGGCAATGCTGTTAAAAATGGCGCAAAATCTGATTTACCACCTGCTTACAAAAAGATAGAAGATAACTTAGCTTCTCATTTCGGCACCAAGGTGAAGATGCAACACCATAAAACAGGTCATGGTAGTATTACCATTGAATACTATTCACTGCAGGAGCTGAATAAAATTTTGGATCAGATGAATGTAACCATCAGCTAAGCATGAATGGCCGATTGTGCATACTATATTGTTTATTGTTTCTGAGTCTGCAAAGCTTTGCTGCGGAACATACTTGGTTTGCAGATAGCACCATAAAACAAAAGAAACAGCGAGATACGCTTTTTCTGAAAAATCACGATCCCAGAAAATCAGCCAAACGCTCGGCGATGATTCCTGGTTGGGGACAGCTCTATAATCGCGACTACTGGAAAGTACCATTGGTGTACGGTGCTTTGGCCATACCTACTGCTACATTCATTTACAATAATGATTGGTACAAGCGCAGCAAGTTTGCGTATAATGCTATCTACAAAGCATCTCAAGCCAATGC
>DALYHN010000209.1:2907-4121 GCA_031970875.1 Chitinophagaceae bacterium
ATTGAATTTACCGGACCACACAGCGCCAAACAGAATGTATTAAAATGTTTGGAGTTGGGTATTCCAGTTGTATGTGGCTCAACAGGTTGGTTAGCCGATTGGCAGGAAGTAGCGGACACATGTTCCGCAAAGAACGGCACCCTTCTCTATGCGAGTAATTTCAGCATTGGCGTGAATTTATTTTTTGAGTTGAATAAGTATCTCGCCAAACTCATGCAACCGCATACGGATTATGCCGTATCGATGAAAGAGATTCACCACACACAGAAAAAAGATGCACCCAGTGGTACGGCTATCACATTGGCAGAACAAATCATGGAAGTACTGCCCAACAAAAAACAGTGGGTGAATCATTTTAGTGAAAACCCAGCAGACTTATCTATTCTCTCAGAAAGAATTGATCCAGCACCAGGTACGCATACCATTACCTACCATTCAGTGATTGACGATATCGAGATCACCCATACAGCACATACCAGAAAAGGCTTTGCCAGTGGCGCTGTCTTGGCTGCAGAGTTTTTGCCTGGCAAAAAAGGCATTTATACCATGCAACAAGTACTGGGTTTATGACCACAATTCTCCATTAATTTGGTACCTTGTGGTAACTAAATCCAAACCGTGAGACCTATACTCCTCTTCTGCTGCTTATTCCCCCTATTGGCTTTTGCACAATTCAAGGGTAAGAATGTATTCAAAGTAAACCTTGGCTCTTTGGCTTTTGGCAATTATCATGTTACTTATGAAAGAGGTTTATCGAGAAAAGTGTCGCTCTCTGTAAGTTACCGACATATGCCTGTTGGTGGGTTATTGTATAAAGAAGAAATCAAAAAGTATATCGACAACAATGACCCCAATGTCATCAACACCATTGAGCAAACCACTACAGGTAATTTTGCCATTACACCTGAATTGCGCATTTACACAGGTGCAGGCAGAATGCGTGGCTTATATGTTGCCCCCTATTTCCGTTATGCAAAATTTGATGCCTCTATTCCTGCTCGCTACAATTCAACGGTAGCCGGTGTTTCGATAGAAAAAAATGCCATCATGCAAGGCAGTATACAATCCTATTCAGGTGGTATTATGATTGGTGTGCAGCGTTATATTGCCAAACGTATCGCTGTAGATATCTGGATCATCGGCGGACACTATGGTATCAGCACTGGACAGATGGATGCTGTCATCGATCCACCCATGACAACATCCGAACAACA
>DALYHN010000210.1:0-4101 GCA_031970875.1 Chitinophagaceae bacterium
AGAACTTCTCTTGGCTGATTACCCAACCAGCAGAAGCACCCCAGAAATTACCATATTTATTCTCAGGAGAGAATGCAGAATAACCATCGCGACGACCATTCACAGACAACAGATATTTCTTCTTATAGTCATAGTTAATACGGCCGAAGAATGAAGTCAGGTAGTTCTCACCAAGGAAGTTACCAGAAGGTACGATGATGTTGAAACCACCCTGAAATTCATTATAGAAAGGATCGGTTACACCCTGTCTGTTAGCACCCCATCCTTCCTGGAAAGTATATTGTTGCTCACTACCAGCAAGTGCAGCAATCGTGTGATCGCCAAAAGTCTTGTTGTAGTTCAACACATTTGTCCAGTTCCAGCGGTTGTTTGTTTGAAGTGTATTAAACACCTGACCACCATTAGCAACACCATCACCATGCAGTGCATTCTGGAAAGCCTTGTTGACAACATTTAGGTTATCGATACCATAAGTTGTACGAAAGCTCAAACCATCAAACAGCTTGATGTTGGCATAGATATTAGCAATTGTACGCTCAGACAATGAACTGAACGTATTCAGATCCAATAATACCTGAGGGTTGGTAAACTGTAATGGAGTAAGGTTGCCACCCTGACCAATCGTATTGCTTACACGGTTGATATTATAGCTACCATCATTCAGATAGATAGGTACGTTAGGCATCAGGTTGAAACCCAAACGACCAATACCAGATGTTGCGAAAGCACCACCAGGAGTAGAACCAGAGTTCACACCAGTATTATTGGTATTCGCATATTGGAATTTACCACCAATAGTCAAACGATTGTTCACTTTATGATCAAGACTCATCGTCGCATTCAAACGAGTGAAATCGTTCTGACGAATCATACCTTCCTGCTTTGTATAAGCAGCACTGAAGTAGTAATTCGTTTTATCATTCGCACCAGATACATTGATATTGTGGTTTTGAGAAACACCTGTTCTGTAAATCACATCATACCAATTTGTGCTTACCGGTCTGCCATCAGGGCCAATATAAGGATAGAAGCCACGGGTAGTTCCGTTAGGAGGCGTACCAGCGTTTGTCAAACCTTCATTCTTGATTAACTCATACTCACGACCATCCAATACTGGAATCAGGTTGAATGGACGAGTAAAACCAACCCATGCATCGTAATTTACTTTAGCACGACCCTGCTTACCTCTTTTTGTAGTAATCAAGAGTACACCGGCAGAAGCACGTGAACCGTAGATGGCAGCAGCAGCAGCATCTTTCAATACATCAATACTCTCAATATCTGCTGGGTTTATATCACCCAATGGGTTGTTTGCAGCATTACCATTACCGAAATCGCCAGAAAAGCTTGGAATACCATCAATAACCACTAATGGGAAAGAGCTTAAGCTAATAGAGTTGACACCTCTGATACGGATAACGGGAGGGTTGTTTACCACACCGTTAGGAATAGTGATGCTTACACCTGCTGCACGACCAGACAGACCTTGATCAAAGCTCTGTAAAGGCAAATCGCGAACTTTATCGCCAGCAAGTGATACAACGCTACCGGTAAGGTCTTTCTTACGAACAGTACCATAACCTACTACAACTACTTCAGAAAGTGCTTTAGAATCAGTTGCCAGTTTTACACTAACAGTGTTACCAGTACCAAGCCTTACTTCCTGATCAGCAAAGCCAACATAAGAAAACTTTAGTGAACGGACCTTGTCATTCACAGAAATTGAAAATGAACCATCATCACCTGAAAGGGTGTTTTTTTCCATTCCTACCGCAGAAACGGTAACTCCAGCCAAAGGCTTACCAGCATCATCAGTTACTTTACCAGTAACTGTCCGGGCCGATTGGGCAAAGCCGGTGTACACCATGCTAAGCCATGCCACCAAGAGCATTACTTTTCTCATTTGCAAATTTTTAGTTTAGAATTTAAAGACCGTGAATATCTAAAATCTGCTGCAAAAATTTTCTAAAAAAGTCACACAAAATGGCTAAAGTTTATTACCGCTGTGTTTATTTAATTGGCCGATTAAAACTGGCAGTAATACCAAATTTGTTATTGTGCCAAAGAGCAAGGTTAATGAAGTGAGCCAACCCAAAGACTGCGTACCACCGAAACCACTAAAGCAGAAAATGATAAATCCAGCTATTAATACTAATGAAGTATAAATGATACTTATCCCTGTATGATGAATTGTTTGTACCAATGTTAGTCTTACGTTATCATGGTGATCAGCTAATTCCTGCTTATAATTGATTAGAAATCGAATAGTTACATCAATAACAATTCCTAATGCCACACTAAACACCAGTACAGTTGAGGGTTTCAGCGGAATACCGGCCCATCCCATTACCCCAGCAGTAAAGACAAGTGGAACAATATTGGGTATGATAGAACATATAAGAATACGGAGGGAACGGAACAGGTACAACATGCATAGTGTAATCAATACAAAAGCCCAGATGATAGAGTCTTTTAAGCCATTGATAATAAAACGAGAACCCTCTAAAAAGGTTACACTACTTCCTGTAAAAGTTACGCGGTAACTAGCTGTATCAAATATCTCCGTTGATTTTGCGGCAAATGTGTCTAATAACAAAGGCAATTGCTTGCTACCTATATCCTTCATATTCACACTGATTCTGGCCATCTGTCTTGTGCTATCCATAAAGCTGCTCAACAGCTTTTGCAGATTGCCTTTACTGCCGCCCTGACCTCTGAGGTATGGGCCTAAAAACAACATATCGCCATCATAAGGCACATCATAACTCAGCGTATCGCCATCATAATAGGCCTGCTTGGCAAATTTCAATGCTTCCACGAAAGAAAGCGGGCGCGCTGTTTCAGGACGCGCATCTATATATGCAGAAAATTCAGCAATCTTGCCCATGGCGGCAGTAGACCGCACTAACCCATTTTTCTTCTTCGTATCAACCACAATTTCTAAAGGCATGACTCCACCGAATGACTGCTCAAACCATTTTAAATCTGTATAAATCTTATCCGTCTTGGGCAAATCATCTACTATAAACCCTTCACTCTTTAATCTGAATACACCTGCAATAGCAAAGATCATCGCAGCCATTGTAATAATGTAAACCATGCGCTTGTGGTAAAAAGTCCAACGCTCAACTGCTGCTAATAAATTTTGCAAGAAAGCATTATCCAAATAGCGTACATGCTTTTTTTGTGGTGGAGGTAGGAAACTAAGAATAGCTGGAATAAAGACCAATGAAATGAAAAATAATGCCATGATATTTATGCCTGCTACATAACCAAACTCTTTTAGCAAAGCACTTTCTGTAAGCCCAAACACTGCAAAACCAATGGCTGCAGCGATATTACAGAATAGCGTAACAATACCCATTCTGCCCACCATGGTAATGATGGCTTTGTCTTTCTGCCCAATCTCTTTGTACGCTGTATGATACTTGTTGAGAAAATAAATGCAGTTAGGTACGCCAATCACCACCACCAATGGTGGAATAAGGGCATTGAGAATTGTAATCTTATACCCAAACAACACCATCGTACCAATACTCCAAACCACCCCCATCAATACCACGCCCAAACTCATCATGGTAGCACTGAATGAGCGAAAGAATAAGAACAAAGTAATTGCTGATAAAACAATTGAACCAATCAGGAAGAAGTTCATCTCACTGGAAATTCTATTGGCTACTGTTGTTCTGATATAAGGCAAACCACTCACATGCGCTGTAATACCAGTTCTTGCTTCAAACTGTTGCACAGGTATCAAAATACGATTCACCAACCCTGTTCTTGCTTTACTGTTGATGGTATCTTTATTGACACTTATGGCAAAGAGATAAGCATTATACTCTGGTGTGTATAACAGGGTTTGATAAAACGGAAGCGTCTTGAAAACAGCGGCTGCACTATCCAAATCAGCTTGCTGCTGATACTTATTGGTAAAGATCTTCCTAGCAATTAATTGCTCTCCGGCACTATCCTTCATAAGATTGACAGCTGCGGGCACACTCAATACTTCTGTGACAGCACTTACTTGCTTCAGTGAGCGATGCAACTCAGCAGCAGCATTAAACACTTCAGGCGTAAAAAACTTGTCTGTATTAAAGCCTA
>DALYHN010000211.1:0-4086 GCA_031970875.1 Chitinophagaceae bacterium
ATCGGTGAAACGTTTTCGTTGCAGCCGACAAAAAACCATTTCTCTCAACAAGATCAGCAAACGATGAGTGAGTATAGAAAATGGCATCATGACAATGATGCCAGTAAATTATTTGATACAGCACCCGAGTATGTTTTTCCCGTAGACAAAGCAGCTATTCAGGAGCGCATCAACAATATTCGTCCCGCACAGTACGCCAAGACAAGAAATTTTCTGCGTGGTGCAGTCACGCTTTTATCACCTTACATTTCGCGTGGTGTTGTGCAGCTACCAGAATTGAAAGACATGATTCTGCAGCAATATGGCTATCGTGCTTCAGAGAAATTGATTAGCGAACTCGCCTGGCGCGAATTCTTTCAACGTGTTTGGCAAGCCAAGGGTGATGCCATCCTGCAGGATTTACGCAATGAGCAATCACCTATCACAACACATGCATTACCTGCAGCGATCGTTAATGCCAACACAGGCATTAGTGGCATTGACCAAAGCATTCAAGCACTGTATGATTCTGGCTATATGCATAACCATGCGCGCATGTACACGGCTATGCTTACTACCAATATTGCGCAAGCGCATTGGCTTTTACCGGCACAATGGATGTATTATCACTTGTTAGATGGCGATGTAGCCAGTAATCACTTGAGTTGGCAATGGGTGGCAGGAAGCTATAGCAGTAAGAAGTATTATGCCAATCAGGAAAACATCAATAAGTACACAGGACAAACACAACGCCATAGTTTCCTAGATGTAGATTATAACGAGTTTGCTGATATGCCTGTTCCTGAAATCTTACGAACAACAAGCAAGCCTACATTAAGCACACCCCTACCTACAACTGTAGTACCTACTATTGAGACAGACCTTCCAACGCTTGTATACAATACCTATAATCTTGACCCCAAATGGCATGCAGATAAAGCGGCAAATAGAATCTTATTGCTTGAACCAGATCATTTTGCACAATACCCCATCAGTGAAAAAGTGTTGAACTGGATCATAACGTTGGCCTATGCACAGGTGCCGGGCATCCAGGTTTTCAGCGGTAATTTTCAAGACTTGATGGCATTGCTACCAGAACAATACCCGATGCAACAGGTTTACTACAAAGAGCACCCAACCACCCGCCATTACAATGGCGTGGAAGAAAGCCGAAGCTGGATGTTTCCGCAGGTACAGGGTTATTTCAACAGCTTTTTTGCGTATTGGAAGAAATGCGAGCGTTTTTTGCGATAAAGTAGGGAAATTAGCGCATGCGCATACTCCATACTGATATCTACCGCTTCTCCATTCCCATGGTGCCCTTCACCATTGCAACAGGTACGATGCATTATGCACAGAACCTGCTGATTAAAGTGCATACAGACAGTGGCATCACCGGCATTGGTGAATGTTCTGCTTTTCCCATGATTGCAGGCGAAACACAAGCTACTTGTTTTGAAATGGCCAAGGATTTTGCAGGCATTTGGAAAAACAAACAAGCGAATGATATCGAAGGCAGATTGCATGAGCTGGATATCTACACAGCAGGCAATTACACAGCCAAGAGCGCATTCGATTTGGCTTTATATGATATCGCTGCAAAAGCAGCCAACCAACCACTCTATCAATTCTTAGGCGGCAAACGAAAAGATATTGAGAGCGATTTAACTATCGGTATTGATGAGCCAAATAAGATGGCTTTACAAGCCATGAGCTTCCTAGAGCGCGGCGTGAACATGATTAAAGTAAAGCTGGGCAAGCATCCCAAAGATGATGTGGAGCGTATTCGTCAGATTAGAAAAGCCGTGGGTAACGATATTCAATTACGCATAGATGCCAACCAAGGCTGGACTTATGATGAAGCACTCTATGCTTTAACAGAGCTTGGTCATTTTCACATTCAGTTTTGTGAGCAGCCCATGCGCAAATGGAATGATGGTTTATTACCTAAGTTGGTGAAGCAATCGCCCATACCCATTATGGCAGATGAAAGTGTATTCACGCATCATGATGCAGAGCGACTGATTAAACAACACGCTTGTTCTTATGTCAATATCAAGTTTGCGAAGAGCGGCGGCATTCATGAGGCCAAAAAAATCAATCAGGTTTGCGCCCAACACGAAACAGCCTGTATGATGGGTGGCATGTTGGAAAGTCGCGTTGCCCTAACCGCCAAAGTACATTTCGCTATAGCGCATGACAATATTCGCTTTTACGATTTGGATACCTGCCTACTCGGCCATAAAGAAGATCCAGTGATCGGCGGCGTTACTTACCACAACGGCATGCACTTACAGTTAACAGATGCACCGGGTATTGGCGTGGATGTAGACCCTGATTACCTGAAAAAGCTGGATCATATCCGAATTTGATCTTAACAAGGCGTTTCCCCTCAGCAGGCTATCTTTGCACAAATTTTACCGGATGGAAGCAAAACATGTGCAGGATAGTTTTACCATTATGAATGAACTCGTTCTCCCGAACGATACCAATACTTTTGGCAACCTCATGGGTGGCAGATTGATGTACTGGATGGATATTGCCGCTGGCATTGCAGCAGGCAAACATTGCAATGCCCCTAGCATGACGGCCTCAGTAGATAACCTCAGTTTTAAAAACCCGATCAAACTGGGCAATGTGGTGCATATAGAAGCAAAGGTTTGTCGGGCCTTCAACACCTCTATGGAAATTCATATCAAAGTATGGGGCGAGGATTTATTACACCAGTATAAGTATGAGAGCAACGAAGCTTTCTTCACTTTCGTGGCATTAGATCCTAATGGAAAGCCACGCCAAGTGCCGCAAGTGATTCCTCAGACAGAAGATGAAAAACGCTTGTATGAAGGCGCGATGCGCAGAAGACAAGTGCGTTTGATACTCGGCGGAAAAATGAAAGCGGAAGATGCAAACGAACTAAAAGCACTCTTTGTAAAAGACTAACAAAAATCCATCCCCACAGTACTGTGGGGATTATTTATCCATGATGTTCATTAGGTGGTGTTTACCCTTCATCATGTAGTTTTTACTTTGCTCGATGGCTTCCATCACCTGTTCCAGAATTTCATCCACAGGTAAAGTGTAATCAATCACCATCGGTTCTTTAAAACGCACCGTTAATTGAGAACCGCGCTTTTTAAAAGCCAAACCTTTCTTATTAAAAGCACGCCAGAAACCATTGATGACAACTGGTACCACAATGGGCTGGTTATTCTTGATGATATGTGCTGTACCTTTTCTACCTGGAGCAAAAGGCTTGGTAGTGCCTTGCGGAAACGTAATGACCCAACTTTTACTGAGCGCTTGATCAATTTTTTGGGTATCAGATTCATCGCGATCGCGATTCACATCTTTACCCTCTGCACGCCATGTACGTTTCACTGTTAATGCACCGGCCATTTTAAACAGACGGCTCACCCAACTACCATCCATGGTTTCTTTGGCAGCAACAAAATAGACATTGGTAAAAGGGTTCAATAAATAGTAAGGCAAACCCAAACGATTCTCTTTGCGCCATTTTACTGCACAGAAAATGTGCAAGAATGTAATAACGTCGGCGAAATAGGTTTGATGATTGCTGACAAACAGCACATTGTTACGGGGGAGGTCACGCAAATGTTCGGTGCCTTCTATACGCAACTTGTTGAACATGGTCAGGCCCGGATAAGATGCGGCCCCCACAATTCCATAAACAAGCGATCGTACAACCCTGATATTCTTTAGTCTTTCAACTAAGGTCATTTCAGTCAGTTTTGATTGAAGGTGACGTGCAATATAGGGAATGAAATTGAATTCGTGCATATTCATTGATTAACAATCATTTGTCGGTTTTTAGGGGCTTTCCCATGCAGGAACTATTTTTGCGCAAAACAAGGCCATGAAACTGAGTACGGTGATATTTGATATGGATGGATTATTGATAGACAGCGAACCTTTGTGGGAACAGGCTGCTGCAACCATATTCAGCAACTATGGCATCAACCTTACTACAGAACAATACAATAGTACAACCGGACTAAGAACACGTGAATTTGTTGATTGGTGGTTTCGCTATTTTGGGATGCCGGAAAGTGAAAAAGCCATCGCAGAAAAAAAGATTGTCCATCTGGT
>DALYHN010000212.1:0-4050 GCA_031970875.1 Chitinophagaceae bacterium
TTAGCGGTGAGTGGACTGTTTTGCTGTGTGAATTTTTGAAGTATACTTCCTTGTTTGGTCATTTTTACAAGACCCCATTCCTTTGAGCCCAGCCAAAGCAAACCATTAGGATCACTAGCGATAGCCGAATAACTTTCTCCAGAAATTTTCTTGAGCAGTTTACTTGCTTTCTGTTGTACATACAATCCGCTGCTGGAACCAATCCAAGTATTTCCTTCCTGATCAGTATGGGCACAAAGCACAGGATCATTGTTGCCGGGCTTAATTAGCTCAAACAGACCTGAATTTGTATTGTATTGCCCCAATCCCTTATTGGCAAAACCAATCCAAGTAATGCCTTCTTTCGACATATACGTATATAGTACTTCATCATTTGCAGGGATGTTTGGTTGTTTTTCCAGTACTACTCCATTACTGTCCGCAACAACAATGCCCTTGCTGGTGGCAATCCAGGCATTTTTATGAAGATCGAAACTGATGTGATTAATCCTGCGATTAATCATAAATGTTTTATTCAGTGTGTTCTGTTGACCTGCATGAATCAGTTTTACTTCATAGTTGCCTGTGTTTTTCGAAATTACGAGCCAGATTTTTTTACTTCCGTCTGAGTATAAGCCCACAAGACTGGCATCTTTCTGAAAACTAATACTGGTATCTCTACCTGTTCGGATGGGTAAAATATGCAGCGATGCTTCGGTACCGAAGACCAATTTGTTATTATGTATTGTGTAGTTGGTGGGCAATTCTTTTGATCGTTGAACAGCATGCAGCGTTTGTTCCTGCACACTCCAGCGAAGAATATCGTTCTGGCTCATAATGATCAGATCGCCATTGTCTATACGTATAATACTGCTAAATGCATATTGGAATGCTGATCTGTATGTTGGATCAGGATAATAGTGTGTAAATTTTTCTGTACTACTGTTAAAGCGATTTAATCCATGACGGGTACCTATCCATAATTCTCCCTTACCATCTTCGCAAATAGCTGTAATGAATTGATCGCTGATTGAGTTAGTATCAGCGGGATTGTGTTTATAATGCTTGAATTGATAACCATCATACTTATTTAATCCGTCTTGTGTGCCTATCCATAGGAATCCACATTTATCTTGATAGATACAGGTAACAGTGTTTTGTGAAAGTCCATTTCTAGTACTCAATACCCGTAATGATTCCTGTGCAAATAAGTATTGCATTAGAAAAAGAGATACCATGAAATAAGCCAGACGCATGGCTTTAAATTAATACATTTATCATCATGGTTAGATAAATACAGCATTTGCTGTATTGTAGTACCATACTTCTTTCGTGAATTTTATATCAGATGATTCGTGTAGCAATAGTAGATGATAGGTTGGTCAATAGAAAGACAATCCGGCAAAGTCTGGAGCAGGAGTCTGATATACAGATTGTACTGGAAGCTGTGCATGGCGAAGATTTTATGGCACAAATGCAGGCATTAACTGCCGAGCAATATCCTGATTTGGTTTTAATGGACATAGATATGCCAGTGATGAGTGGCATAGAAACCATCGCTGTAGCTAGTATTCGCTTTCCTTCTACCAAATTTTTGGTATTGACTGTTTTTGATGATGATGAGAAAATTTTCGAAGCCATCAAAGCAGGTGCTTGTGGCTATTTACTGAAAGATGATGCAGCCAGTATGCTACATGATGCCATTGTGAACGCCTACAGTTTAAATGGTGCGCCTATGAGTCCGGCTATAGCAAGAAAGACCTTGCAGTGGCTGAAAGACAGCCAGAAACCCACTGCAGTTGCCAAAGAATCTTCTATGATGGATACGCTTACAGAGCGCGAACAAGAATTACTTAAATTATTGGTAGAGGGTAAGGACTATAAAGCCATTGCTACGCAGTTGTTTATTAGTCCGCAAACTGTTCGCACACATATTAGTAGAATCTACGAGAAGCTGCACATCAATTCCAAAGCACAAGCAATCTTATTGGCCCATAAGTACAAATGGGTCTAAATACAGCATTTGCTGTATTGTTTAGGTTCAATACGCATGATAGTTTCACGTTTAAAACCACAATTATGCGTAGGATACTTGCTTTTTTGCTCAGCTGTTCTTTGCTTAGTGCATCAGCGCAATCTATTGGAGAAGTAGATCTGAAGGAGATCAACAATTACGGCTTACGAAAGCTGGATGGGGCACCTAAGAAAATTTATATCAGCCAGTTTCGATTCAATTTCCAAACGCTGTATCTCGATAAAGAACGTAAAGTAGGTGGATTCCGTGGCGGTAGTGAGTATACCAGAAGTTATAAAAGTGATGTACAAGCCAATCTATCTATCGGTTTGAAAGGTTTGCAGGAGCAAGATCTAATTGATATCGTAAATGATGCATACAAAGATTTGACGGATAAAGTTAAAGCTGCAGGGTATGAACTAGTGCCAACTGAAGCAGCCGCCGCTACTAGTCCAATGGAGGGCTGGGAACGTAAAGCCGGTGGAACATTGAATCAATCTCAATTTGATGGATATGTGACAGTATCGCCTACAGGATATGAATATCTGGTAAGAGCTACAAAAGATGATGGTAAAGAAAAAGGTGGCTTTTTGAGCAAGGCGCAGCCACTGTCGAAGGAGCTCGGGGGTGCTATCGTTCTCACAGTGAATATTTCTGTGCCCTTTGCTCAAGAAGCTGAGTCTGCTGGAAGTAAATTATTGGGCAGACTTGGTGGTGGTGCGAAAGTAGTGGCTGAGACGGGTTTGCAAATTGGCAATAATGCCTTGAATACAACAGGGTTAATGGCTGGCGGAAGTGATGGTTCAACAGTATTTGCATTGAATGCTAAGCAAAGTATGGCCAATATTAATGTTGGTAATTGGTTTTTGAAAAAGCCTATTGAGATTGGAGATGTCATTGAAAAGAAAAAATTCAAGTCTGAAGAAACTGCAAAAGTGGATTGGGGTACCGATGCTGGATTTTTTCGGGTATATGATGTTGATAACCGCTTTATGAGCAAAGTTCATGCAGTAGAAGTGAATGCGGCAAAATATAAGGCAGGAGTTTTGGCAGCAGCTAAGAAATACATGGATGCTGTTTGGGCAGAAATCGCCAGCAACTTGAAGTAATAAATTAAAATAGCATAGTAAGACCCAATAAATTTTATATGCGAAAATCAGCTATAACATACCCAATCGCAGTTTGTGTTTTATTTAGCTTGTTCTTTTTAGTACAAGAGTCAAGTGCCCAGCAATTGGCCGACTTTAAATACGGTACAAAAAAGAAGAAACAATTCTATGGTAATAGTCATTTTGATTTTGGCTTATTGGTTACCAATATGTCAAATCCAGGAGCACCATATCCGGAAGGCCATCAGAAAACGGCTATTTCATTCAAGATTTTATCCAAGCGATACAATCTTGAAAAGGGTAAAAAAAGGTTCTATTGGCAGAATAAAAGTGTTGGAGATATGTTTTCATTAATGGGGGCGGTTTTACAAGACGCATCCAATGCGAAGCGAAAGGAGGGGTCTACCCTATCACACTTACTTGGTTTTGGTAGTTGGGGTTGGAATATTAAAAAACCCACAAGAAGTAGTGCTGCAATAGGATTTAATGTAAACGATTTTGTGATTGGGTCGCACAATTTTGAACGAACTCCTACGGGTCAATTGGTGAACGGTAAAACGATTGAGCCACAAGGATTATACTATGGTGTTGGCCCCTCTTTCTTTTATGACTATGCTATTTCAGATAAGCTGGTGCTGCAAACCCTGACTACCTACACAGTTGGCGTATACAGGCTGGTGAGCGTTAGCGGTGCTGTCAAAAATGACCAATACCAAAAACCACAGTTGGCGCATGTGTCTCTAGACTTGTTGAGTTCAATGGGCTTTAGGGTTGGCGTAGATTATACGCGGGTAATTGATATGGGTATATACAAAAACAAGACTACGCGTTTAGACTTAGTGTTGGGGTATCTTTTTTAATTAAGTACTGTAAGTTTTTGTTTTTTTTTGAGTTAGGATGAATCAAAAAGGGGCGAAAGCCCCTTTTTGTATTTATAATTTACCTCGC
>DALYHN010000213.1:0-4019 GCA_031970875.1 Chitinophagaceae bacterium
TCAACAAAAGCTGATGCAGGCACAAGATCAATACATCATTGTAACAGGTGCTGCAGGTTTTATCGGCAGCTGCATGGTGCAATTCCTAAATGAGCAGGGCTATGAGAACCTAATCATTGTGGATGATTTTGGTGTGGAGGAGAAACGCAAGAATTGGGAGTCCAAAAAGTTTGCAGCAGCTGTTGAACGATACAATCTCTTTGATTGGTTGGCAGAGAAATCGCCTCGCATCACTGCCTTCATTCACCTAGGCGCTAGAACAGATACGACTGAATTTGATTATGCTATTCATCAGGAACTGAATGTTGACTATAGTATTCAAGCATGGAATTACTGTGCTAGTCATGATGTGCCCCTGATCTATGCCTCTTCTGCTGCTACTTATGGCGCAGGTGAGCAAGGATATAATGATGATCATAGTGTTGTGGCTTCCTTAAAGCCATTAAACCCCTATGGTGTTAGTAAGAACGAATTTGATAAGTGGGCTTTAGCACAAGAAACTATGCCGCCATTTTGGACTGGCTTGAAGTTTTTCAATGTCTATGGTCCCAATGAACACCACAAAGCCCGCATGGCAAGTGTGATCTGGCATTCTTTTAATCAGATCAATCAAAACGGTGAAGTAAAACTCTTTAAAAGCCATCGTCCCGATTTTAAAGATGGCTGGCAGCTACGCGATTTCATCTATGTAAAAGACCTGATTGCAGTTATTGGTTGGATGTTAGACGCCATGCTAAAGGGTAGCTGGGCAACAGCAAATAACGGCTTATACAACTTAGGTACAGGCAAAGCCAGAAGCTTCTATGATTTGGCAGTAGCCACTTTTAAAGGCTTGGATACGGAACCGAATATTCGATTCATTGATATGCCTGAAGATATTCGTGATAAGTATCAGTACTTCACAGAAGCCAATATGGATAAACTCCGTAAAGCAGGCTATACTGCCCCTTTCACTAGTTTGGAAGATGGGGTAGATGACTATGTACGAAACTATCTTAGAAAAGGTCAATATTATTAAATGATGAGGAGCGGTAGCGCTCCTTTTTTGTTTGTAACTTTCCATAAATCCTTTCGTCATGCGCAGGTCAATCTTTGCAGTATTTCTGCTGCTTAACATGCTTTCCTGTAATCAAATGGAAAAAGAAACAACCAAAGTGCCAGATGCCCAGTGGTGGAAAGAAGCGGTGGTCTACCAGATTTATCCCAGAAGCTTTCAGGATAGTGATGGGGATGGTGTGGGCGATTTGAAAGGCATCATCTCCAGACTAGACTATGTGAAGAGCTTGGGTATTGATGTGGTTTGGCTGAATCCAATTTTCAACTCGCCCAATTTTGATAATGGGTATGATATCAGCGATTATCAAAGTGTTCTGGCCGAGTTTGGTACCATGGAAGATTTTGATGCTTTGCTGAAAGGTATGCATGATCGTGGTATTAAATTGGTGATGGATCTGGTGGTGAACCACAGCAGCGACCAGCACAACTGGTTTAAGCAAAGTCGAAGTTCAAGAGATAATCCTTATCGTGATTACTATCATTGGTGGCCTGCAGAAAAAGGCAAACCACAACATCGCTGGAGTTTCTTTGATATCAATAGTGATGCATGGGCTTTCGATTCTGTTACCAATAGTTATTACCTGCACTATTTCGCTAAGCAGCAGCCCGATTTGAATTGGGAGAATCCTAAGCTGAGAAAAGAAGTGTATGATATGATGCATTTCTGGTTTAAGAAAGGCGTAGATGGTTTCAGAATGGATGTAATTCCTTTCATCAGCAAGGATACCAGTTTCCCTGCATTACCTGCTGAGTATAATGGTGATTATGTGAAGTATTATGCTAAGGGGCCGCGTTTGCATGAGTATTTGCATGAAATGAATACGGAGGTGTTGAGCAAATATAATGTGATGACAGTAGGTGAGGGAGCAGGTGTGCAAATTGAAGACGCACTTAGCTTTGTAGATGATAGCCGTAAAGAGTTGAATATGTTCTATCATTTTGACGGGGTGAGTCTGGGCTATCTGCCAGGCGAGTTCAAACAGCCTGATCCAAAAGGATATGATCTGTTAGAATTCAAGAAAATTTACAGCAAGTGGGATAGTGTATTTGCCCAAAAAGGTTGGGGAACCATTTATCTCGGCAATCACGATCAACCTAGAATGCTCACACGCTGGGGTAATGATGCGCCTGAATTCAGAGAAGCTTCGTCTAAACTTTTGCATACTTTTTTATTGAGTATGCGGGCTACGCCTTATCTCTATTATGGAGATGAGCTGGGGATGAACAATATCAAGTTCGATAAGATTGAAGAGTACAAAGACATCGAGACATTGAATAAGTATGCAGAAACCAAGGCTAAGGGGGGTGACTTGCAAAGGTTTTTAAATGGACAAAAAATCTCTGCTAGAGACAATGGTAGAACTCCCATGCAATGGGATGCCAGTTTGAATGCAGGCTTTACCAATGGAACACCTTGGTTGAAAGTGAATCCCAATCACACGACAGTGAATGTGGCAGCTCAGGAAAAAGATCCGCAATCTATTTTGAGCTATTATAAAAAAATGATTGCCCTGCGTAAGCAAAATAAGACATTGGTGTATGGTCAATATCAGTTGGTAGATAAAAACAATCCAAAGGTTTACGCATATACTAGAAAACTTGACAAGCGACAACTATTGGTAGTGCTAAACTTCAGTAAGGATAAAGCTGTTTGTCAGATACCTAAGGACCTATCAATAGGCGGCAAGGTATTGATCAATAATTATAGTAATTTAAGTATTGCTGCAGGGGCGATTTCCTTACAACCCTATCAAGCAGTGATTGTTGAAATAGAATAAAATGAAGATTACAATTATAGGCGGAGGCAATCTCGGTACTTCAATTGCAGAAGGTTTAATGAGTAGCGGTTTTGTAGCACCTACTGATATAACAATTACCAGGAGAAATTTGGATGCACTACAATCGCTCGCAGCAAAAGGTGCACAAATCACTAGCAATAATACTGCAGCTGTACAAGGAGCAGATTGGATTGTTTTGGCCGTGAAGCCTTTTCAAGCAAAAGAAGTGCTCACTGAAATTGAGCCGGTGTTGCATAGGTCAAGCCAGCATTTGGTTAGTGTAGTGACTGGCCTTTGGGTTGATGATATCCAATCTGTCTTGGGTAATCAGATGACAATCTTTAGGGCTATGCCAAATACGGCTATTGCTATTCGGGAAAGCATGACTTGTCTTTGCGCAGTTAATGCTACTGATGCACAGAAAGCAACAGCCGCAGCTATGTTCAATACGGTGGGCAAGACTGTTTTTATTGATGAAAAACTGATGGACGCTGCTACCGTACTAGGTGCTTGTGGTACAGCGTACGCGATGCGCTATATCAGGGCTAATATTCAGGGCGGTATTGAGATAGGCTTCAGCGCCGCAACGGCAGCTTTGATTGCAGCACAGACGGTGAAGGGTGCTGCAGAATTATTGTTGCAAAAGAATACCCATCCAGAGCAGGAAATTGACAAGGTTACAACGCCAAGAGGGTGCACCATTGCTGGGCTGAATGAGATGGAGCATCAGGGCTTTAGTTCTTCTTTAATCAAGGGCCTCGTTACTAGTTATCATAAAATCAAAAACGATATGTAAAAAGGGGGCGACTGCCCCCTTTGCTTTTATTTCATTTTACTTTTCAAAAAGCTGATCGTTTTTTGATGGGTATCTTCTGTTGCAGTTTTATCGAATGCAGGGTTGGATGGATTGGCAAATCCATGGCCGGCTTCATAGCGATGCAGGCTGATAGTCTTCCCTAAATCCTTCATGTTCTTCTCGAAAGCGTCTACTACTTCGTTCGGAATACCTCTGTCTTTGGTACCAAAGAATCCAATCACATCACAGTTGATGGTTTTCAGTTTTTCCAGATTGTTTTCCGGGCGGCCGTAATACATGATACAACCAGCAGCCTGCTTACCAGCAAGGATGGTAGATTGTAAACTCCAGCCACCGCCAAAACACCAACCCACCGTATAAATTTTAGC
>DALYHN010000214.1:0-4015 GCA_031970875.1 Chitinophagaceae bacterium
AAGCGTTGGGATAACCTGAGTTATGAAGTGTACAATAAGTTGGAGTTGGATTTAGATAATGTCAATAAAGACAAACTCAGCAAAAATCCATTATTGAAATCGCTCAACTTTGTATTTGCTTACATAGATTCTACTTCCGAGAGTAAGCCTTTTCTACCAGTCTATATCACAGAAACATTAAGCGACTATTATTGGCAAAACAAACCCAGGCGTACAAGAGAAGTCATTAAAGCAACACAGACCAATGGATTGGAAAATGAAAGTTTCCTAAAACAATTGGGTGGCACGTATCAAAACATCAATGTGTATGAGCAAACCATTCCGGTGTTTGATAAAACATTTATTAGTCCCTTCCATGTGAATGCAGACAATTACTATCACTTCAAATTGTTGGATACCCAATACCTGAATAAGAAAAGGCTGGTGCATCTGTCATTCAAACCCAAACGCAAAGGAGAAGATACATTTGAAGGAGATGCATGGATACATGATACCAGCTTTGCTGTGCAAAAGATTACGCTTCGTCCGCAGTTGGATGCCAATATCAATTTCGTGACTGGCTTGAGTTTGATTCAGGAGTATCGTTTGGTGCAGGACTCCGTTTGGTTTTTGTATAAGGATAAGTTTGTGGCTGATCTTGCACCGTTGGGCGAGCAACGCATTGGTTTCAAGGGAAGAAAAACAACCACCTATCGCAATGTGCTACTCAATGATTCTTCCATAGAGCGCGAGTTAGCAAAAAGTAAATTGTCAGAAGACATTGTGTTGGTGAGGCCCGTAGATAATAAGCCTGATTCATTCTGGCAGCAAACCAGACATGAGCCATTGAATAAAACTGAGCTAGCTGTTTACCAATTGTTGGATACACTAATTCATAACCCCACTTATGTACGCTACAGAAATATCATGGAAGTATTGACAACGGGTACAAAAGACCTAGGCAATGTGCGTATTGGTCCATGGTATTACTGGTTAACAGGGAATGTGTGGGAAGGAACCCGATTGCGTTTTGATTTAGCTACCAACAGAGGCTTCAGCCATCATTGGCATATCAAAGGTTATGGTGCCTACGGTTTTCGTGATGCCATGTGGAAGGGCAGGGCTGAACTGAAATACTTGTTTAGCAGACAACCCTGGACCTATGTATCACTATCATATAAGTCTGATTTGGATAATGGTCAGGTGTATTACGATCAATTAGGTAGCGATAACTTGTTTGCCCTCTTTGCCAGAAAGCCGGGTGTGCCCTTCAAGTTTCAGCAGATCACGGAAAAAAAGCTCAGCTTTTTTGCGGAGACCAATAAAGGACTTTCTTTCGATATAGATTTCAATAGTAAGTTCTTCAAGCCCCTGCTCAATTTGCCCGAGAAACAATTATTCCCTGTTGCGAACGGTGAACCACTGAATACATTTGAAGCCAGTCTTCGTTTGCGCTACGCCTATCAGGAGCATACGATTGAAGACAATTTTGAGCGCATTAGTCTCGGCAGTGAATTGCCCATTGTGCAACTGAAATTCACCAAGGGCATTGCAGGTGTACTCAACAGCAGTTATGATTACCACAAGCTGGATTTCTCCTTAACGGAGTATACCAAGCTGGCGCCCTATGGCAGTTTGTATACCGTACTCTTTGCGGGCAAAACCTATGGTACATTGCCGTATCAGTTATTGGATTTACAACCGGGCAATGAATGGCGTTATTACAGTCGCTACTCCTTCAACCTCATGAACCGTTTTGAATACCTCACCGATCGTTATGCCGGCTTCATGTTGGAACATAATATTGGTAGCGGTATTTTCCGTTTGCTATCGCCCACAAGAAAATTAAAACTCCGTCAGTTCTGGACATTGAAATCTGTGATTGGTGATTTGTCGCCCGCCAATCAGCAACTCAATTTCGTGGGCAATCATCCTTTCAAAACACTGGATGGAAAAATGTACACAGAGATTGGTACGGGTGTAGACAATATCTTCAAATTCTTCCGTGTAGATTTTGTGTGGCGATTGAACACAGGATTACAACCCAAAATCAATCAGGAGAAATTTGGTGTCTTCTTTGGTTTCCGTGTAGCGTTTTGATTACTTGGTCTCTTCCACTTTGGGGCCCATCAGTTCCACCACTTTGGTTTGCTTCTTGCGCATGCGCATATTCAACAGTTCCACACCAAAGGAGAAAGCCATGGCAAAATAGATATAACCCTTATCAATATGGCTGCCATGCAGGGGCTCCACACCTTCAAAGAACAAGCTGAAACCTACCATCAATAAGAAGGAGAGGGCCAGCATCTTTAATGTAGGATGCTTATGAATGAAATTAGAAATGCGTTCAGCAAATAAGAACATGATCACCATGGCAATGCTCACAGCAATCATCATGATCTCTACATGATTGGCCAAACCCACAGCGGTGATAATGCTATCGAATGAGAAGACCATATCCACAATGATGATCTGCGCCATCACTGCACCAAAAGATGCGGCTTTGCTTTTGGATTCAAAAGTAGGATCATCGCCCTCTAACTTGTGGTGAATTTCTTTTACAGTTTTATAGAGCAGGAACAAACCTCCGGCCAACATGATACAGTTGCGCAGGTTGAATGCATAGTGCGCATCCTTCCAATCGAAACCAAACAATTCTTTATTGCCATTTTGTACCAGCCAGCTTAATGCCATCAATAAAGCAATACGTGCAGCAATACCTGCAAACATCCAGATGCGGCGGGCCTTGACCTTGTCTTTGGCATCTTTGAGTTTGCCCATGATGATGGACACGAAGATGACATTATCAATGCCCAATACAATTTCCAGAATAGCCAGCGTGAGTAAGCTAACAAATGCGTCTAAAGTAAACAGGTGTTCCATACAGTGTTCTCTTATTGTGCGATTATGAGTAGTTGTTTAGCGTAGTTCCTTACAAATATTTTTGGCGATGGCCGGGCCTTGATAGACAAAGCCTGTCCAAACTTGAATCAATGCTGCGCCAATATCCATTTTTTCCTGTGCATCTGCGCCGGTGAAAATTCCACCGCTCGCTATAATAGGTGTATTGCCGCCCAAACCTTTTACGAGGTATTGCAAAACTTCATTGCTTTTTTGTTGTACAGGCTTGCCGCTGAGTCCGCCCATACCAATGGCTTCCACTGCTACGGGTGCGGTGCGCAATCCGGCTCTGCTGATGGTGGTATTGGTAGCCACCAAACCAGCGAGTTGCATGTCTTTGGTTAAGGCAATGATATCATCTAATTGTTCATTGGTTAAATCAGGAGCAATTTTCAGCAGCAAAGGTTTTGGTTTGGGTTTGCCCTGATTGATTTGTTGCAGCTCGCCGAAGATTTTTTCCAAAGCCGGTTTTTCTTGCAAGGCGCGCAGGCCGGGTGTGTTGGGACTGCTCACATTCACCACAAAATAATCGGCGGTGTCAAACAAGCGGTCGAAACAAATCACATAATCCTTCCAGGCGTCTTCGTTTTCAGTCACTTTATTCTTACCAATATTACCGCCAACAATCATTTGGCTATTGGGGTGTTGTCTGCGCCAGGCTTCTAATCGGGCTTTCACTGCTTCCACACCATTGTTGTTAAAACCCATGCGGTTAATCAGGGCCTTATCCGCCGGCAGGCGAAACAATCTGGGTTGCTCATTACCCGGCTGCGGTTTGGGTGTTATTGTACCAATTTCTACAAAGCCAAAACCCAAAGCTTCCAGTTCACGCAGGTAGAGGGCATTCTTATCAAAGCCGGCACCCAGTCCTACTGGGTTGGTAAACTTGAGTCCAAATACTTCTTTGGCCAGGTTTTGTTTGCGGTATTGATAGAGCCCGCTGATCAGGCTTTTGCCCGGGCCAAAATCGCAGACCCCGCGCAGCAGGTTCATGGAAAAATGGTGAACTGCTTCAGGATCAAAGCGGAACAGGAGGTTGCGGATAACGGGGTACAACATGGCGCGAAGGTACAACAGCAGGGTTTGTGAAAATTGGTTGCATAAACAACTTTTATTGGTGAATTCCCCTACATTT
>DALYHN010000215.1:0-3954 GCA_031970875.1 Chitinophagaceae bacterium
ATTCTTTTTCATCCTACTATTTTGGTGTTGGTATTACACATGGCTTAGCGCGTAATTTGGACATCTTTACCAATGTTCCATATATACAGCAGAATCAAGTTTCTT
Source organism: Chitinophagaceae bacterium (assembly GCA_031970875.1). GTDB lineage: Bacteria > Bacteroidota > Bacteroidia > Chitinophagales > Chitinophagaceae > JAFLBI01. The sequence goes on from DALYHN010000215.1 coordinate 106, forward strand.
TCGGTACAAAAACAACAAGAGCTGGTCTTGGCGATGTGGCACTTGGGCTTGCGTTTCATATTCCCTCAGAATCTAAGCGTACACACTTTACTACAAGGATAGCTGCATTGATACCTACCTATACCAATACAACAACACCTTTTTTGGGTTTTGGTGCCAACGGTATGCAAGTGGTAGCTAACTATTCATTCAATCCCGGTAACCAACAGTTTACCATTTTTGAAGTAACACATAACCGCTTCTTTGCTGAAGATGGAACAGGCCCCAATCAATTTAGTGGTGCTGTTACTTGGGGTGTTAATTTCAATGATTATTATATGGCCACAGCCAATTTTACCCATATGCAGTCTGCGAGTGCCGATAAAACATTCAGCACTAATCTTCCAGAAAACAAAGACTTTTCTTATGGTAAAGTTACCGTGGGCATCGGCAGAAAAATCAGCAGAACAGTTACACCATACCTGCAGGGCTTTTACACGGTGTATGGTAAAAACTCGGGAGTAGGCTGGGGTTTGGGCTTATCGCTCATCACCAAAATGCCTTTCTAAGTGCTGAACGTAATTTTTTGCCGGAAAAAGCGTTATAGACTTGATTTCGGGATTCACCAATCTATCCGTACATGCAAGCATTTACCAAATCGGTTCTCTTTATATGCCTGATACTAATGGCAAATACCAGCTTTGCCGGTTTTCCCATTGGTAAAAATCGTTGGCTCTTAGCGCCATCTTATAACCTATACAATGCAAAAGGTTATTGGAACAAGGGTCGCGAATATTTTGGCTATAGCAATAGCGGTAAGTTTACCTCACACTATTTTGGTTTCTATGGTGGTACTGGTATTTCCGATAAAGCGGATCTGGTGTTCAACCTGCCTTTTGTGATTTCCAGCTATCAGGAAACTGGTTTAACGCAAACCAACTCTAGTTTAGGCGATGCTAGTGTAGGTATTTCTTATTTGCTGAATGATTTTGACTATTACAAGTTTCTTAGTGTAACAGGATCACTTATCATACCATTATACAATAATAGCGCAGGTAAACTACCTACCATTGGATATGCCAAACCGGGCGCAGAAGTGAAATTGGGTTTCTCCGGTACCAATAGAACCCGGTTGAAGAATACTTACTGGGATGTATCAGCCGGTATTCGTCAGTTTTTTGATTCAGTTGGTCCAACGCAATTGTTCTTTGACGCCCTATTCGGCATGCCGCTCGACGAAAGTTGGAAGCTTACGGTTACACTCAGCAGCAATAGCTCAACCAGCCGTAATCGCGACTTCGATCCTAATAACCCCTTCATCAACCGTTACTACTCAACATTCCGCATCACCCCTGCATTGTCTAGAAAAATCAGCGAAACCACCTCGATTAATTTCAGTGTGTTTGCAGATCTTTCCGGTAAGAACATCGGTCGCGGTACCGGTGCTGCCCTCACGGGTATCATCAAATTTGGAACGCGGTAGATGCTTCTATAATCCTGAAGCTTGCTGTATCGACTCATAAAACCCTTAGTGCAATTCTGTCTGAGTATCTTTTTTTCAGACATCCGTATTTCGGGTAAAACAGCCTTGCGCAAATTGAAAGGGCCATTGATGATTGTGGCCAATCACCCGGATTCTTTTTTAGATGGCATCTCGATCGCCATACAATGTGATTCGCCTGCTTATTTTCTTGCCCGCGGGGATGTATTTCGCAAAAGACCTTTGTATAAGCAACTGCTTTCAAGTTTACATGTGATTCCTGTGCATCGTCTTAGTGAAGGCAAAGATCATTTACATGAGAACGAAGAAACCTTTAATGCCTGCAAAGCCATTCTACGTAATAATGGTATCGTGATCATCTTCATAGAAGGTATTTGCGTACTGAGCCACGAACTACAGCCTTTCAAAAAAGGTACAGCAAGAATTGTGCAGGGCAGCTGGGACGAAGGCGTGCCGACCAAGGTATTGCCGGTGGGCTTGTATTATGAAACCTTGCGTGGTATAGGCAAGTCTTTGCAAATCATCACTGGTCCGATATTGAGTAGAGAGGATTTTCGGGCAGAAACCTTGTTGCCCCGACAGCTTAAAGTGTTCAATGACCTCATGTATGCACAGATTGATCATTTAATCAACAGTCGCGAAGAAGTAAGCACACACCATCATCCACTGTTACTGAATATCACCCGACTACTGCACGCGCCACTCTATTATCCAATCAGCAGCTTTATCAATAAGAAAACACGGGGCACTGTATTTTACGATTCAGTATTGTTTGGCGCCTTGGTACTATTGTATCCAATCTATTTATTGATTGTGTTGGCTATGCTTTTGTGGCTGCACTTGCCTTTACTCTGGTCTGTGGCTATCGTTGGTCTGTTTCCACTCACTGCATATTTTTCTAGAAAAGCAGTGTATGGCAGCAAGCCATAAATGCAATAATTTTAAGGCATGAGCAAGATTGTTTTGCGTCCCTGGCAAAAAGAGGATGCACAGGCTTTAGCGGCTATTGCGAATAATAGAAAAGTGTGGGATAATGTGCGCGATTTTTTCCCAACGCCCTATACTGTGCTGGATGCGGAGCAATGGTTGGACAGCATTCGCAAGACCAGACCCTTTCTCAATTTTGCCATCTTGTATCAAGGTAGAATAGCCGGTAATATTGGTATTGTACCGAAAGAAGATGTGTACAGAATGAGCGTGGAGATTGGCTATTTTGTTGGAGAGGAATTCTGGGGGAAGGGCATTGCTACCGAAGCAACACGTTTATTGGTGGAGTATATTGAGCAGGAGTTTACTATAGTACGCATTTATGCGGAAGTGTTTGAGACGAACAAAGCCAGTATGCGTGTGTTACAGAAATGCGGATTTTATTTAGAAGGCATCCGGAGAAAAGCTGTGATTAAGAACGGGGAGATTATGGATGATTATGTTTGGGTAAAATTGATCAAATAACCAATACTGCAATGAGAAAACTACTATGCGCATTTGTATTGTGCGCAACAACTGCTCAGTTACAAGCGCAGGACACGATTCGTAAATCGGAGATTCCTGTTGTTGCCAAGTTTGCCGACCTCAGCTTTACGCAACAAGAAATCGACTCCATGTTTGATGGCGTAAAAGAGAATGTATTTGAGATTCGGAAGATGCACAAATACCCGCTCAGCAATAGCACACCCATGAGCATGTGGCAAAGTCCGGTTGTAGCAGGTATGCAATTCGATATGAAGCAACAGCCCATCAACTGGGAAATACCTGCGAATGTATCGTTGCCAGCGAATAAAAATGAACTGGCTTTTTATTCAGTGATGCAATTGGCTTCGCTGATCAAGAACAAAAGGATTAGCTCTGTTGAGCTGACCAAGTTCTTCATTGAGCGTATTAGAAAATATGGTGATACCCTGCAATGTGTGATTTCTGTAACAGAGGAAATTGCGATACAACAAGCGAAAGAAGCAGATGCATTAATTGCAAAAGGTAAATACAAGGGTCCTTTGCACGGTATTCCTTATGGCTTGAAAGATTTGTTTGCTGTAAAAGGCACCAAGACAACATGGGGCGCAGCGCCGTATAAAGATCAAATCATTGATGAAGACGCCACTGTGTATAACAAGCTGCGCGATGCAGGTGCTGTGCTGGTGGCTAAATTCACTTTAGGTGCTTTGGCCATGGGCGATCGTTGGTATGGTGGCCGCACCAATAACCCATGGAACCTGCGCTTTGGTTCATCTGGTTCTTCTGCAGGTTCTGCTTCTGCAACCGTTGCCGGCCTCGTGCCCTTTGCTATTGGTACAGAAACCTGGGGCTCTATCATTTCCCCTTCATCAACTTGTGGTGCAACAGGTTTTCGTCCAACATTTGGTCGCGTGAGC
>DALYHN010000216.1:0-3947 GCA_031970875.1 Chitinophagaceae bacterium
ATCAACAATGCTTTTGTGATTACTGCACTATTTGTGGCACAACAGAAGGGGCGTAAGATTGAAGATGCAATTGATGAGTCCATGCCTGTATGGTTTGGATTGATTGCTTTAGCAGCAATCGTTTGGTTGATGATGAATTTTCGTAAAGCATCTGATGAAGTGCAGACAGCACACCAGCATGATACACAGGAAACTTTGCTAGGATGAGTCAATGGTTGAAAATATACGCTACCCGAAATCCTGCAGAAGCCAGTATTGTGCAGGGTTTGCTCAGTGAGAATGAGATTCCGGTGCAGATTATGAATAAGATGGATAGTAGTTACCTCAATTTTGGGGATATTGAAGTGTATGTACCATCGCATTTGAAAGATGTGGCGCGCGAATTATTGAATCAAGCTTTATTAAACTAAACATGGCATTAAATCTACAAACCCTGAAAACTAGAAGCTTAACAGCTGTTGTCTTTGTGGTGGTGATGCTGGGTGGCCTACTTATTAATCAGTGGACACTATTTGCCTTGTTTAGTTTGGTGCATTTTGGTGCATGGAATGAGTACCAGAAAATTGTGGCCAAGATTGATCCTGATTATGCAGGTATTCATGAGTTACACAAGTATGGTGTAATGCTGGCAGGTTGGGGATTGATGCTCTGGTTGATGAATGAAAACTATCAATTAACTGAAACCATCTATCTGCATGAAATTGGCTGGTGGTTCTGTTTATTGATGGTGGTTGTGTTGCCGTTGGTAGAAATCCTCTTTAATAAAAAGCTGCAACTCAAGTTGATTGCCCATTCTTTTTTTGGGTTGATTTATTTGTCTTTAAGTCTTGCCTTGTTGATGAATTTGGTTGGTCGCAAGTACACTATACAAGAGCCGGGTATGGATTATTTCGCATTCTTTCCTTTGTTCATCATTGGTTGTATGTGGGTGAATGATACCATGGCCTACTTCGTTGGTTCCATGATTGGTAAAACGCCATTATCACCCATCTCGCCAAAGAAAACCTGGGAGGGTACGATTGGGGGTGTTGTATTAACTGGTGGGATTGCGTATTTGGTGATTAGTCTGCTGCTTCATTGGCAAACGCATCAGTTGACAATGGCTTCATTGGCAATTGTAGCAGCGATCGTAGGTACGCTGGGCGATTTACTGGAGAGTAAACTGAAAAGACTGGCCAATATCAAGGACAGCGGTAGTATTATGCCCGGTCATGGTGGTTTTTTAGATCGTTTCGACTCCTTATTGCTGGCTGCACCTGCTATCTGGCTGGTTGTGTATTGGCTGTTCTGAGCTAGGCGCAGATACGTATATTTGCCGCTCAAATTCTACTAATGACTATTCATCGGGAAGGCTATACTTCCATCGCCATTGCTGCACTGATTTTCGGCATCATTAACCTGACGGCTTATGCTTTTATCAGTGAATCGCTGGCATGGTTAACGATCTCCATTTTTATCTTGACTTTAGCGCTATTCTTATTTATCGTCTCTTTCTTCCGTATTCCCAACAGAACACTCACTGTTAATGATAACCAGATTGTTTGTCCCGCAGACGGTAAAGTGGTGGTGATTGAAGAAGTGGTGGATGAGGAATATTTCAAGGATAAACGTATTCAGCTCAGTGTGTTCATGAGTCCGGCTAACGTACACGTAAACCGCAATCCGGTGAGCGGGGAAGTGGTGTACAACCAATACCACAAGGGCAAATACCTGGTGGCCTGGCATCCCAAATCATCTACCGAGAACGAACGCTGGTCTGTGGTGTTGAAGCACATAAAGGGTGAGATTCTGGTGAAGCAGATTGCCGGTGCACTGGCCAAGCGAATTTGTAATTATACCAAGGTTGGTCAGCAGGTAAAACAGACCGATGAATACGGATTCATCAAGTTTGGCAGCCGTGTAGACCTTCTGCTGCCGGTAGGTACCAAGATTCACGTACAGCTGAATGAAGTGGTAAAAGGTGGTGTAACTGTTCTGGCGAGCTGGTAATTTTAACAGAAAGCCTTGCTGAATAAAGGCATTATCGGTTATATTTGGTAACGCTTAAAAACAAAAAACATATGAAAAAAGTATTGGTACTTGCGACAGCTGTTTTACTGACCACAGGTATGGCTTTTGCGCATGGCAAAGAGTGTGGTAAGGGTAAAGAGTGCTGCAAAAAAGAAATGAAAGAAAAAGGCAAGGAGTGCTGCAAGAAAGAAGAGAAGAAGGAAGACAAGAAAGAAACAAAGACAACCAAGCCTGCTACAAAAGCTTAATCAAAAACCCTCTCAAGCGAGAGGGTTTTTCTTTTATAAGATGTTTTCCAGTTCTTTTAAGTGATGTATCACATAAGTGGATGGGATGTATGGATCTGCATTTATGTGGTTCACGAAAATGGTATCCATACCTGCATTATTACCACCTTGAATATCTGCTTCCAGATTATCACCAATCATGATGCTTTCTGCTAATTGTGCACCTGACTTTTTTAGTGCGTATTCAAAAATGGCTACATCTGGTTTGATGCTGTTGCTGGCTTCAGAAGTGATCACTTCATCAAAAAAATCTGTAAGGCCTGAATATTTCAGTTTTCTATGTTGCACTGATTCAAATCCGTTGGTGATGAGGTGCAATACATAGCCTTTGTTTTTCAAATAAGTCAGAATCTCTATCGTGTAAGGAAACAAGTGTTGCTTGGTGGGTAGGAGCTCTAAAAACTGTGCTGCCAAACTTCTGGCCAAAGCTTCATCAGCAATTTTGTAATCCAATAAAGCCAGCCACATTCTTTTCCAGCGTAACTCTTCCTGTTTAATAAAACCCTTGGTATAACGATCCCATAACCTTTCATTGTGGTAGCTGTAGCGCTCGAAGAATGCATCAAAATCAGTAATGCCTCTTTCTACGAGTTGATTGCTGTGGTATAAATCCTGCAGGGTGGCTTTGGCATTGGTTTCAAAATCCCACAGGGTATGATCAAGATCAAAAAAGATATGTTTATAAGGCATGCTGCAAGGTAAACCGAACCATGCAGAAACCTGCCGAAAAACAGCGTACTTCGCATAAAGTTTTTGTTATGCAGGTAGTGATTACTGGTGCGTCTAAAGGTTTGGGAAAAGCTATTGCGGAGGCATTCGCGAAAGAGGGACATACACTGTTTCTCTGCAGTCGCAATCATGCAGCTCTGTACAAGACTATGGAAGAGCTGATGGTAGCCTGGCCTTATGCGCAATACAAAGCACGTCCTGCAGACATGGCTGATGCTGCAGAAGTCCAAGCATTTGCTGATTGGGTTTTGGAACATGGTGTGCCCGATATTATTGTCAACAATGCGGGTCAGTTTGTGCCTGGCAGTGTACACAATGAAGCGGCAGGTGCTCTGGAACAAATGCTGCAGGTGAATCTTTTTAGTGCTTACCATTTAACACGTGCTTTGTTACCAAAAATGATGGAAGCCAAGCGCGGTCATATTTTCAATATCTGTTCCATCGCATCACTGCAGGCTTATCCTAACGGTGGTGCGTACAGTATCAGCAAGTTTGCCTTATCAGGTTTCTCTAAAAATCTGCGTGAGGAAATGAAACCGCATGGTATTAAAGTAACGGGTGTATATCCTGGTGCAGCTTATACTGATTCCTGGAGTGGTTCAGGTGTAGACCCTCAACGTATTATGGAAGCCAATGATGTGGCGCAGATGGTGTATGCGGCAGCGCAATTATCACCTCAGGCTTGTGTGGAGGATATCGTTTTACGTCCCCAGCTGGGCGATCTCTGATAAACCTTTTAGTGATAAACAACCCAGCTTTCACAACTTGTCTTTAAGCCGACAGTAGTATTTTCACGATATGCAGTATGAAAACCCGATAATCCCGCATGCGGATATACCACAATATGCAAAAGCCTTATTGCAACCTGTTGAAACAAGGTATAAGCGGGTACTATTCATCAGTTGGGGAATAGCTTATGGT
>DALYHN010000217.1:0-3937 GCA_031970875.1 Chitinophagaceae bacterium
TATACCTGTCCTATGCCGGAGGACTCCGTATTTAGCGATAAACCGGGAAAATGTCCAAAATGTGGCATGCAACTTATACTTATGGAGGCAGATAGTCACCAACACAATCCAAAAGCATATACCTGTCCCATGCCGGAGGACTCCGTATTCAGCAACAAACCAGGGAAATGTCCAAAGTGTGGAATGGACTTAGTGAAAAATGAAATGAATACTGAAACTCTAGAGGAAATAGCGTTAGGCTCTTTACTTAAGCCTACAAATGAGTTAGTTATTTCATCTATCCCAGTAACAACTATTGAAAAAAGGGGCGAACAAATTGAGATTGAAGCATTGGGCAATATTATGTACGATACCAGGCAGGTGGGTAACATATCTGCAAGAGTATCAGGTAGAATTGAAAAGCTCTATGTTCGATACAGGTACCAGAAAATAAGCAAAGGGCAGAAAATTGCAGATATCTATAGTCCAGAATTACTGACAGCCCAACAAAATTTGCTCTTCTTACTTAAGAATGATCCCGATAACAGAGGGTTTATAGAAGCTGCTAAGGAAAAACTCTTGCTTCTTGGCATGGAAAATACACAACTACAAACAATCATACAAACAGGAAAGCCAATACTCACCATAACTGTTTATAGTAATTATAGCGGTCATATTCATGAAGCAAATAATGAGGCTCAAATGAACCCAAGAGTAGACAGTATGAAAGATATTGCTTTACTAACAGAAGAACTTTCTTTAAAAGAGGGAATGTATCTACAAAAAGGACAATCAATTCTTACAGTCTACAATCCTAATAAAGCTTGGGCGTTGCTGAATATTTACGGTGATAATCAATCGCTGATACAGATAGGTAACAAGGTGAGAATCGTACCAGAAACAGCACCCCAGAAGGATTTTAGAGCTACAATCGATTTTATTGAACCCTTTTATCAAAAGAACAGTAAGACACTTACAGTAAGAGTTTATTTTGATAATAGCAATCTCAACATACCCATTGGAAGTCAAGTAAAAGCTGCCATATTCGGGAATTCAAAAAAAGCATTCTGGCTACCTAAGGAAGCCGTGCTTTCACTTGGGATAGATAAGGTTGTTTTCCAAAAGACAGATGATGGTTTTAAAGCGACAAAAATCTCTACTGGCATAACGCATGAAAAACACATACAGATTATACAAGGCATTACTGAAAAAGACTCAGTTGCTATGAATGCGCAGTATCTAATGGATAGTGAGAGCTTTATCAAAATAAAACAATAGTATGCGATATATAACCTCATTCATATTAAGTCTGATTGTACTACTATCCTGTACTACTAAAAAGGATACACCTAAAGATTCAGACACTTATTATACTTGCTCCATGGATCCTCAGGTGGTAGAATATCAACCCGGGAAATGCCCCATTTGCAAGATGGACTTAACGCCTGTCAAGAAAAAGAAGGGCGAAAAAAATGATGAAATCCAACTAAGTGATCAACAAATTCAATTAGGAAATATCCAAACAGCAGCTATTCAATCAGGCACAATCGGAGATCGGCTGATTCTAACGGGTACTATAAATTTTGATCAAAGTAAAACCACCTCTATTAGCGCAAGGATCATGGGTAGAATTGAAAAATTATATTTTAAAAATCTTGGCGACTATGTACAGAGTGAAGCTCCTTTATTTGATTTATACAGCGAAGAGCTGAATAATGCAAAACAAGAGTATCTCTTGGCACTGGATAAAAAACGAAAGTTCTCTTCAAATGCTTCAATCGATTTTGATCAACTAATTCAGAGTGCTAAAAACAAATTAACACTTTGGGGTATGTCCGAAGAGAGTATTAAAGAGTTAGCCTCAACCAAAAAAGCCTCCCAAGTAACTACCTTTTATAGTAAAGCAAATGGATACATAACAGAACTACCAGTGAAAGAAGGTGATTATGTAATGGAAGGAGGGCTTATTGTTACACTGGCTGATCTTTCGACTTTATGGGTTGAAGCACAAGTATATACTTCTCAAATGGCTCAAGTGAATAACAATAGTGTCGCAACTGTTCAAATCCCCGATTTGGATAACACAGAAATCATGGGCCGCATTGAGTTTGTAAACCCAGAGATCAATCCCGATACAAGAATTAACTTAATAAGAATAACTATACCTAATTCTGGAAAAAGATTAAAACCAGGTATGCCTGCATATGTTCTTTTAAAAAGCCCGAAAAGACAAACATTAACCCTACCAATTGATGCAGTCATCAGAGATAGTAAGGGTGCAACTATTTGGATACAGACCAAAAAGAATACTTTTAAAAATATTATGGTACAGACGGGTTTAGAGAGTAACGATCTGATTGAAATAAAGTCTGGACTTAAGGAAGGAGATATCGTCGTGCTATCCGGCGCATATCTCTTAAACAGCGAATACATATTCAAAAAAGGTGCAGATCCTATGGCAGGACATCAACATTAATTTAATTAAGCAATAATACATCACGATGAAATCAAGATTTAAACTTTTACTGATCGGATTCTTGGTTGTCTCTCTCAACCAAGTCAATTTCGCACAAAAAGCAGAGGAAGTATGCTATAATCCTAATTTAATTAAGGATACAACCAAAAAGAGTATCAAGTCAATGGCATTTTACATCCTTGATAAGGATAGCATCAAGATAAAATATCACTCACCCGGGGTTCGAAAAAGAATCATTTGGGGTGGCCTTGTTCCATTTGATGAGGTATGGGTAACAGGCGCCCATGATGCAACACTACTTGAAATGCCCAAAGCCTTCATCGTCAATGGCAAAAAAATAGCTGCCGGTAAATATGCCTTTTTTACAATACCTGGAGAAAAAGAATGGATACTCATCATTAATAAAAATTGGCAGCAACATCTTGCTTCTGCTTATGATGAGAAGGAGGATATCATACGATTAAAAGTAAAACCACTGAGCGTACCTCACACAGAAAGATTACAATACACAATTGAAATGCCTAATCAAAAAACAGGCAAAATCAGTATTGCATGGGAAAAGAAAAAAGTAGAACTCCCCTTCTCAATAAGTCAATAAGCAAATGAGTAAAAGCAAACAATACTATATACGAAAAGCACACCGTTGGCTAGGGGTGCTTTTGGGTATTCAATTCATATTTTGGACTGTTGGTGGCATTTATTTCAGCTGGTCGAATATGGACGAAATTCATGGTGATTTTCAAAAATCAGCAGCACCACTAATCTCATCAGATACTCCACTTGTAAGTCCAAGCCTAGTGATGCAAGAGATAAAAAAGCATCATCGGGTTGATTCAATAGTTACCATTCAGCTAATCGAAATCTTAGGTAGACCTACCTATCAAATCAGGTGTGTAAGCAACCTACAGCATACAGAAAATAATAAACATGATGTTGCATCCATGAATCATCTAGCCGATGCTGTAACAGGTCAACTTAGAGGCCCTTTAACCCAAGATGAAGCCATTGCGATTGCTCAAAAAAGATTCAATGGTGATAGCAAAGTTAGAGCAGTAGCATACTTGACTAACACAAACGGGCATCACGAATACAGAGAAAATCCTTTACCTGCATATGCGATCAGTTTTGAACATCCTACAAAGACAACAGTATATGTAGCAAGCCAGTTAGGCACAATTCAAAAATTCAGGAATGACAAGTGGCGAATTTTTGACTTTTTATGGATGCTACATACCATGGATTATTCCAGCAGAGATAATTTTGGCAATATTTTACTGAAGTGTTTTTCAGTATTTGGCCTTTTTACCGTTATGTCTGGCTTTGTGCTATTTGCACTCACAATGCCTAAAAGAAAAAAAGTGGGTTAGCTTTTGAATATATAACGCAAGTCCCCTACTAAATACAGCATCAAATCAATAATATATTTGAAAAGCCCCCATTACTGGGGGCCTAATCCGTTGTTTTTGAAAATAAGTATTATTT
>DALYHN010000218.1:0-3916 GCA_031970875.1 Chitinophagaceae bacterium
TATTCAACCAAAGACTAAAAGCAAAAAACCAAAGACCGGAAGCGTAGCATTCTGTCTTCGCGGTGAAAACTAAAATCCCCAACCATCAACAACAAACCAACAAGCATCGGCTATGGTCCATCAGCCATACGGCCAATGACCGTCTTTCACTCCGCTCGTCAATACTTGTTTGCATCTTCATCCAATTTCAGTAGATTTAATTTACATCAGCTGTTCCTGCTTGGGTTAGTTGGTTTTTCATTTCAGCTGATTTGCCGGTAAATCCAATCTCCTTTTGGGTTGCTCATTCAACACATATTTATTGACAACAAAAAATCATCTTATGCGATTCTCTCTGCTGCTGTTGACTACACTTATGTATAGCAATATGGCTATTTCACAAGTGGACGCACGTCTCTTCCGTTATCCAGATGTATCTGATAATCAAATCAGTTTTGTTTATGGAGGCGATGTGTGGATCGTACCCAAAACAGGCGGACTTGCTACCCGTCTTACTACATCCACTGGTGAAGAAGCTTTTCCACGCTTCTCGCCAGATGGCAAAACCATTGCTTTTACTGCTACTTATCGGGGTAATGCTGATGTGTACACCATTCCCGTTGGTGGTGGAATGCCCAACAGGCTCACTTGGCATGCGATGATGGATCGCGTGGTTGACTGGCATCCTGATGGTAAGCGCATTCTCTTTGCTTCTCCACGTGAAAACAATGTTGGAGGTGTTAATCAACTCTATCTCGTCTCAGATAAAGGCGGACTGCCACAGAAACTCCCAATTCCTTATGGTGAGCTGGCTAGTTTCTCTCCCGATGGCGATCGCTTGGTGTATGTCACTAAGATTACAGAGAACTATCCTTTCAAACGTATCAGAAGCGGATTAGCCTCTGATGTAATTCTTTTCGATCTTAAAAAAGGCACAGCAGAAAACCTCACAAAAAGCAAAGCCACAGAAGGTAAGCCTGCCTGGCACAAGAACAAGATTTATTATGTAGGTGATGGAGATGCCAATATGCGTCGCAATATCTGGTCATACGATCTTAGCACCAAGCAGCACAAACAATTGACCAAGTTCGATGACATAGATGTGAACCATATGAGTGCTGGTCCGGAAGAAATTGTTTTTGAAGCTGGCGGCAAGCTTTATCTGATGAATCTGAACACCAGTAAATATGATGAAGTAAAAATTAATGTGGTAACAGATTTTGCTACACTGATGCCTCGGGTTGAAAATTTGGGTAACCGCGTGAATGGTGGCGATATCTCTCCGGATGGGAAAAGGGTTGTCTTAGAAGCAAGAGGTGAATTGTTTAATGTGCCCGCTGAGAATGGTCCAATTCTAAACATCACACGCAGTAGCGGATCTTTTGATCAAATGCCGGCATGGAGCCCGAATGGAAGATATGTTGCTTGGTGGAGTGATGAAAGCGGCGAGTATAATATCTGGCTACAAGACCAAAAAGACGGTAGTAAAAAGCAATTGACAAATTTCACAAGTGGTATGGGTTGGGCTTTGCACTGGAGCAATGATGGCAAAAAAATTGCGTATATCAATCATCTTCAGGAAATCAGGATCATCACAATTGCTACTGGTGAGAACCAGTTAGCTACTAAAACAGAGTTGAATACTTATTCTGCACTGCAAGGATTTCGAATGAGTTGGAGTCCGGATAATAATTGGATTGCTTATAGCAAAGCTGGTGCAAATTTGAATCAAGCTATTTACTTATATAGTCTTGCAGAAAAGAAAGTCTATCAACTTACTGCCGGCTATTACAATGATGCAGATCCGGTATTTGACAACACAGGAAAATATTTGTACTTCCTTACTGATAGACGCCTGCAGCCTGTTTACAGCAGTCTTGATGGAACCTGGATTTATCCTAATGTGACACAAGTGGCTTATGCCAATCTAGATCCATCTGCAAAAAGTATTCTACTCCCCAAAAATGATGAGGTGAAGATTGCTGCAGACTCAGCAGCAGCTGCAAAACCCGCCGAAACACCCAAGCCTGCAGCTATAAAAACACTGAACATAAAGCCAGAAGGTTTTGAATCACGTGTGCAGATTTTACCCGTGCAAGCTGGAAATTATACCAGTCTTGCTTTTGCTGATGGCAAGCTCTTGTACCATCGCTTACCCAATTCCGGCAGCAACGGTGAACAAGCTTCGCTCTATGTTTTCGATGCTGATAAGCGAGAAGAAAAAAGAGTGCTGGCCAATGTGAGTGCTTTTGTTGTTTCAGCAGACGGTAAATCGATATTGGTTCGTCAAGGCCCAATGATGGGTATCATCAAACCTGCTCCTGAGCAGCGTATAGAAAAGCCGCTTCGTACTTCAGCATTAGAGATGACACTACAGCCCAAGGAAGAATGGAATCAACTTTTCGAAGATACTTGGCGCCGTTATCGTGATTTCTTCTACGATCCTGCTATGCAGCAAGTAGACTGGAATGCAATACGCAAACAATACAAAGGGCTGATGGAACATGCAATTACCCGCTGGGATGTACGCAATATACAGGAAGAGATGATCGCAGAACTTGCAGCAGGCCACACTTATGCAAGACAAGGTGATGCAGAAGCTGCCAGCAATCGCGGTCATGGATTTCTGGGTATTGATTGGGATTTACAAAACGGTGCATATCGCATCAAGCGAATCATCAAACCAGCATCATGGGATAGTGAAGTAAGATCACCCTTTGATTTGAGTGGCATCAATGTGAGTGAGGGAGATTATATACTCGCCGTGAATGGCAATCCGATAGACATCAACAAAGATCCATATGCAGCATTAGATGGAACTGCAGGGCAATCTGTGTTGTTGAAAGTAAATAGCCAACCAAGTTTGACTGGTGCGCGCGATGTCTTGATTGAAACGTTAAATGCCGGACAAGAGCGTAGACTGCGTCACCTGGAGTGGATTGAGGCCAACAGAAAAACAGTAGCAGATCTAAGCAATAATGAAATTGGCTACATGTATATGCCCAATACAGGAGGTGATGGACAAACAGAATTGCTCAGACAGTTTTATGCGCAGGTTGATAAGAAAGGATTCATCATCGATGAACGCTTCAATGCAGGCGGTCAGTTAGGTGATCGTTTTCTGGAAATGCTGAATCGCACCAATATCTACAATATCGCATGGCGCAACGCAGGCATCAGCCGTATACCATTAAAAGGAAACGATACGCCCAAAGTGATGCTGATTAACGGCAATGCGGGTTCTGGTGGCGATGCTTTCCCATGGGGATTCAAGACACTTAAAATGGGGCCGATTATTGGAGAACGCACTTTGGGTATTCTGGTTGGTCCGGCAACTGGTCACCAGTTGATTGATGGTGGCGGCATTACTGTACCAGATGCAAGACTCTACGGCCCCGATGGAAAGTGGTTTGCAGAAGGTTATGGTGTTACACCGGATATTGAAATATGGGATGATCCTGCACAGTTGGCAAAGGGTGTTGATCCGCAATTGATTCGTGCAGTGGATGAAGTGAAAAAGCTGATGCGCGAAAAACCATATAAGCTTGCGCCTAAACCCGCATTTGAAAATCGTACATCTAAAGGACTGAAAGACGAGTAGAGCAACTAAGCAGTCAACATTTGAAAGACGAAAGTATAGACGTGATGTCTTTTCAGATTTCAAATGTTGACGCTCTTTTTAAAATTTCAGGGTGGTATACCGGGCTTTTATAGTTGATCATAACAGTACCTGAATCACTGATAACCAAAGATGCAAGATGTACTATATGAGATTGCTAATCTGACATAGTCTTAGCGCCACATCGCGGAATAGCGTAGGAATGGCCTAGGCGGTGAAACCTTTATGGAACAAAAGAACAATAGAACAGAAGAACAAGGAATGTAGAATGCTCAGAACTTAGAAGCCAGTAGTTAGTTTTTCTCGCAAAGCGCGCAA
>DALYHN010000219.1:0-3916 GCA_031970875.1 Chitinophagaceae bacterium
GGCGCACGTTATTCAAAATATTACCAGAAAAATCTGTCAACTGAATATTACCCAAACTGAAGAATCGGATAGAACCGAACAGTGCTTGCTCCACATCCAAATGCTTATAGCCCGATGCACTCATTAAGTACACATCATTCAATCCCAAATCTTTTAACCAAGGTGTATAGGTTAAAGCCAGCTGAGACGACTTTTTTGCAAAAGGTATTTTTGCCTGGTTCCAGAAAACGGAATTGGCATCAGGCGATAAAGCAATGCCCATATCACCCATACCACCTGAACGCGCAT
The DNA here is from genome assembly GCA_031970875.1 of Chitinophagaceae bacterium. GTDB lineage: Bacteria > Bacteroidota > Bacteroidia > Chitinophagales > Chitinophagaceae > JAFLBI01. The sequence continues at coordinate 289 of DALYHN010000219.1, forward strand.
CAGGAGAAATACGCAGAAACGGTACTGCAGTTGTTACAATATTGATGGAGTTCTGTGCATAGGTATAGGTTATACCTGCCAGCAATCCGGCAAAAGCCACCATGAGTTTTTTCATAACACGATTTAACGTTCAATAAACGTACAAGCAAAGTAACAGCTTGTGTTTGTCAGGTAGAAATTGTATCGATAGCGTGTCGATTAAAATAGGATTAATTGACCGGTTGTACCGGCTTGTTCATCATTGTCTTGTACAATAATACGATAAAAATAAGTTCCACTACCCAGTTTTTTGCCCTGATCATCGGCCCCATTCCATTGTATTTGTACGTTTCTGGTGCCTGAGGATCTTACTTGCTGGTTGAATTGTTTCACCAATCGCCCTTGGGCATTATACACCGCAATTTGCACTTGCAGGTCTTTATCCGGACGATTGTGCTCAAAGCTGAACGTGGTGGTATATCGGAAAGGATTGGGAAAATTCATCACTTTTGCTAATTGCAACTGACCCGATTTACCTACCCAACAAGTAATGGTCATCTCTGATGAATTATTCACCACATCCCAGGCTTTGATGCGAAGGGTATGTTTGCCTTCCGACAAAACCGACATGGGAAAACGCACAAAACCTCTTTGATAACTATTGGGTGCAGCAGTATAAAATGCATTGAGGGCGATGCTATTTTTTTCATCCCCATCAATCACCAACACCATATCATGACCTATCCCTGTGCCCGATGTATTGATACCCGATTGATCAAACAAATCGAGTAAGAGTACTGATGTGTTATTGGTGAGTCCGCCAGAGCGAAACAGTGTATCATTCAACCATGCACGAATAGTTGGACCGACATTATCCGGATTTACTGCGGCGGCTGTACCGCCGATATTGAGATCAGTATACACGCCTGCTGCATCAATGCTACTATTTTGTGCATACAAGCTGATACGCCCTTTGCCGGATTGATAACTGATATCTTTCGGCACTACAAAACTAAACTGAAACTTTCCATTGGTAATAGTGCTATTGCCTTTGAAGAGCACATTGGTTTGTGCCAAAAAACTGGTTACCGGACTTGCAGGATCATTACCCCTTGTTTTTACTTCTTGTGCTTTATCATACACTACCGGTGTGAGCTGCCCGTTAAAATCATTGATGATTTGTCCGGATGCATTTACGATTTCACCTTCAAAAGCGTAGCGCTCCAATGCTTTGAGTGTATCATTATTCGTCAGTGCATTGCCATTCAATTTTGTTAGCCTGATTTGGTATTGTGGAAAGCCCAGACGCATGGCAGGATCACCAAGCAAAGTAAATTTTCGGTTATTCAACACATCACCAAATCCTTGATAGGTCTGGTTTTTAGCGATTCGAACTGCATCACCTAAGGTTGGATAAACCCCATTAGCATCAGGCTTCAGCGCGATGCGTAAATAGTTTTCATTCATGATGCGATTGCTATAAGCAAAGACCACACGCGTGGTGGTCATCAAGGCAATTGCACCATTTTCGTTGCCCATCAAAACCTGATCACCCAAAGATGTTTTTGTTGGATCATCGTGCGGTGCAAAATCGCAGGTAGCAGTTAAGAACAAAGGCAACTTATCCGCATTGCGTAATCTTCTCACTTCATCCTGACTAAACACGGCTTCTTCTGCTAATCGCTGATAGCTTCCATGCCCTGTATAATTGTAATACAAAGCCCCATTGAACAATTGATTCACAATCGCATCATTCACTGCAGGATAGCGTGAACCGCTGCTGCCACTCACTTGTGGATAGGCATCCAAATAAATTTTCTTTGGCTGAAATAGTGGATTGGTGTTGTTACTGATAGCGGTCATCGACTCTGCATCATTCAAGTGCAGGTTACCATCACGATCATCCGCCACAAAAACAAGATTGGTTCGCCAATCACCCAAAGCATTTGCACTATGGTAGCGAATGATTTTATCGACCATCACTTTTGCTTCCGCAATATTGTGTGCCGGAATACGACCAATGCCGATGTCTAATAAAGAAGGCGGTGAAGTCAAAGCCACATCATCTGCATCATCGAGTAAGCCAAAGAAATCATCTGATACATGGCTGATCAATGGATCCAATGCATTCGGACTTTGATATACGGGCACCAGATTGGTGTTGTTGGGAATTCGGTTTTTGTAATCAAATGAACCGGCGCCGAAGAGTAGTAAATATTTTGGTCGATCTGTTGGCAAGCGATCATAATACATCTTCACAAAATCGCGCATGGCTGCAGGATCGGCCATGCCGCCGCCAAATTCATGATAAATCTGATCAGTTTGAATAACATTTACACGATAACGATATCTCTCTCGATGAAATGCAGCTAATCGATTGGCTTCTGCCAGCAAGCTGGGATGGGTAATGATGAGGTAATCTGCTGCAGTGATATTGTGCAGATTCTGGTTATTGATTCTGCCCAATGCTACTGGTGTGAGCAAACCACTAGGTTGAAAAGCGATGTATTCTCTCAATCGAGATGCATCACGATTGAAGCGAAGTTGTGTTCCGTTAACAGTTGAATTCATCCGAACAGGCTGAAACGGATCGGTGATTTCCCAAACCTGCGTAGTTGCATTCGCTCCATTTAATGTAAAGCCCGCTATGGCGTTTGCACCAACCGATGACCAATCGCGGAACGACAATTGTGTTAAGCTGCCCATCTGCAAACTGGCCGGACCTTGTATTTCAAACCAATTGAGCCAGCCCTGTGCATTGCTATTGCCCGCCTGAAATGCATAGCTCAAACTCAAGTTCGTACCCGGTACAGCGAATGTATTTGTCTGAGTAGCACTGGTAGCGAAAGCATCTAAAAATCCTCCAGAAATAGCTGCCAGATTGATCTGCTGGCGGGTTTGTCCGTTTACTTGTACAGTGAAAGTAGGCACACTACCCACACTCCTAGCAGCCATATTACTCGTGATGAATGCATTGCTATTGCTCAGTAGATTAGGCAGGTTCACAGTGAAATTGCGGGTGGTTTGTCCTGCAACCGTGCTGAAACCCTCACCAAACCATTCCCGGCCGCTGTTCAGAAAATTGGTTTGATCATTCTCGTAAAAGTGGCGTTCCCAGTACGTACTCACATTGACTGTTGGATTGGCGTTGGCAGCTATTTCCACTCTCCTGCCAAGTCCGCCCAGCGTCAGATACACAAATGTGGTATCCCCGTAAGGGTTTTTCTGGTGGTGAAATCTTTGATTAATACTGTCTTTCAACCACTTATGTGGTGATTGTCCGTAAAACAAGATATAATCCTGTCCGTTGAGTACCCCATCCCCCCCATCCATCACTTCAATGGCGAGTTCTGTCAGGTCATCTGGTCTGGCTATTTGATTGGCTTCCGGAATTTGGAATCCTTGTCGCCCATACAAGCGGATCGTATTGCTGCTGATACTAGTGTTAGAAACACCCAGATTAGACAGTAGGGCTAGGTCGATCTTGTACATCCCGTCCTGCACAAGACCTAGTTTATACCAGTTGCCTGTGGCCAAAACCGACTGGCCAGCATAGCTGCGCTGGGCTTGCATCGGGGTAAACCCGAGGCCAATCAGCCAAAAGCCAAAAAAAAGCCTGAAAATCCGCATCATATCTGGAGATTCAAAA
>DALYHN010000220.1:0-3913 GCA_031970875.1 Chitinophagaceae bacterium
CCAGCGCATGCAGATGCCTGAAGTACCGGAAGAGATCTTCATGGAAGGTATGCGCATGCTGATTGATCTGGATAAGAACTGGATTCCGAATATGAAGGATCACTCTCTGTATATCAGACCATTCATGTTTTCTTCAGATCCGGTGATTGGTGTAAAGCCTTCTGATTCTTACAAGTTCATGATTATCCTCAGCCCAACAGGTCCATACTACTCTGTACCTATGCGTATTTACGTTGAGGAAAAGTATACACGTGCTGCTCCGGGTGGTGTAGGTTATGCTAAAGCTGCTGGTAACTACGGCGCTTCTATGCTGGCTACCGCCGAAGCGAAGAAGCTGGGTTATGATCAGGTGCTGTGGACAGATGCTTTTGAGCACCGCTATCTGCAGGAAGCTGGTACGATGAATGTGTTCTTCATCATTGGTAATAAGGCCATTACGCCTTCTTTAGAAGACGGAACCATCCTTGAAGGCGTTACTCGCGACAGCGCGATGACCATCCTGAAGGAGATGGGTTTTGAGGTAAGTGAGGCGAAAATTACCATTGACGACCTTATCGATGCCCACAAAGCGGGTATCCTGTATGAGGTATTCGGAACTGGTACTGCTGCCACTATTTCCCTGATAAAGGAGCTGCGTTACAAGGATTATGTGATGCAATTCGATGTAGATCAGTGGAGAACAGCCCCTGAGTTGAAGGCCCGCCTGAACGATATCCGTTACGGCGCCGTGCCAGATACCCATGGCTGGATGTATAAGATTTAACCGGTAAAAGTCGCTATAACACTGGCCCGCTTTCCACAAAGCGGGCTTTTTATCCCCGAAAAACAAGGAAAATGGAAAAATTCATTCTTGTTTTTTGTTTTTTCACAGTGCTACAGTTACCTTTGCCGTCCCAAAAAATAAAAGGTTTAGAATGCCTACAATACAGCAATTAGTAAGAAAAGGCCGCGAAATCATCAGGGCTAAGAGCAAGTCAAGAGCTTTGGATGCATGTCCTCAGCGTCGTGGTGTATGTACAAGGGTATATACCACAACACCTAAGAAACCAAACTCTGCGTTGCGTAAAGTAGCGAAGGTTCGTTTGACAAACAAGGTGGAAGTGATTGCCTACATCCCAGGTGAAGGTCACAACCTGCAGGAACACTCTATCGTGTTAATTCGCGGTGGTCGTGTGAAGGACTTGCCAGGTGTACGTTACCATATCGTACGCGGTAGCTTGGATACTGCTGGTGTGAAGGATCGTAAGAAGAGCCGCTCTAAATACGGTACTAAGAAAGAAAAAGCGAAGAAATAATTATTCACAGGCTGAGTAAAGTTTTAATACTTGAAGAAATTCAGCCCCCTTTTAAAAATTAAACAATGCGTAAAGCACAAGCCAAAAAATTACCCTTAGCACCCGACGGTCGTTACAACGATGTACTGGTGACACGTTTCATCAACAACCTGATGTGGCAGGGTAAGAAGAGCACAGCGCTGAACATCTTCTACGATGCAGTAGATAAAGTGAGCAAAATCACTGGTGAAGAAGGTTATGAAGTATGGAAAAAAGCACTGGCTAACGTAACACCTTCTGTAGAAGTTCGTAGCCGCCGTATCGGTGGTGCTACTTTCCAGATTCCTTCTGAAGTGCGTCCTGACAGAAAGATTTCTTTGAGCATGAAATGGTTGATTCGTTACAGCCGCGAGCGTAACGGTCGTACTATGGCTGATAAGTTGGCAAACGAAATCGTTGCAGCTAGCAAGGGTGAAGGTGCTGCTTTCAAAAAGAAAGAAGATACACACCGTATGGCAGAAGCCAACAAGGCATTCAGCCACTTCAAAGTGTAAATGACATTTGTCAAAATAGATAGAACCTCAACGGAAACGTTGAGGTTTTTTTATATCTTAAACGCTCAAATTGCCATATGCATACCAGAAGACATTTCCTCCGTCAGGCTGCATTGCTTACGACTGCTGCAGCTGTAAATCCATCAGAGTTATTTAAGCACAAAAGAGCAACGGGTGTACAACTGTATACCCTGCGTACTGAGTTGAAAGATATTCCCGGCACTATTGCCAAGGTTGCACAAATTGGTTATCAGCAAGTGGAAACCTTTGGATATGATGCAGGTAAATACTTGGGTATGGAACCCAAGGCTTTTGCAGCATTGTTTGCACAGAATAAGTTAACAACACCTAGCGGCCACTATTATCTGCCAGAATTTCTGTTTAAAGGCAATGATGATGTTTGGAAGCGTGCAGTAGAAGACGCACAGCATTTGAAGCACAAATACATGGTTGTGCCCTGGTTAGAGCCTCAATACAGAAAAGATGCTGATGGCTATAAGAAACTTGCGGCGCGACTCAGTAAAGCTGCTGAACTCACTAAGGATGGTGGTATGACACTTGCTTACCATAACCATGATTTCGAGTTTGAAAATCTAGGTGGTGTAACTGCTTGGGATATTCTGGCTAAGGAGACTGATCCATCCATGGTGAAGTTTGAAATGGATTTGTACTGGACTGTCTTTGCAGGCAAAGACCCTATTGAAGTGATGAAAGCGCACAAGGGCAGGGTAGTGATGTGGCATGTGAAAGACATGGCTGCAGGCAACAAAACCTTTGCAGAAGTGGGCAGCGGTACGATCGATTTCAAGAAAATCTTTGCTGCAGCCAAACTCTCCGGTATGCAATACTTTTTTGTAGAACAGGATCAATGTCCCGGCTCTCCGTTCGACAGTATCCGTAAAAGCTATCAATACATCCAAACCAACCTGATTTAGTATGATCAAACATATTTGCGCAATTGGAATGCTAAGCATTTGTACAGTTCCGGCATTTGCACAACAAACACAGGGTGATCCCAAGAAAACAGAAGTGTGGGAACCTGTTCCTGTGATGGTTACTCCGGGTAAAACACCCACAGCAGCCCCTGCGGACGCCATTGTCCTCTTCGACGGCAAAAACTTGAATCAGTGGCAGGCAAAGAAAGGCGGGGCCGCTAAATGGAAGCTAGAGCCCGATGGCGCTATGACTGTGGTAAAAGGTACAGGCGATATCATGACCAAGCAGGGCTTTGGCAGCTGCCAGCTACACATCGAATGGAGAACACCTGCTAAAGTAGAAAGTGAGGGACAAGGCCGTGGTAACAGCGGTATTTTCCTGATGGGCAGATATGAATTGCAGATTTTAGATTCTTACAATAACCGCACGTATTCCAACGGACAAGCAGGTAGTCTCTACAAGCAGCACATTCCATTAGTAAACGCCAGTAAGAAACCAGGTGAGTGGCAGGTATATGATGTGGTATTTACTGCGCCTAGTTTTTTCTCTGATGGCAATATGGCCACACCAGCCAAATTCACTGTATTCCACAATGGAGTGCTCATTCAAAACAATGTTGAGTTGAAAGGCAATACCGTATACATCGGTCAGCCTTTCTATGAAGCACATAGCAATAAGGAGCCCATCATCTTACAAGATCATGGTAATCCGGTAAGCTTCAGAAATATCTGGATCAGGGAATTATAATTTGCGAATCTTGATATTGCGGAACCACACATTATCACCGTGGTCTTGCAAACCAATATGACCTTTGGGGAATTTGCCAAAGTCGGGCATTGATTTGAACTTACTGCCCGCAATAAGTTTTTTCCAATCATCATTCCAGAAAGTGGTGCTCACTACTTTCTCGCCATTGAGGTAAAATTCGATCAGACCATCTTTGGAAATGATTTCAACTTGGTTCCATTCACCTGCAGGCTTGACTGTTTCTTTTGAACAGGAAATCAGGTCGTACAAATCACCAGCACGGTGTTTGATGATTTTGGCATCTGGGTGACCAGCATTATCCAATACCTGCATTTCAGGTCCGGTTTCCCAAGCATACTTGTATTTGGGATCTTCTTTGATGAAGAGAATGATGCCACTGTT
>DALYHN010000221.1:0-3910 GCA_031970875.1 Chitinophagaceae bacterium
CATCCGTACCTGTGTTGTGACCAAAAGCCATTACAGGAGATAATAGGATAATAAAGAGCCAGCTTTTACGCATGATACCGAGATAAGGGTTTGTCTAGACGCTTACTGCCAACCAAGCCATATTGCCCATTCCAATGGCGATCGCAGATTCATCTATATCAAATTTAGGTGTATGTACGTTGTGTACAATGCCTTTTGCTTCATTTCGTACGCCCAAACGGAAAAAACAACCAGGAATTTGCTGCGTATAGTAGCCAAAATCCTCGGCGCCCATGCGCATTTCAGTTTCTTCTACATTGGCCTTACCCATGTATTGTTCTGCCAATTGCCATGCTTTTGTCGTCAGAACAGGATCATTGTCAACAGTAGGATAGCCAACATCAATATGCACATCCGCCTCAGCACCCATGGCTGTAACCAAGCCGATGGTTTGTTGTTTGATGAGTTCATGTGCTTTAAAACGCCAGGCTTCATCCATGGCGCGGAATGTACCCATCAATTTCACTTCACTTGGAATGACATTGGTGGTGAAGCCACCCTGAAACGAACAAATAGATAAGACTGATGGAGAAGTAGGATTGTTATTTCTTGAAATCACTTGTTGCAGGCTCACCACCAACTGCGAAGCAATCAAAATCGTATCGGCTGTTAAATGGGGAGCTGCTGCGTGGCCACCTTTACTCTTGATGGTGATATAAATCTCATCCGCACTTGCCATCACTCTGCCTGTTCTAAAACTGAGTTTACCAACATCTAAGCCCGGGTGTACATGTAAAGCAATGATGCCTGATGGTGTAGGATTTTCTAGTGCTCCATCACGAATCATATAACTGGCGCCGCCTGGGTTTTTCTCTTCACCGGGCTGAAACAATAGCTTTATCGTACCGGCCCATTCATCTTTCAGCTGGTTCAATATCCTCGCAGCACCTAACAATATTGTTGTATGTACATCATGTCCGCAAGCGTGCATCACGCCCGGCTTGGTGGAGCAATAAGGTACTTGATTCTCTTCCTGTATAGGCAAGGCATCCATATCAGCACGTAACGCCATTACTCGGCTATCCGGATTTTTCCCCTTGATGGTTGCGACAATACCAGTAGTGGCCATCACCTCAAACGCAATGCCTTCCTGTGTTAAGCGCTCTTGCACATACTTGCTGGTTGCAAATTCCTGATAACTCAATTCAGGATTTGCGTGTAGATATCTTCTCACACCAATAAATTCTTCTGCATGTGTTGCAGCCAATGCTTTAATCTTCTCTGAGAGCATAGTTTATAATTCTTCGTCGTCTTTCAATGTATAGTCAATGCCATCCTCTACCACAAATACACCCTGAGGGTGTTGTTTATTCAACAGCTTACGCATTTTCTCTGCATCTTCTCTTTTCAAAAAATTACCAAAGCGCACTTTGAAATAAGGCGATTGAAATAATAGGTAAGCTTTATGCTCAGGATAACGCGATAATAAATCCGCTTTCGTACGCAAAGCCACATCTCTATTTGTGGTGCTGACTACTTGTAAACGAAAACCTTTGATCATACCACTGCTGGTGACCAAAGAAGTACGCTTATTGATTTGCGCCTGCTTGGCAGACAAGATATCTAACCTAGGATCTTTCTTCACCACAATAGAATCCTGTCCAAACACTATTTGTGTTACTAAAGATGCTATAATCAAAAAGAGAATGCGCATAATTCAGTAATGTACATAAAATATCAATAATTGCCCTCGCCGGCTGATGCACCTTTCACGATAGCCACACTGGCACTGCAACCCAATCGGGTGGCACCTGCTTTCACGAGTTCTGAAGCGAAAGCATAGTCGCGAATACCACCAGAAGCTTTAATCTGCACATGGGCTGGCAAATGTTTTCTAAATAAGGTTACTGCATGAACAGAAGCGCCTTTCTCTGCATAGCCGGTGGAAGTTTTTAGGTAATCAATACCAGCGGCACCGTATAATTCGCAGCAACGAATAATCTCTGCATCCGTGAGCACACCGCTTTCAATGATGATCTTGATGACTTTGTTTTGTTGCTTCACGATGGGCATCACATGGTTGATCTCATTCGCCAGGTATTCCCAATCATTGTTTTTGATAGCTGAGATATTAATCACCATATCCAGTTCATCAGCGCCATCTACCATCGCCAATAAGATTTCAGCAATTTTAGCCTCCACTGCTGCATACCCAAAAGGAAAACCTATCACCGTTGCCACTTTAGCCGCACTGCCTTCTGTGTGCTTTTTCGCATGCTTCACAAAGTTTGGTGGCACGCACACTGAAGCAAAACCATATTCTTTGGCTTCCGTACAAACCTGCTCAATTTCACTTAGCAATACTGTTGGCTTTAATACGGTATGATCGATAATTGCCGCTATAGACATATCCTGATTTTGCACAAAAGTACGTAATGCACCACTGCTGTAATGTGAAAATACCCTGTAGCGGGTATTGAGGGGGATGTGCAAAAAACTTGCTTTGTAAAAAATTCAGATATGCAACCCATCAAAACAATCATGCTGCTAACTGCGCTTAGTACTGCCACTATCAGCTTTGCCCAGAAGAAAAACGAAAAGCTACAAGGCGATAATAATCGCTTTGATATGACCATAGGTATTGCCAGTCCAAAAGCTACTCAGGTATTCGGACAGTTCTATAAGACAAAAGGACTTCAACCAAGAATCACTATTGAGTATGGCTTATTAAGTCTGCCGTATAGCAAGAAATTAAACGCACGCATTTCAGCAATAGCTGGCTTAGAACCACAATCATTCAACAACACCACTACATTTCTAACAGAGGCCAAGATGACACAAAAACCTGTTGGTGGACGATTCTACCCTTTTGCTTTTAGAGAAGGACCATGGAAGACTATAGAAAGTGGCGACTGGGTTGAAAGTCTCCCATTTGGTATTGACATGCTTGCCATGGGCGGACTTTGGGCTTTGAATGGTCTATATTTTGAAGGTGGCATTTCTCCTGGCGTAAAAATTACAGAAGAAGGCTACAAAGATGTAACACGATCTCCTTATTTCACAGGCTGGGGTGTTAACTTATGGGATATGCATCCCGAAAATACCTGGCGCTTCAAGTTTGGTGTAGGTACGAGAAAATACACTTGGACAAACGCCAGCAACACCACTTCACAAATCAAATCTTTCTGCATGGACTTGGGTGTCAGCTATCGTATCAAATAAAAACTGTGTGCTTTTAAATAAAAAATCCCCCGCAGTATTGCGAGGGATTTTTTATTTAAAGGTCTTTACCATGACAGGATTTATACTTCTTACCACTTCCGCATGGACAAGGATCATTTCTGCCAATCTTAGGACCCACTTTCACAGGCTCTTGCTTAACTGGCGTTGGATCATAGTATTCATTGTCGTTGGAATAGTTATTTGACATACCATCCATATCATCTTTCTGTGTGCGCATATTACTCAGGTCTGTTTTCTCCTGACGACCTTCACGCACTTCTTCCCCTTCAGCCAAAGGAATTTGTGCATGGCTTAAGAACTGAACAATATTTTTATTCACTTCCGTATCCATATTCTTAAAGAGATTGAAAGCTTCCATTTTATAAATCACCAATGGATCTTTCTGCTCGTAGCTAGCTGTTTGTACACTTTGCTTCAAGTCATCCATTGCACGCAGGTGCTCTTTCCAAGCGTCGTCAATCAATGCCAGCGATACATTACGCTCTAATGCATTCACCATTTCAGCACCATTACTATCAATGGTCTTTTGCATATTGGCCAATACTTGCATGCCTTTTTTACCATCTGTAAATGGTACTACTACGTTTTCAATATGACTGCCCTGTTGCAGACGAATGTTTTTGAAGACAGGTAATGCCTGCTTGGTTAATTCATCTTTTCTGCGTTGATAGCTATTGATGGCTTCCGT
>DALYHN010000222.1:0-3909 GCA_031970875.1 Chitinophagaceae bacterium
TCAGCAAATGGTTTGAGAGTCCGCACTTCTTCCACCTGTATTTCGACGATAAGTCATTTTTTCTCGTACCCAAGGAGGGGATGAATGAAACTTTCCGCCATGAACTGCGCTCCCTGCTTAGGCAGAAGATTGATCAGAAAGCTTAAAGTGCCTTTTCCATTTCGTAGTGCGGAATGGTTACTTCCAAAAACTCTTCGCTACAAGTGCGATAGCCCAGTTTTTCGTAGAACCCGATAGCTGATTTTCGGGCATGCATCACCATTCGGCGCATGCCTCTGTCTCTGGCTACATTCTCCGCAAATGTCATGAGTACCCGGCCGATGCCCTTACCTTGTAGGCCAGAATTAACGGCCATTTGCCTCAATTTCACTGTTTGAGGGGCTATTTTGGTGAGAATACAACATCCTTCCAGGAGATCGTCGTCAAAAATGCCGATCAGGATGTCGTCTTTTTCCTTTTCCAGGTCTTCAGCCGTAAAATCCAATCCCAGCGGCTTTCTGAGTAATTGAAAACGCAGGTCTACCATCTGGCGGTATTCTTTACTGCCATGTTCGATGATTTTGAGCGCCATAGCTTGGGTTTAGGGATTTGTAAGATAAGGATGATTTATAAAAAATGGGCTAAAACACCCCTGAAAAGCTAATATTCGTTAGTGTTTAAGGTGTGCAAACAAAAATTAGGTAAACCCTTGCGAATTGAACAAAAACTATATTTTTGCGCCTGTAACAAAACCTTTTACAATGTCAGACATCGCAACAAGAGTTAAGAAAATCATTGTCGACAAGTTAGGTGTTGATGAGGCTGAAGTAACCAATGAGGCTTCTTTCACCAACGACCTCGGTGCCGATTCTTTGGATACCGTTGAACTGATCATGGAATTCGAAAAAGAATTCAATATCTCTATCCCTGATGAGCAAGCTGAAACCATCACTACTGTAGGTCAGGCTGTTGCTTACCTGGAAGAGCATGCCAAGTAAGATCTAACTCCCCTGCAAAGGAATAATTTAATCCGCCTTTCTTGCGGCTTTGGCCAACAGTAGGGCGGATTCTCTCATTAAAAACGTCCATAATTTTTCCATATGAAACGTGTTGTTGTAACCGGAATAGGTACTATTACTCCCTTGGGCAATAACCTGCATGATTACTGGAATGGCCTGATCAATGGCGTATCTGGTGCGGGTCCCATCACTTTGTTTGATGCAACCAAGTTCAAAACACGTTTTGCATGTGAGATTAAGGGTTTTGATCCTACCAATTTCATGGATAGGAAGGAAGCGCGTAAGCTGGATCGTTTTGCGCAGCTGGCCATCGCTGTTAGTGATGCTGCTGTAACCGATGCGGGTATTAGCAAAGAGAATGTAGATGTTGACCGCGTTGGCGTAATCTTCGCCAGCGGTATTGGTGGCTTAACCACTTTTCAGGAGGAAATGAAAGATTATGCCAGAGGCGATGGTACCCCACGCTTCAACCCCTTCTTTATCCCTAAGATGATCTTGGATATTGCGGCGGGGCATATTTCTATGCGCCATGGTTTCCGTGGTCCTAACTATGCAGTGGTAAGTGCTTGTGCCTCTTCTACCAACGCCATTATTGATGCTTTTGATACCATTCGTTTAGGTAAAGCGGATATCGTTTTAACAGGGGGTTCTGAAGCGGTAATCAGTGAAGCTGGTGTAGGTGGCTTCAATGCCATGAAAGCACTGAGCGAAAGAAACGATGATCCAACAACTGCTAGTCGCCCATACGACAAAGACCGCGATGGTTTTGTGATGGGTGAGGGTGCAGGTGCGTTGATCCTCGAAGATTATGAACATGCCATCAAGCGTGGTGCGAAAATCTACTGCGAAATTGCAGGTGGTGGCGCTACTGCTGATGCGTATCATATGACTGCGCCGCATCCCGATGGTTTGGGTGCACGCAACGTAATGATTGCCGCATTGAAGGATGCAGGCATGCAACCAAGCGATATCGATTATATCAATACACACGGTACATCAACACCATTAGGTGATGGTGCTGAAGCCAAAGCCATCACTGAAGTATTTGGTGAATATGCATACAACCTCAATATCTCTTCTACTAAGAGTATGACAGGCCATTGCCTTGGTGCTGCAGGTGTGTTAGAAGCCATTGCCAGCATTCAGGCTGTGATCAATGATATCTGTCCGCCAACCATCAACCACTTCACGGATGATCCTGAATTAGATCCCAAACTCAATTTCACTTTCAACAAAGCGCAACAAAGAACCGTACGTGCTGCCCTTAGCAATACTTTCGGTTTTGGTGGTCACAATGCCTGCGTGATTGTGAAAAAATATGTAGCTTGAGTTTGTGCAAATCATCAGGCAATTATTTAAACCAGCGCAGACTGCATTTGAAAAGCAGATTACCAATGTGCTCGGTCTTTGTCCCGGTAATTTAACGCTGTACACCACTGCGCTTAGTCACCGTTCGGTAAAGGATACACCGAATGAAAACAACGAGCGATTGGAGTATTTGGGCGATGCTGTTTTAAGCGCTATAGTTGCCGATTATCTCTTCAAACGTTATCCATACAAAGGCGAAGGCTTTCTCACCGAGATGCGCAGCAAGATGGTGAACCGTCAGCAGTTGAATGATATCGCACTAAAGATGGGCCTTAAGAAAATTACCCTTTACAACAAGTTTGATAATTCACTGAAGGGCAGCCAAATTTTTGGGAATACTTTAGAAGCCATTGTAGGTGCAGTGTATCTCGATAAAGGCTATGCCAAAACGCAGCGATGGGTGTTGAAGCAGATTGTGATACCACACATGTTTGTAGACGATCTGGAGCAGATTGATATCAACCTCAAGAATAAACTCATTGGCTGGGCCAGCAGGAATGGTAAGGTCCTCATCTTTGAATTGGCCGAAGAAAAATTGGAAGGCAATCGCCGTGTATTCACCATTCATGCAGTATTAGATGGTGAAGTCATTGCACTCGGTAAGGGCTACAATAAGAAAGATGCTTCTCAAGTAGCAGCACAACAAGCTGTTGAAAAATTACAGTTGTAATGATTACTTGTAAGTGATGCGGTAAATTTTACCTGCATAATCATCACTCACCAATAATGCACCATCAGGTGCTATTTCAATATCTACAGGTCTTCCCTTCACATTGCCTTTTCCGTCCAACCATCCTTGAGCAAAATATTCGTAGCGGACTACTTTTTGAGCAGTACTATCGAATGTGGCTATGCCTACACGATAACCGATTGGCTTGCTTCTATTCCAACTGCCATGTTCTGCAATAAAGAGTTTGTTTTGAAAACTATCCGGGAACTGCTTGCCTGTATAAAAACGAAGGCCTAACGGTGCTACGTGCGGACCAATCTTCCATGCTGGTGCGGTGTAGTCGGTTGCTTTTTTGCCCTTGCCAAATTCAGGATCAGGAATATTACCTTGGTGGATATAAGGGAATCCAAAGTGTATTCCTTTTGCAGGTGCATGGTTCAATTCGCAGTAAGGAATATCCTCACCAAGCATGTCTCGGCCATTATCGGTGAACCACATTTCCTTGGTTACAGGATGCCAGGTAAAACCAACAGAATTGCGCACGCCGCGTGCATATAATTCTCTGCCACTACCATCTGGATTGATGCGAGAGATAGCAGCAAAAATGGAATCCTTTTCATCGCACACATTGCATGGTGCACCAACAGGCACATAGAGTTTATCATCAGGGCCAAAAGCGATAAACTTCCAACCATGCCAAGTTTTATCTGGATACTGATCATTCACCACTACATACTTGGGCGGATTGCTCAGTTTGTTTTCAATATCATCGAAACGCAGAATGCGGTTGATCTCTGCAACATATAAACTCCCTTTTCGAAATGCCACACCATTGGGTGTATTCAGTTTTTCAGCAATCACATAACGCTTTTC
>DALYHN010000223.1:0-3433 GCA_031970875.1 Chitinophagaceae bacterium
AAAAAGGGCCGCACATGCGGCCCAAATATTTATTGTATTGAATCAAAGCTTAATCACCCCATACTTCACCCTTGCCATCTAACCACTGCTTCACTAAGTCAGTAGTGATTGATTTAGGTCTTTCCAATGGTAAGCCAAGTGCACGATCCCAGATTAAGCTGGCCATTACACCGAGCGCACGGCTCACAGCGAACAATACAGTGTAGAATTCATACTCCACCATACCATAATGCACCAATAAAGCACCACTGTGTGCATCCACATTTGGCCATGGGTTTTTGATTTTACCCAGTGATTGCAGAATTGGCGGTACAGTTTCATAAATCTTCCAAACAGTGTTCACCAACTTATCATGTGGCATATGCATTTTACCAAACTCCATCTGCGCTGTAAAGCGTGGGTCTGTCTTACGCAATACTGCGTGACCGTAACCTGGTACTACTTTACCGGAAGACAATGTTTTCTGTACGTAATTAGCAATCTGCTCAGTAGTTGGATCATCAGTGCCCAGCTCCATCTGCATTTCAAAAATCCACTTGATTACCTCCTGATTTGCCAGACCATGCAATGGACCAGCCAAACCATTCATACCAGCTGCATAAGCCAGATAAGGATCACTCAAAGCAGAACCAACCAAGTGCGTAGTATGTGCAGATACGTTACCACCTTCATGATCGGCATGGATGGTCATGTATAAACGCATTAATTCACGGAAGCCATGGTCGTCATAACCCAGCATGTGTGCCAAGTTGCCTGCCCAGTCGAGCATACCATTCGGCTGAATATGTTCTCCGTTTTTGTATTTACGACGATAGATGTACGCTGCAATACGCGGCAAACGTGCAATCAGGATAACCGCATCATCAAAAGTTGGCTCCCAATAGTCTTTTTTATTAATGCCTTCACCATAAGCTTTGGAAAAATAGCTTTCCGTTTGCAAAGCCATCACACCTGTCACAAACATGGTCATGGGGTGCGCTGTCAGAGGCAAAGCATCAATAGCAGCAAACACATGGCTTGGTACATGGCTTCTGCGTTGTAAAATAGCTGTTACATGTTCTACATCAGCCTGTGTTGGCAATTCACCTAAAAGCATCAGGTAGAAAAGACCTTCTGGCAGGGGTTCTGAACCATTGGGCGATTTGGGCAATTTATCCTGCAATTCAGGAATAGAATACCCACGGAAGCGAATACCTTCCTGAGCATCCAGCAAACTGGTTTCCGTTACCAGACCGGTAATGCCACGCATACCTTGGTAAACCTGCGCCAAGGTTACTTCTCCAATGATTTTGGTTCCATGCTCTTTCAACAGGCTTTTAATCTCCGCATTAGCTGCTTCAGATTTTACCTTAAACCGGTCTTTGATGATTCCCATGACAAATGATTTAAAATATGATAAGTTGCTACAATCGTTAGTGCCGCGAAATTAGCACATGTTCTACTCCTTAACAAAAACCAGACCAGATCGTTTTGAGAAAGCGGAAATATTCTTACTTGGGCGCTTTCCGATAAAGCCTATACAACACAAAAACAAAGATGATATTGGGTATCCAAGCCGCCAGCACAGGAGGCAAATTGCCCTTGGTGGAGAAAATCGTGGAGAATCGATCAGCTAGGATGAATAAAGCTGCCGTTACAAAACCAATTGCCAAGTGGCCCCCACTCCCGCCTCGGATCTTTCTGCCTGCTACAACCGCACCAATTAGGGTGAGCAAGATTACCGTTACACAAACCGCATCGCGCCTATAGCGCTCTACTTTCAGCACATTTAACCCCTCAGATCCACGCAATTCCTCCAGACGGATAAATCGATCCAACTCCGGTGTAGTCAGCTTATCCTTTGTGTATTTATCGCGACTCAGATCAAATGGACGGAAATTAAAATTCATTACACGGGCATCTTTTAGCTCGATCGTTTCCGTTAGACCCTGAATATTGCGCTCGATGACATTTTCCAACTTCCATTTCTTTGTGGCCGTATCCCATACAATGGCTTCTGCCCGAAGATTCTTTACCACCTGATTCCCTTTGATGGTACTCATAAAAAATGGACCACCCCGCTTTGTCAGCGTATCGTAGTAATTGATGCCCGCATAAGAGAAGGAATCGATACGCACATAGATATTGCTATTGGTATTCAGCAATTGCTGATAAGAAGAATTTCGATCGATATAGTTGGCTTCAAAACTACCCCTGATCTGATTAGCCCTGGGTACTGTGTATTGATTGGCAAACCACAAGACAGATGCCATTAAAACACCGCCTATCCAATAAGGTCTTAACCAGCGATTGAAACTGATACCACTGGCCAATATGGCAATGATCTCGCTTCTACCCGCCATCTTGGAGGTAAAGAAGATCACTGAGATAAAAACAAACAGCGGAAAGAGCAAAGCAATAATATGGGGAACAAACCCATAGTAATATTCAGTGATGATGCGACTGGCTGATAGGCCCGATTTCACAAAATCATCTGTCTTCTCACTCACATCAATCACCACTGCAATTATTGCAAATAGCAAGATGGAGAACACAAAAGTGAAGATGAAATTTTTTAGTATGTACCAGTCGAGTTTCTTCATGCTCCGCCCAAAGATACAGGCAGGTAGCAGATTGGCAGCCAAAAAGCTGTTAAGCAGCACCTAAAAAAAATACACTCATCAAGATGAGTGCACTACTTACGGACTTCAGAGGTAACGGATTAAGTAAGTGATACGAATATATCAATCCATCACAATCAAAATCATATTGTGCGTAAGTACTCGATTGCACAAAAGGTTATACACATCAAAGCCTGCGGCGCAACACTTCCACCTGCTCAGTTTTCCAACTATGAAAATCACCAGCCAGAATATGCTTGCGCGCTTCACCTACCAACCAGAGATAGAAACTCAGGTTTTGTAAGCTGGCCAATTGCATGCCTAATATCTCGCCTGCCACAAACAAATGGCGGAGATAGGCTTTTGTATAAAACTGACTCAATTCATTGGGCAATCCCGGATCGATAGGACTAAAATCCTTTGCCCATTGCTTGTTCTTAATATTGATCACACCTTGTGTGGTAAACAACATCCCATTGCGACCATTACGGGTGGGCATAACGCAGTCAAACATGTCAACCCCACGGGCAATACCCTCCAGAATATTCCAAGGTGTACCCACCCCCATCAAATAGCGAGGCTTGTCCACTGGCAAAACTTCACAACATAGCTGGGTAAAATCATATAGCATTTGCTCTGGTTCGCCTACACTCAAACCGCCAATGGCATTTCCTACTGCACCTTTTGAAGCAATGTATTCAGCGGATGCTTTGCGCAAGTCTTCATAAGTACTACCCTGCACTATCGGGAATAAATTCTGCGTATAGCCATATTTATCTGGCGTTTCTTCCAAACGATTGAAACAACGATCCAGCCAACGGTGCGTCAACTCC
>DALYHN010000223.1:3640-3895 GCA_031970875.1 Chitinophagaceae bacterium
AAAATGGGCTTATTCCAACCATTAAACCGATGCAATCCACCGGCCGCTTCCAGCACTTCCGTTCCTGGCCTCAAGTATAAATGATACGTATTACCCAAAATAATCTGGGCCTGCACATCAGCATGCAATTGCTGCTGGGTAACGGCTTTTACCGTACCAACCGTACCCACCGGCATGAATATGGGCGTCTGAATAGACCCATGGTCTGTTACAATGGTACCCGCCCTCGCAGCACTCGCCGCATCCTTACCTTCT
>DALYHN010000224.1:0-3888 GCA_031970875.1 Chitinophagaceae bacterium
GAGCATCAGTCGCGCACTTTCGCAGGCGCTGGCAGCAAGAATCACTACGCGGCCACTCACCTGATACTCCATCATGTCTTCCTTATTCACATAGCTCACGCCAGTTGCCAAACCTTCTTTATCTGTCAGCACTTCTCTTGCCATCGCATTGGCTACCACATCAACATTGCCTGTTTTTAAAGCAGGGTAGATGAGTACGTTGGATGACGAGAAATCTGCTTTGGCCATGCTACAGTTACGGTTACACTGTCCGCAGAAAAAGCAAGCACCACGATCTTTATTGATCTTCTTGGTAAGGATAGATAAGCGTGATGGAATCACTGGCACACCTGCGCCTACTGCTGCTTTCTTGATAAACAGTTCATGAAGTCTTGGTTTTGGCGGAGGAAGAAAATAACCATCTGGATCATTTTCCAAACCCTCGTTGGTGCCGAAGACGCCAATCATTTTGTCTATACGGTCGTAATAAGGCTTGATGTCTTCATAACCGATTGGCCAATCGTCGCCCAGGCCATCAATACTTCTGCGTTTGAAATCTTTGGGGCCAAAGCGCAGTGATATTCTTCCCCAGTGATTGGTTCTGCCACCAATCATACGGGCACGCCACCAATCCCACTGGGTATTGTCTTTGTGTGTATAGGGCTCACCATCAATTTCCCATCCCCAATAACAAGCATCAAAATCGCCGAAGGGACGAAACTTGGTACTGGCACCGCGACGGGGCGATTCCCATGGATTTTTTAACTGTGTGATATTCTTTTGCGGATCATACATGGCACCTGCTTCCAGCAGACAAACCTTTAATCCTGCATTCGCCAATACATAGGCAGCCATACCACCACCGGCACCTGAGCCTACAATAATGGCATCGTACAGCTTGCTTTGTTTTTTGATCTGAAAATCGCCCATGCAATCGTTTTTGTTGGGTTGAAAATGCGCCAACAATTTAAGTAATCTGTTTGGCTAATTGCAAGTATGTGGATGGGCGGGGGAAATTTTTTCTCCAGCTGAAAACTATTTCAGTTTGCCTTTGATTTCATTTAGTTTCATCAAGGCTTCTACAGGTGTCAAACGATTGATGTCAATATTGTTTAACAGGGTTCTGATTTCATCAAAGGTTTCAGAATGCGCATCAAAAATGGATAGCTGCATTTTAGGTGCACTTAGTTGCTGCACTGCTTTACTGAGGTCTTTGGTATGTGGCTGACCTGATGTTTGTGCATCGCCAACATGCTTGTCCTCCAGCTGCTCCAAAATTTCATTGGCTCTTTGAATCACCGCTGGTGGCATGCCGGCCATTCTGGCTACATGAATACCGAAACTGTGCGTGCTGCCGCCCGGCGCCAGTTTACGCAGGAAGATGATTTTGTTGCCAATTTCTTTATTGGTAATATGGTAGTTCTTTACGCGTGGTAACTGCGCTTCCAGCTCATTTAATTCATGGTAGTGTGTAGCAAACAGAATCTTGGCATGGAATTGATGGTTGTGTAAATATTCCACCATGCTCCAAGCAATAGAAATACCATCATAGGTGGATGTGCCACGACCAATTTCATCTAGCAGAATTAAGCTTCTGGCAGATACATTGTTGATGATGCTGGCAGTTTCATTCATCTCTACCATGAATGTAGATTCACCACCGCTCAGGTTATCCGATGCACCTACGCGCGTAAAGATTTTATCTGTCAAAGGAATCTTCGCACTGGCTGCAGGCACAAAACTGCCCATATGTGCCATGAGGGTGATCAATGCAGTCTGGCGCAGGATGGCGCTCTTACCACTCATGTTGGGTCCGGTAAGGATAATGATTTGCTGCTGATCAGGATCTAAGCTGATATCGTTATCAATATAATTTTCACCGGCAGGTAAATGCTGTTCAATTACCGGGTGGCGACTGGCTATTAATTCCAATGCCAATCCATCATGCAGTTCCGGCTTTTTATAATTGAAACGAATGGCGTTATCAGCAAAGCAGAAAAGGCAATCTAAGACAGCTAGTACATGTCCGTTTATCTGAATAGCTGCGATATAATCCTGCAGTGCCAGTAATAATTGATCGTATAGCTCAGATTCGATGCGTAGAATTTTCTCTTCAGCACCGGTGATCTTTTCTTCGTACTGCTTTAGTTCAGGAGTGATGTAGCGCTCAGCATTGGTGAGTGTTTGCTTGCGGATCCAGTCTGCAGGCACTTTGTCTTTATGCGAGTTAGTTACCTCTAGATAATAGCCAAATACATTGTTGAAGCCAATCTTTAAAGAACTGATACCTGTTCTTTCTGCTTCTGCTTGTTGTATGCGAACCAAGTATTCCTTACCACCTGATGCAATGCTGCGCAGCTCATCTAGTTCAGCATGAATGCCTGCTTTGATCACATCACCCTTGTTCACCATGGCGGGTGGATTCTCTTGGATCTCATTCAGGATTTTCTGTTGAATAAAATGACAGGGATTAATCGCATCTGCTAAGCGCAATAGGTAAGGGTTACTTGCCTTTTTACAAGCTTCCTGAATCCATTCTACATGTTGTAAACCCTTGGCGAGGTGTAATACTTCGCGCGGGTTGATTTTCTTCAGCGGTATCTTACTCACCAAACGTTCCACATCACCACACTGCTTAATCCATGGCTGTAGCTGCTTGCGTAAATCCGTTTCTTTGATCAGGTAAGCAACAGCTTCCAGTCGCTCATTAATCTTCTGTTGATCGCGTAGCGGCAATACAATCCATCTTCTCAACAAGCGTGCACCCATTGGAGAGATGGTATTGTCCAGCACTTTTAGCAAAGACCAGCCCTGATCATTACCTGTATGCAGCAACTCCAAATTGCGGATGGTGAATTTATCCATCCACAAATGTTCTTCCTGCTCAATGCGCTGCACATTGGTGATATGCTGCAGATTGGGATGCTCCGTTTCTTTCAGGTAATAGAGAATAGCACCTGCTGCAATGGTAGCGTGTGATAAATGCTCTATGCCAAAACCTTTGAGTGAATGGGTTTGAAAATGTTTGAGCAAACTTTCTGTTGCAAAGGGTAAATCAAAAATCCAGCTCTCTAGTGTGTAGGTATAAAAGCGCGTGCCAAATACTTCTTTGAAAGTTTTTTGGTGACTTCTTTGAAAAATTACTTCAGCTGGTTTGAGACTCTGCAGTAGTTTGTCTGCATATTCCTGATTCCCTTCTGCAACAAAGAATTCTCCCGTTGAAATATCCAGAAAAGCCAAGCCAAAATGTTCGCCATCCATATGCACTGCAGTCAGAAAATTGTTGCTGTTGTGCTCCAGAAGTTTGTCGTTAGTGGCAACACCTGGTGTCACCATTTCAGTAACACCTCTTTTCACAATGCCCTTCACCATCTTGGGGTCTTCCAGCTGATCACAAATGGCTACACGATAACCAGCTTTCACCAATTTGTGTAAGTAAGTATCTAATGCATGATGCGGGAAACCGGCCAACTCAGAAGAAGCAGCTGCGCCATTGTTGCGCTTGGTGAGTGTGATGCCCAATACACGGGCAGCAATAATGGCATCTTCGCCAAAAGTTTCGTAGAAATCGCCTACACGAAATAGCAAAACAGCATCGGGGTATTTCTGCTTAATTGCCCGGTGTTGCTGCATCAAAGGGGTATCTGCTCCTGATTTGGCCATGGGCGACAAATTTACTCGCCAGCAGCAAAGGAGCGGGCTTTTCTACAGAAAGATTTTCCCCGCTTGTGGATAGTGCCGGCAAGCGCTACATTTGCGGGATATGCGCAAACTAAGCATGGATGAGCTGGGCCGTAAATCTATTGATGAGTTTAAGTCGGCCAATAAACACCGAATTGTGGTGGTGCTGGATAATATCCGCAGCATGCACAATGTGGGCTCGGTCTTTCGTACCTGCGATGCTTTCCT
>DALYHN010000225.1:0-3880 GCA_031970875.1 Chitinophagaceae bacterium
GAATGTGCCACTATTGATATTTACTGATGCTTTCAGCAGATCAATGGTCTGCGGCATTTGTTGTTGGATTAGTGTAATCAACTGCTGTTCTTGACTGCTCAATTGCGCATACGCACAAAAATTCAGCAATAAGCACAAAGCGAATAGGGACTTTTTCATCGTCAAGGGTTTGTATGAAGATAGGCAATGGATAAGATCATCCACTGAAATGGCTGACGAAAATCATGGTATGCGATGCGAAAACCAATTAGTTTGCTGTCATGAAAATGATATGGGTACTCCTCTTTTGTGCAATTGCTTCGCAATTGTCGGCACAGGATAGTGCAAAGCATCGCTGGCAGGGTGGTGCTGAGTTGGATGTATTGCCTTATGCACTAGGCGGCTATTTTGCTGCAGGATGGGTGGGTAAAAATCAAACCCGCATTAGACTGCTCACGGCAGATATGCGCAAACCGGATATCACTACCACCAAAGGATTTACCAAACATCGTATTCATGCATATGCTTTGGTGGCTGATTATTTTTTCAAACCTGATTGGACCTGCTTTTGGATAGGCGGTGGCGCAGTCTTATGGAATAGCAGCATTCAGGAAAAAAACTCAGGCGTTGCTGCTAGTTTCAGCAACTATCTTTTGAATGGAAGCGCAGGTTATCACTATCGTTTTGGCAAACGATACTATCTCTCGCCATGGGCGGGCCTTAGTCTTCGTATTGCTGGTGATAAAAACATACTGGTAGGCAGTTCTCGCTATACTTTGCCCTTATTGAATCCGGAAGCTTCTCTGAAACTGGGCATAGTTTTCTAAAAAATATGTGATAGGGCATCACATATTTTCTTACCAATAATCATGTACAATAACCGATGCGGGATTTTGGCTTTTGTGTTTTTTCCTGCACACGCATTTTCGTTGCAAAAAAAGTATGATGCGTAGTTTTTTAAGTGTATGTATTGGTGTTGTTTGTTTATTAACAGCATGTACCAAACCTGTTCCCTTTGTGCCTGATCCGAAAGCAACTTTAACCATCACTACTCATTTTTTAAATGGTAGCTCAACCAGTGTGCAACTAGATGCGGTAGAGTTAAGGGCGAATAGTTATATCAGCAAAGTGAACAACGGTGGTGGCGATCTGCCCTTCATGAGTATCACCGGCGTGAATCAAGAAGATGGTAAAGAGTATGTATTCACGTTTACCGGAAAGCAGGCAGGCTCACATGAATTGATTTCTGCTATTCACAACTTCCCTTCAGCCAATCAGCAAGTACGACCATTACTGGGTATTGTGTTAAGTCCTAGTTCTACACAATATAGTCTAGAGCCGGCAGCTGGTACAGTTGCACTGCGTTATAGTGCGGTGAACAAAATCATGACTGGTGAAATTGTGAATCTGCGTTTTAATCAAGGTATGACCGACCCACTGCAGCGTTCGCATATTATTGTGAACGGTAATTTTCAAGATTTGCCCTACCGTCAATAAAAATTGCGCCTTTGCGTATCTTGGAAAAAATTCTAGTATGCAAAGGCGTATTTTATTTTGTCTCCTCGTGTTGGTGCAGGCAGTATATGCACAAAAGCCAATATCCAAAATTGCTTTTGGTTCCTGTGGGCACGAAGACCATCCTTTGCCGGTGTTTCGCACCATTTTGCAACACAAACCTGACCTCTTTATTTTTCTGGGTGATAATATCTATGCCGATACGGATGATATGCAGGTGATGCGTCGCAAGTATGGACAATTAGCTGCCAACAAGGGTTTTCAGGCATTGCGTGCATCCACACCCATCATTGCTACTTGGGATGATCATGATTTTGGTCGTAACGATGCGGGTAGACATTATCCATACAAAGATTCTTCTAAGCAAATCTTTTTAGATTTCTTCAAAGAGCCCGCAGCATCTGCACGCAGACAAAGAGCGGGCATCTATACTTCGTATTATTATCAACAGTATGGCAAAACATTGCAGATTATTCTCCTTGATAATAGAACCTTCCGAGATAATCTATTGCCTTATCGTGGCGAAGTGAAAAATGATCCTCGCTACAAATACGAATTAGATTATGCACGACATACCAGCAAGGATTCTACTTTATTAGGTGAAGCACAATGGCAATGGCTGGAGCAGGAATTGCGCAAGCCGGCTGATCTGCGCATCATTGGGTCCAGTACACAGTTTTCTATTGAGTTCAATGGTTATGAGGCCTGGGCCAATTTTCCGCATGAGCAAGAGCGCATGCTGAACTTGATTAAAGAGACGAAAGCCAATGGTGTATTGTTCTTATCTGGTGATGTACACTATGCAGAATTATCAAAGCTGCAGTACCCAGGCTTATATCCCATCTATGATTTAACATCAAGCGGATTGTCCTCTACCTGGGATTTTGCTACGCCCAATCGCAATCGCATCAAGGGTCCCGTGATGGAGAATCATTTTGGGATGGTGACCATTGATTGGCAAAAAGCTGATCCGCTCATCCAACTAGAGATCAAAGATGTGCCGGGTAAACAAAGAATTGTACATCAACTGAAACTGAGCGAATTACAATTGAAATAAACAGTAAACCTTATTCAGTAATCGCCTTTCATCCAAAAATTTTTTCTGCTTCCGGAAAAATCAGGCAGATTTGCACTGCTTCAAGTTTACGAATATGAACAACTAATCATGTTCCGCAAGCGCGGAACAGCCCTTTCAAATCTCTAGCAGCACCGCTGCATTTCCTGTTTACATTGTATTCATTGACCTTGCGTATACAAGCTCGTGTACGTACTAAAACAACTGTATGCTTACGCAGAAAATCAAACATTTTATACAACTCGTTCGTCAGTCGCTGCGCGGCGATGAACATGATTATACCTCGGGTAGTATCCGACAAGCCATTGTGCTCTTAGCCATTCCCATGATTCTGGAACTGAGTCTGGAGAGCGTGTTTGCAGTGGTAGATATGTATTTCGTTGGACATATGGCCAATGCCGAAGTAGCCGTGGCTACTGTGGGTTTAACGGAATCCATGATCACCATTATTTATTCCATTGCCATCGGTTTAAGTACGGCAGCAACGGCCATGGTATCGCGCCGTATCGGCGAAAAAGATCCTGAAGCGGCTGCAAGAGCTGGCGTACAATCTATCATCATAGGTGTAGTAGCCGCATTGGTGATCAGTGCTATCGGTGTTTTCTTCGCACCTGAATTATTGGGTATGATGGGTGCGCAGCCGGAAGTGATGGCTGAAGGTGCATCTTTTACACGCATCATGTTGGGTGGTTCTACAGTGATTGTATTGTTATTCCTCATTAACGGTATATTCCGCGGTGCGGGTGATGCAGCGATAGCGATGCGCAGCTTATGGCTAGCCAGCGGATTGAATATTGTGCTTTGTCCGCTCTTTATCTACGGCATTGGCGATTGGGAAGGTTGGGGACTAAAAGGCGCAGCCATTGCCACCACCATTGGTAGAGGAAGTGGTGTGTTGTATCAATGCTGGCATTTGTTTAAAGGCGATCACATGATTCGCTTTAAGCGGAAGTATCTGCAGATTGATATGAAGCTCATTCGTTCCCTGATTGGTATTGCTTGGCCGGCAACCTTGCAGTTCATCATCACATCAGGCAGTTGGATTGTGCTGGCTTGGATTGTATCTACCACAGGTGGTACTACTGCATCTGCAGGATATCAGATCGCGATTCGCAATGTGGTCTTTTTCATCTTACCTGCATGGGGTTTGAGTAATGCAGCGGCTACTTTGGTGGGACAAAACCTTGGTGCACAAAGACCAGACCGTGCGAAGAAGAGTGTGTTTCTGGCTGCACAATACAATGCCATCTTCATGGCTTTTGTGATGCTGCTCTTTGTGTTTTTTCCGCAACCCATCATTGGCATTTTCAC
>DALYHN010000226.1:0-3865 GCA_031970875.1 Chitinophagaceae bacterium
CTTTTGAATTTTGACTTTTGATTTTAAGTACTCCGTTGCTGCAAAAAAGCCATGCATGCGATTATTGATGAAACCCTAATATAGGCAATAAATCCGCCTTATTCTACGTTCATCAGAGCAAGCTAATCTGATGAAAAAATACCTGCAACTACTGCGCGTTTCCAACTACCTGAAAAACGGGTACATTTTTATGCCTGCTTTCTTCTCGGGCAGATTACTAGAGCAGGCTGTTTTCATCAATAGCTGTATCGCTTTTGCAGCATTTTCATTGATGGCTAGTGCCATTTATATCCTCAATGATTTGATGGATATTGAAGAAGACAAACTACATCCAGAGAAAAAGTTCAGACCCATTCCTTCTGGTAAAATCAGCAAGACAGAAGCATATATACTCATGGGATTACTTGCGTTGGCATCCTTAGGCATTGCTTACTATCTTGAAGCAAAGCTTGCTTTTATCATCGGCGCTTATTTGCTGATCAATATTTTTTACTCAGTTAAACTGAAGCATTTTGCCATTATTGATATTGCCATCATCAGCATTGGTTTTATCCTGCGTATTGAAGCCGGCAGTGCAGCCACAGACATTATGATCAGTAAATGGCTGATGATGATGGTATTCCTGCTATCTATGTTTCAGGCCCTTGCTAAACGTATGGATGATGTAGTGATGAATACAGATAGCCAAATTCTGGTGAGAAAATCCATTAATGGATATAGTTTGGAATTTCTACGCATAGGCATTTCTATTTTAAGTGCAGTGCTATTCGTGTGCTACCTGATGTATATCACCTCTCCTGAAATTGAAGCAAGACTCGGCATCAATGCCTACTACACAGCGCTACCTGTTTTATTAGGTCTCTTCAGGTACTTGCAATTGTGTTATGTACACAGCCAGAGTGCTTCACCTGTAAAAATTTTGATCAAAGACCATTTTATCAAATTCACCATTTTAGTGTGGATACTGTCATTTGCCTATCTGCTTAAATACAGTCTGCCATGAGTGCTACACAACAGAAGCTAGCAGAAAAAGCATACCCTTATTTCTTTCTTGCAACTATTCTGTATGTCCTCTACAGAAGCTGGGCCTTACTCATGCAGCCTGTATTGACCAAGACCTTAGCTTATGCTTTTAGGGATGATGATTTTTTTAGTTTCACTAGTGGCCATATTCGCAGAGGACTGATTGGCGAACTGCTGTACACACTTCAACGCAATGGCATCAATAGCGTTATCGCTTTCACAAGTTTACTATTGCTGACTTTCTCACTGATCTATGGCAAGATCTTATTCAGAACAATTCAAACACTACCACTTACAGAGCGCTACCTACTCTTGTTAACGCCATTCGTGTTGAATATGGGTATTGACAGAGAGCTATTCATTTTATTACCACTAGTATGGTATTTCTATCGCAAGAAAACTGATCTACCATTTTACTTGATCATAGCCATTATCCTGTTTGTGCATGAGATTGCCTTACTATTTTACCTACCGTTTATTTTGGCACTTTTCCTTCAATCAAGTCCGGTTAGAGGCATTAGTAGAACCCTAGCCATTGGCAGTATCATTAGCGCATTGACCATTTTGTTTGGCATTAAGGAAAATATCACCAATACACTTGAGACAAGCTTTTGGCCAACACAGGGTGTTACAGGATTAACCGAAACCTATCTCTACACGTTTGGCGGCATGCCGGTGAGTAAACTACTGTATAACCATGGTAGCATTTTATTGTTGAACATACAGACATTATACGCACTACCGGGCATCTTACTTTTCTTAGCGTATAGCTTTAGTTGTTTGAACAGAAAAAAATGGTTGCCATATACAACTGCTTTTTATTTAGGTGTAAATGCGCTATTCTTTATCATGACCATTGATTATGGTCGTTATTTCTACCATTTGTTTTTTCTCTACTTGTTTTTACAAACCAGCGGACTAGCAGAAAAAGCAGAAATCACCTTGCGCAGTATTGCACAACCCATTATTGGTAAACGGATGGAGATACTACCTCAAATCAATTTTCAGCGATACCATATTTGGATATTGATACTTTTTATCAACGCACCTATTGGCTACTGGGTAAAAGATACCGAACTTTCGCCACGCTGGCTGCAGGAAATTCAATTCCTGATCAACCAGTTTGCTAGCTAATGCAAGAGGCAACAAACATATCGAACAGTATTGCATTTTTTGATTTTGACGGCACCATTACCGACAGAGATATTTTCTTTGATTTTATTTTCTATCGCTTAAGTAAAGGATTATCTCCTTGGAAAATCATGCGCGCTATGCCTGTATTGGCCGCTTATGTATTGAAGTTGATGGACAATGAAACTGCTAAAGAGAAAATCTTTGGTATTCTTTTCAAAGGAGAAGCATTATCCGGCTTTCAGCAGGCAGTTGACACCTACTACCAAACATCCTTTTCTAAAAGGCTGAGACCTGCTGCGATAGAAAAAATACAGTGGCATCAATCCATGGCGCATCGAGTGGTGATTGTTAGTGCTAATTTTAGTTGGCTAATCCAACCTTTTGCAACTGCATACCAACTAGAAATGATCAGTACGGAAGCAGCTGTTGATCAAGCAATCATCACCGGAAAATTTGCTACACCAAATTGTTACGGAGCAGAGAAAGTACGCAGAATTCGTGCAGCCATTAGCAATCTTGATGCGTACGATGAAATCTATGCATATGGCGACAGCAAAGGAGATACCGCCATGCTAGAAATGGCCACAAAGCCTTTTTACAAAGCTTTCTGATGATTATGCTGCAGATACAGTATTCGATACATCACATAGAGCAGCAATAAAATACCGAAATACAAATAAGACTGTGCTGCATTGATGATGGGATATTCAGCCACCACATTCGTAATTGTGAAACAATTACTCACGAGTAAATAAGACATAGCCAACAACAATAAAGTTTTGGGTAGCTTGGTCCAGATGAACGGCAATGCTGCAGCAAATAAGCCAATCACCACACCATAATGATGTTCCCACGCCACAGGGGATGCTGCTGTTGCAGACAATATCATGATGCCAATATCCCAGTATGTACTTTTCGCACCAGCGCGAATGGGTAGTATAAACGCAGCCAATAAAAGCAACACCGTCACCAATAAACTTCCATAATACACTACAGGATGAAAAGGCGCAAAACCCTTGGCATCCCAGTACAAATTATTGCCATTGAATAACCAACGATTCAATAAGCCATTCATCGATTGATTGGCATAAAAGCCTTCGCCAATTTTAGAGATATGGCTCAATACTTTCAGATAGGCGATGTTCTGTTCAAAACCAAACAGTAATAAAGCAGTTATACCGCCAATCGCAAGTACCACACTCATGCCTATCGCGAAGCGCCATTCTTTTCTGATGGCTGCCCAGAGTAAGAGTAACCCATATTGCGGCTTGCACAAAACAGCCAAAGCAATTAACACACCAGCAGTTGCTTTTTTCTGTTGCATCCATTGCCACAAAGCCGCTGTTACCAATAAATTAATCACCGCTTGTAGCTGTCCTAAAGAAAAAGCTTTGATCACAGGATAAAAATGCAAGATCATGATAGCTGCTAAAGCTATCCAAGCATATTGTTCTGTTGGTTTAAGCTGAATCGCATGCGCTTTCATTGCGCTGAGTAAAATGCGAACAGCGAAGTAAATCGTACCCAAAACCGCCAATAAGGAGCACAACTGCAATACAAACAGTAACTGCTGGGGCTCTTCTATGAAATACCGCAAGAGATATACTGGTATCAATGAAGTGAGTGGGTATTGAAATTTTACTTTTTCAATAAAAAAGAGTTGCTCATATACCGGCGTCTTACTGTTGAGTAAAATATCCAGCGCCCT
>DALYHN010000227.1:0-3862 GCA_031970875.1 Chitinophagaceae bacterium
TCAAAATTTCTATGCAAATATATAACCGAATCGGGCCTGAAAAGTTTTACCTTAATAGCCCTTAAAAACCAGCCGTGAGTCAAAGAAGAACTTTCCTAAAGCAAGTTGGTCTACTGACCAGTGCTTTTTCTGCCAACAGCCTGTTTCAGCAGGCATATGCTGCTGATATTGAACGTGCACAGCAACAAATAGCAGGTTTTACACCCGAACAAGCCGCCGCAGAGGAAGATTTTTGGGCATTGATTAGTCAGGCCTACACGGTAAACCCAAGTATTATCAACCTGAACAACGGAGGCGTATCCCCTTCGCCCAAAGTGGTGCAAGATGCAGTAGAGCGTTTTAACAAGCTCTCTAATGAGGCACCGTCTTACTATATGTGGCGTATTCTAGATCAAGGACGTGAACCATTGCGCATGAAGCTCGCCAATCTGGCCGGGGCTGATCCTGAAGAAATTGCCGTGAACAGAAATGCCACCGAAGCTTTGAATACCGTCATTTTTGGCTTGGACCTGAAAGCAGGCGATGAAGTGATAGGCACCAAACAGGATTATCCCAACATGATACAAGCTTGGCGCCAGCGCGAAATGCGGGAAGGCATCAAGTACACACAAATCAGTTTCAATTTTCCCATAGAAGATGATGCAGCCATTGTAGATGCTTTTGCTAAAGCCATCACACCCAAGACCAAAGTGCTTCACATTACTCATGTTATCAACTGGGTGGGACAAATTCTGCCGGTGCGCAAGATCTGCGATATGGCGCGCAGCAAAGGCATCACCACCATCGTAGATGGAGCGCATTCTTTCGGACTGCTTGATTTCAAGATTCCGGAACTGGGTTGCGACTATTTCGGCACCAGTTTGCACAAATTCTTAAGCGCACCGATTGGCAGCGGCATGCTCTGGATCAAAAAAGACAAGATAGCCAATATCTGGCCATTAGTATGTAATGACAAGCCGCGCAGTACTGATATACGCAAGTTTGAGACATTAGGCACACGCAGTTTCCCTATTGAACAGGGTATTGGCGAAGCCATCAATTTCCACGAAGCCATTGGCAGCAAGCGCAAAGAAGCCCGTATTCGCTACCTCAAAGATTATTGGGCAACCAAGGTGAAAGAAGTACCAGGCGTAAAGATTCACACTTCCTTCAAACCCGATTATGCTTGCTCTATATGCGGCGTAAGTGTTGATGGTATGACGCCCGGCGAACTGGATAGTGCCCTGTTCAGCAAATACAAAATTCATACAGTGGGCATCGTATGGGAGAACATCAGTTGTGTACGCATCACGCCGCATGTGTATACCAGAACCATTGACCTGGATAGGCTGGTAAAAGCCATTACAGAGATCGCTACCACAAAAAAGACCAAAGCTTAGGCAAGTATTGCTGTTTTTCAGCGTTTTAAGCTGGGCAAGCCGATGCCATCCGGCCCGGATCAGCATTTTTTTGCGCCAATCTTCCAACCTTTTGCTGCTGCAACACTCTTAATACCGGAATCAGCTTTTGGAACAGGCAAACCACATACTGACGGCTGTAGTGAGAAAAGCCCGCCACGGCGATGGTGCTGCGCAGGCATGGCTCTATGAGCAGTTCAGTACAGCCATGTTTAACACCTGTATTCGTATGACGGGCAATAGAAGCGATGCAGAGGATTTATTACAGGAAGCATTCATTCAGGCTTTTAAAAACCTGCACCAGCTGAAAGAAGAAGTGCATTTTGGCGGTTGGTTGAAAAGAATTGTGGTGAATGCCTGTATACAACACAGTAAAAAAAGTTTTTACTGGAGTGAATGGGATGAACAATGGCATGATGTAGCAGAGGACACACAAGTGGCTTGGTGGAAAACGGTTGACCTGCAACTGGTACACAAAGCCATTAAGAATCTGCCCGATGGTTGCCGACAAGTATTCACCTTGTTTGTACTGGAAGATTTCAGCCACAAACAAATTGCAGAAAACCTAGGTATCAGCGAAAGCACCAGCAAGAGCCAATACCATCGCGCCAAACAACTGTTAAGAGAACGTATCACTCAGGAAATGCAAACACATGGATGAGTTCAAACAATACCTGCAAGACAATCGCGAAGCACTGGATGCAGATACACCCAGGCCCAAAGTATGGAAAGCCATACAGGCAGAAGTGAAACCGGCTGGCAAAGTGCTGACGATAACAACCCTAATCAAATGGGCAGCTGCTGCCTGTGTGGTAGCCCTTGCTGGTGTTGGCATCTGGAGCGTGACCAATCATGATAAGAATTCTGAACAGGTAGCGATCAGCACTCCAAAAGCTATTCCACCTGCTGTAAAAAGTATTGTACCAGATAGTATACCTGTTGAACAGAAAATCAATGTTGCTAATGCAACTGCTGAGCCGCTATATGCAACAACTAAAAAACCTCTCTACAAAAGCAAAGCAGCAAATAATACTCTAGCAACAGATCCTTCGCAAGTATTGGATCAGTTAGCAGGAAGTTTTGTACAAGTCATCAATCTGCAAAGGAGCCGCATCAGCACAACCCCGCTGTTTGCTGAAAGCCCTGCTTATTTCGATGATTTTATCAAACAATTGAATCAGATGGATAAAGATGAAAAGCAAATCAGGACAGATATCCGTAAACAAGGATTACAAACTGAGATGATTGATCAGCTCATCAATATCTATCAGCAAAAATTAGATGTACTGAAACAGATGCAACTGGAAATGAACAAACTCAATAATCGCTATAAACAAAACCGCGGACCGGTGGATACCACCAAAACCTATTTCATCAATATTTAAAATCAAGTTGATTATGTATAGATCAGTTAAAACAATCATCGCCTGTGCCAGTATACTCATCGGCACTTCGCTTGCTGCACAACAATATCGCGGCATTTCCCCTAAACCTCCAAAAGAACCTTTAGCGCCGCAAAGCGCCACTGAACCACTAACGGTTTTTGGCTATAAAAAAGATAGCAGAGATATCAAAGACCTCAATAGTAAAGAGGTAAGCCAGGAAGTGGCTGCACCTAAGGGTGGCGAAATCTTTCTGGAAAACAATAACCGCCCAATTGTGGTAAAGACATGGGCAGAGCAAAAAGTGAAAGTAGTTACCACAGTTTTTTTTGAAGGCGAAGGCAAACTGAGTGATGAAGAGTGGTTTGAAAAACTCAATCTCTCTTTACGTACTTTGGGCAACTCTGTAAAAATTAAATCAGGCAATGTAAGTGGCGGCAGTTATACTGTTATGGGTAATACCTATGGCTGGAACTGGGGTAGTGATGGTGTTGCTGTATTCAACGGACAAGGCCAAAACATTGGTACCAAAAGCAATGCACGTCGCGTAGTCACTATTTATGTACCCGCCAACAGCAAAATGGATGTTGAAACCCGCTATGCAGATATTGAATTAGGTGATATGGCAAGTCTTAACCTGGATATCACCAATGGCAATGTAGAAGGCGGCAATGTGAATGAACTGAAATTGCGTGCACGCTACGGCAATGCCAACTTTGGCAACAGTAAGTATGCTGAAGTAGAGTTTACCAATGGCAGACTGACTATGGCTGGCACTGATGAATTAGATATTGACAGCAAGTATGCAACCATTGAAATAGGCAGCAGCAAAAAAATTACCATGCGCAGCACCAACGATGAATACGAATTAGAAGAAGTTGGTAGTTTAAGTGGCAGAAAAAATTATGGCAACCTGCGTATTACGAAGCTGAACACTTCATTGGAAATGGATGGCACCAATGCTGATATTAAAGTACGCAACGTGAGCGCTTCTGTTGACAATATTACTATCGATAATAAGTATGCCGATATCCGCATCCCGATGCGTAATGTAAAAAATTATGCGGTGGACTTTACCGGACC
>DALYHN010000228.1:0-3837 GCA_031970875.1 Chitinophagaceae bacterium
CACCAGCATTGCCGGTGCCTATTGGAAAGGTGATGAGAAAAATAAGATGCTGACCCGTGTGTATGGTGTTACTTTCCCCAATCAGAAGGAACTGGATGAATACCTGCTGATGTTGGAAGAAGCCAAGAAACGCGATCACCGCAAACTGGGCAAGGAACTCGGTATCTATACCATGGATGATGATGTGGGCCAAGGACTGCCTTTGTGGATGCCTAACGGTACCGTGATCATTGAAGAGTTAGAAAAGTTGGCAAAAGAAACAGAAGAGGCTGCAGGCTATCAGCGCGTGGTTACACCACATATTGCAAAAGAGAGTATGTACCTCACCAGCGGTCACTTGCCTTATTATGCAGATAGTATGTTCCCACCCATGGAAATGGATGGAGAGAAATACTATCTGAAGGCAATGAACTGTCCGCACCACCATAAAATCTTTGCAGCTGAACCTAAGAGCTATCGCGATTTACCTTATCGTATTGCAGAGTATGGAACCTGTTATCGCTATGAGCAGAGTGGTGAATTGTTTGGTTTAATGCGTGTACGTTGTTTGCACATGAATGATGCACACATCTATTGCAGCAAGGAACAATTCTTCCAGGAGTTCAAAGCGGTGAATGATTTGTACCTGAAGTATTTCAAAATCTTCGGTATTGATAAATATGTGATGCGTTTATCGCTGCACGAACCATCCAAGCTAGGCCAGAAATACGTGAACGAGCCTGAACTGTGGAAAGAGACCGAAGAGATGGTGCGTAAGGTCTTGATTGAAACCAATACACCATTTGTAGAAGTAGCTGATGAAGCTGCTTTCTACGGACCAAAGATTGATGTGCAGATATGGAGTGCCATTGGTAGAGAATTTACCTTGGCGACCAATCAGGTTGATTTCAACTCTGGTCGTAAGTTCAAACTGGCTTATACCACACAGCAGAATGATACAGATACACCATTGATCATTCACCGTGCGCCATTAGGCACACATGAGCGATTCATCGGCTTCCTGTTAGAGCACTACGCGGGTAAATTCCCGGTTTGGTTGTCGCCACACCAGGTGAAAGTATTGCCCATCAGTGATAAGTACCTGGAATATGCACAGCAGGTGCACCAAACATTGCGCAGCAATGGTATCAGGGCTTCTGTAGACGATAGAAATGAGAAGATTGGTAAGAAGATCCGTGAAGCAGAACTGAGTCGTGTACCATATATGCTCGTGGTAGGTGAGAAGGAGATGACGGAAGGCAAACTGGCTGTTCGCAGACAGGGTAAGGGCGATATCGGTGTATTGCAGGTAGACGAGTTTGTGAGCTTGGTACGTCAGGAAATCGGCAATAGAAAGGATAGTGATGGTTAATTAAACAGAATACTTTAATCTTGTACTTCAATTTTTCATCAAACAACAATTAATGGCATTTCCACCCAGACCCGGAGGGGGCAGATTTAATCCAAGATTCCAGAGGCAGATTGAGCCGGAACATCGCATTAACGAAAAGATCAGGGTTCCACAAGTGAGATTGGTAGGCGACAATGTAACGGTAGGTGTATATCCTACGGAACAGGCATTGCGTATTGCCAGAGACCTTGAGCTTGATCTCGTAGAGATTTCTCCAAATGCAGATCCTCCCGTTTGTAAGGCTATTGATTACAAGAAATTCCTGTACGAGAAGAAGCGTAAGGAAAAGGAAATGAAGGCCAATGCCAAGCAGAGCGAAGTGAAGGAAATCCGTTTCACACCTGGAACAGATGACCATGACTTCGATTTCAAAGCCAAGCATGCCGAAGGTTTCTTGAAAGATGGCAACAAAGTAAAAGCTTATGTTCAGTTTAAAGGACGTGCCATCATGTTCAAAGAAAGAGGTGAGCTGGTTTTGCTGAAATTTGCCGAGCGATTGGCAGAAGTAGGTTCTCCTGAGAGCTTGCCTAAGCTGGAAGGAAAGCGTATGTTCCTGATGCTGACGCCTAAGACTAGCAAGAAAAAGAAAGAGACGCCGCCACCTGCGGCTGGTGCTTAATAGCTTTAATAATCCCCGCTGTAGAGTGGGGATTATTCTTTTATGGACTTTTCACTATTGATTATCAGACAATTAATAATTGGGTACGATAAAAAATAGCGCTTGTTTTTTGCCATAAAGCCTGATTTCCATACTTTTGCGCTCCAATTTTCCCACAAGGCTCAACAAGAGCTCCGTCTGTTCGGGGCCGCCAGTAGGGAGTAATCTTAACAGATTATCAAAAATGCCAAAGGTAAAAACAAACTCCAGCGCCAAGAAGCGCTTCAAGGTGACCGGCAGCGGTGAAATCACCTTCCAGAAAGCTTTCAAACGTCACATCTTAACAAAGAAATCTAAAAAGCGTAAGCGCGCCATGAACAAGAAAGGCGTGGTAGGTGCGCCCAACAAGGATTTCGTAATGCGTTTATTGCGTCTGAAATAATCTAATTCAATCATCACCGTTACCGGTAAAAAATAATTTCTATGCCACGTTCTAAAAATGCTGTAGCATCTAGAGCAAGAAAAAAAAGAGTTCTCAAAGCAGCCAAAGGTTTCTATGGCAAGCGTAAAAACGTATATACCGTTGCGAAAAACGTTGTTGAAAAAGGTCAAACCTATTCTTACGTTGGTCGTAAACTGAAGAAGCGTGAATACCGTCAGTTGTGGATTGCCCGTATTAACGCAGCCGTTCGCGAAGAAGGTCTTACTTACAGCCAGTTTATCAATAACCTGAACAAGAAGGGTATTGAACTGAATCGTAAGGTATTGGCTGACTTGGCGATGAACAATCCAGAAAGCTTCAAGGCCCTGGTTGCTCAAGCTAAATAAGCTTTGATAAGTCATAAAAATATAACCCCGGACTTCCGGGGTTTTTTATGTCTGCATATGTCGCAATAAACTAATTTTGCGCCCTAAACCTTCTGATCACTACTAACCGATCTGCTAATGAACAACACCTACACCGATCTGGTGAAACAAACCTTCCACTTCCCGCAGGAGGGCTTTGATATCAACGACGATAATAACCTCTTATTTAACGGACTTGATGTCAAGAAACTGATTGAAAAGTATGGTACGCCGATGAAAGTTACCTACCTCCCCAAAATCGGGATGCAGATCAACAAGGCCAAGAAGATGTTCGATGTTGCTTTTAAAAAGCATAAGTATGAGGGCAATTATTTTTATTGCTACTGTACAAAAAGTTCGCACTTCTCATTTGTAGTGGAAGAAGCGCTGAAGCACAATATTCATCTGGAAACTTCTTTTGCATATGATATTGAGATCATCAATCAATTGTATAAGAAGCGTAAGATCAACAAAGAGATTTCGATAATCTGCAACGGCTTTAAGCAGAAATCATATACCTCACGTATTGCCAAGCTCTTGAACACAGGCTTCAAGAATGTGATTCCAGTATTGGACAATAAGGAAGAGCTGCTTGCCTATAAGCGTTCTGTAAAAGTGCCATTCAAATTGGGTATTCGTGTGGCTGCAGAAGAAGAGCCGAACTTTCCATTTTACACCTCTCGTTTGGGTATTCGCGCAAAAGATATCCTGGAGTTTTATGTAGATGAGATTGAAGGTTTTGAAGATCGTTTTCAATTGAAGATGTTGCACATCTTCCTGAACAAGGGTATTAAGGATGATATCTACTATTGGTCTGAGTTGAACAAGATCATCAACTTGTATTGCCAGTTGAAGAAGATTTGTCCTGAGTTGGATTCTATCAATATCGGTGGTGGTTTTCCCATCAAGCACTCTCTTGGTTTTGAATATGATTATCAATTCATGATTAATGAGATTGTTGGTAATATCAAGCAGGCTTGTAAAAAGGCCAAAGTGCCCATGC
>DALYHN010000229.1:0-2531 GCA_031970875.1 Chitinophagaceae bacterium
CGTCCGCATCTAAAACTGATGCCGGGCTTACATCATTTTCTGGAACAAGCACATCAGGCAGGCATACAAATGGCCATCGGTTCAGCCGGCATCATGCCTAACCTCACTTTCGTAACAGAAGGATTGCAGATTGGTCATTATTTCCAAACGCTGGTAAGTGCAGACGATGTGGTGAACAGTAAGCCCGATCCGGAAACTTATTTGATTTGTGCAGAAAGATTGGGTGTAGAGCCGAGTGAATGCATTGTATTTGAAGATGCATTGAAAGGGGTAGAATCAGCAGAACGAGCGGGCATGCCTTGTGTTGTGATTACTTCCATTCACGAAGCAGCAGAGTTCGCAGGCTTCAATAATATTATTCGATTTATCCAAGATTACGAAGGATTAGATCCTAGACAGCTTTCGTAAAGAATCTTCTTTGTATTTGTACAGCGCAGCATATGGCTAACACTGCTGCCAGCATGCCTGCACCTAAATCCATAGGAAAGTGTTGGGCAAGATAGACTCTGGAATAACCGACTAATGCAGCAAGCACAAAACCAATAATCACCGTTTTTCTATATGGGAAGAAGAGTACTGCCAGCAAATAAAAAGTGAAAGCAGTGGCGGTATGCCCCGATGGGAAACTATTGGTGTGATGCAGCTCCACACCTGTTACAGTATGCACCTGACTTAAGTCAGCAATCGCTTTGGTGGGGCGAGCCATTTCGGGAAAGATGAGTTTCTTAGGTACTTGTGTAAATAGGGTAGAAAACACAAATGCGGCAATGTAGAGTGGTAATAAGCTTTTTCTGAATAACCAAACAAAGGGTAAGAAGATTGCCCACCATGCACCATCGCCCATATAAGTCCAATAGTGGAAAAATGTATCAGCCCAAGGTCCGCCATCTCCATTCAGCAGTAAAAAAAAAGAAATCTTACCATAGCTCAACGAATTGATGACTAGGGCTAGGCCAGTTAAAGCTGTGATGATACAAGCGCTGACACAATGCTTGTAATGGAGTTCGCGCATAGCGTAAAAGTAATGCTTGGTACCCTAAAGCAAAAATCCCCTTTCGGGGATTTCGCTTGCTTGCTCATTTGCAGTATTGATTAAAGAATACCTGCCAGTTCTAAACTGCGTTTTTTCACTGAACGCAGTTCTACGTTTTCGATAATGGCTTCAGGCAGTACGATTAGCGAAACGCCATGCTGCTTCCACCAGTTGTGCTGCACCAGTTTATCGAAATGAATCACACCAGCCAGATAGCTGCGTTCCTGTCCGCTATGCCATTCCTCAATCCATTCAAAATCTTCCTTGCGCAGCTTCTTCACATCATCAAAGCTTACATAGACCTTGAGATAAAAATCATGACTCAGTTCAGAAGGGGTGTGGTAATATTTTTTCTTGTATTCGTAGCGATAATCATAACGAAGTGCTGCAATATCACTCAACACAGCTGAAGCAGTTGGGAAGCTGCCCGCGCCCTTGCCATAAAAGAACTGCTGATCTGCAAAACCACTTTCAATGATCACACCGTTGTATTCATTGGCTACATTGTATAGTTGCGATTCCTTGTCCACAAAATGAGGCAGTACAAAAGCAGCAATCTTTCCATTCTTCAGTTTGCCCGCACGTGCAATCAGTTTGATTTGGTATTCACGCTCAGCAGCTACTTTGGCATCACTTAACTGAATGTTCTGAATACCATTGTACAGAATCTTATTGGGTTTGGTAAGAATGCCATACGCATGCGCAACCAGAATCGTGTGTTTGTTTACTGCATCAATACCCAATACGTCCAGTGACGGGTTACTTTCTGCAAAACCCAGTTGCTGTGCCTGCAGCAATGCATCCACAAACTCTACCTGATCCTGGAACATTTTGGTGAGGATGAAATTGGTAGAGCCGTTGATGATACCGCTTACCGATTGCAGCAGGTCATTATCATAATATTCTTCCAGGTTTCTAATCACAGGAATTGAAGCACATACAGACGCTTCATACAAGAAAGGCACCTGATATTGCTGCTGTAATTGCAACAATTCTTCCAGATGCTCAGCAATCATTTTCTTATTGGCGCTCACCACAGCTTTGCCGTTCTTCAATGCCTTGGTTACAATGTGATAAGCTGCTTCTGCATCATCAATCACTTCCACCACAACATTGATATTGGGATCTTCCAGAATATCGTCTGCCAATGTGTTGAAGATTTCTGGTGGGGCACTACGCTTTTTGTCGGGATGCTTAATGACTACTTTCTTGATGCTGGCTTGCAGTGAAGGCGTTTGCTTCAGCACTTTGTAGAGGCCTTCACCTACTACACCAAAGCCAAATAAACCAATGTTCAAATGTTTGTTGCTGCTCATATTGCTTAGTTGAGAATCTCAGTTTCGAGATCGTTCGGAATAAATGTTTTCTTGAGATAATTGCGGATGATGATTTCTAATTGTTCGTACTCTAGTAAGAAACCATCATGTCCATATACAGAGTGAATTTCTTCGTAAGTAGCATCAGGTATCCATCGTGCCAATATTCTTTGCTCTGATGG
>DALYHN010000229.1:2631-3789 GCA_031970875.1 Chitinophagaceae bacterium
TGAAAAGTGGTATAGGTTGTATAGTTCCTATAACTGATTAATGCCACACTACGTGCGAGTTTCATGCCTTCAATACCTGCTTGTGGGTTTGTTTGTTGCCAAGTGGGATCATTTTCAATGGCCCATCTTTGACTTTCATTGAAAGCAATGCCCCAAGAGGAATGTTGTGCATTGGTTGCAATAGGAATGATGTATTCAAACAAAGCCGGTTCGGCTACAGCCCATTCCAGCAATTGCTGTCCGCCCATAGAGCCGCCAATGCCAATATGGATTTTTTCAATACCCAAAGCTTTGCGCAAAGGCTGATAGGCACGCACCATATCCTGAATGGTGAACCAAGGGAAATCAGCGTACCAGTCATCGCGGTCGAGCGGACTGATACTTCCATAATGACTGCCGGGCATGTTCACACAAACAATGAAATACTGTGCAGGGTCGAAGAGCTTGCCTTCACCTACCAAGCCACTCCACCAATCTGTTGCATCGGCGTTAGCAGTGAGTGCATGAAAAACCCAGACCGCATTGCTCTTTTGTGCATTGAGTGTACCCCAAGTTTGGTAAGCAAGGTGATAACCGGGTATCACCTTGCCACTTTCCAAAGTAAAATCTGTTGTATGTTGATAGATGGCCATATTAGTTCAGTACAGAAGCTGGTACAAATACTTTTTCAAAAGCTTGTTCAAAATCAGCTTTGATGTCTTCAATGTGTTCAATACCCACGCTTACACGAATCTGGTTAGGTGCAACACCAGCAGCCTCCTGCTCAGCAGCACTCAATTGTTCGTGCGTAGTTGAAGCTGGGTGTATCGCCAATGTCTTGGCATCACCTACGTTTGCGAGATGGCTCACCAATTGCAATGCATCAATAAACTTGGCTGCTTTTTCTTTGCCACCTTTAATGCCGAATTGTAACACACCACCAAAACCATTGCTCAGGTATTTCTTCGCCAGTTCATGATAAGCATTGCTTTTGAGGCCGGGATAGAGTACAAACTCCACCAATGGATGTTGCTCCAGCCATTGTGCCAAAGCCAATGCATTGTCAACATGGCGTTGCACACGCAGTGAAAGTGTTTCTAATCCTTGCAATAGCAAGAAAGAGTTAAACGGACTCTGTGAAGCACCGAAATCACGTAAGCCTTCTACTCTTGCACGAAT
>DALYHN010000230.1:0-3785 GCA_031970875.1 Chitinophagaceae bacterium
CTTCTTGCAAAGCCCGAATAAATGCTGTACCAATGATGGCGCCATTCGACTGCGCACAAGCAGCATCAAAACTGGCTTTATCCTTGATACCAAAACCAACCAGCACAGGATTACGCAATCCATAGCCCTGCAGTCTTTTCAAATAAGCACCTACATCATTCATATGTTGGTTGCTTCCTGTTGTAGAAGAAGACGATACTGCATAAAGAAACCCACTACTTAGTGTATCCAATTTTCGTACACGCGTTTCGCTTGTTTCAGGCGTAACCAGAAATATAAAGTCCAACCCATACTGCTTAATGATTGCACCATACTGCGTTTCAAATTCATGCTCGGGCAAATCGGGTAAAATCAATCCATCCACACCTACTGCTGCAGCATCCTTACAAAAACGTTCAAATCCATATTGCAAAACGGGGTTCATATAACCCATTAAAATCACTGGAATGTTCACTGACTGGCGCATCGTTGCCAATTGCTCAAACAAAACCTGAATGGTCATGCCATTGGCAATGGCCACGCTACTACTCTGTTGAATCACTTCACCATCTGCCAGTGGATCACTATAAGGCATCCCCAGCTCAATGATATCTGCACCATTCTGCTGAAGTGCTTGCATCACTTCCAAAGTGCTGTTCAACTTTGGAAAGCCTGCAGTACAGTAAACATTTAGAACCCGATTATTTTTTCTCTCAAATAGTTGTGCTAACCTGCTCATGTTTCTTGTTTAAGCCTGATCCAAATTCAATTCACGCATATATGTAGCCAGATCCTTATCACCTCTGCCACTCAAACAAATGATTATTT
Source organism: Chitinophagaceae bacterium (assembly GCA_031970875.1). GTDB lineage: Bacteria > Bacteroidota > Bacteroidia > Chitinophagales > Chitinophagaceae > JAFLBI01. The sequence goes on from DALYHN010000230.1 coordinate 808, forward strand.
GATCATTCTCAGTTAAGGTCATTTGATCTAAAACAGCAAAAGCATGTGCAGTTTCTAGTGCAGGAATAATACCTTCTGTTTTACTCACGTGCAAAGCGGCTTTCAACGCATCCTCGTCTGTCACACTTAAGAACACACCTCTTCCACTCGTAAATAAGTTGGCATGCAAAGGACCAATACCCGGATAATCCAAACCCGCAGAAATACTGTGTGGTTCTACCACTTGTCCGTCTGCAGTCTGCATCAACAAACTCTTACTACCATGTAAAATACCCGGCGTGCCTAATGCAGTGGTTGCAGCACTCATGCCACTATTCACACCATGCCCTGCTGCTTCTACTGCCACCAATTGCACAGTGGGCTCATCCAGAAAATGGTAGAAAGCACCAGCTGCATTGCTGCCACCACCCACACAAGCAATTACATGTGAAGGCAGTGCATTACCTGTTTTCTCTTTCAATTGATCCTTCATCTCTGCACTAATCACACTTTGAAAACGCGCCACCATATCCGGATAAGGATGCGGACCAACCACACTGCCAATGATATAATGTGTATTCTCCGGGTGATTGATCCAATCGCGGATGGCTTCGTTTGTTGCATCTTTCAAAGTCTTGCTACCACTTCTGGCCGGCACTACTTTTGCGCCCAGCATTCGCATACGTGCCACATTCGGCGCTTGTCGCTCAATATCCTTCTCACCCATATACACAATGCACTCCAACCCTTTCAATGCACATACCGTAGCTGTTGCAACACCATGCTGACCGGCACCTGTTTCCGCAATGATGCGTTTTTTACCCAAACGCTGCGCCAATAAAATTTGTCCGATTGTATTGTTGATCTTATGCGCACCGGTATGACAAAGGTCTTCACGCTTTAGCCAAATATTGGTCTTGTATTGCGCACTCAATCTTGCTGCATAAAACAATGGTGTTGGTCTGCCCACATAATCGCGCAGCAAATCATGAAACTCCTGTTGAAATGCAGGCTCTTCCATAATTTCCAAATAGCGCGTGCGCAACTCCGCTACATTGCGGTGCAACATCTCTGGAATATACGCACCACCAAATTGGCCATAATAGCCATGCACATCAGGATGGGTGTATGTTGTGTTTGTCGTCTGCATCACTTTAATCTCCTTTGGTTGTGTCACTCACTGCACCGTTTAGCTCGCTAATGAACTGGGCTATGAGCGACATATTTTTAATACCCGGCATTACTTCAAACCGGCTATTGATATCTACTGCAAATAAATCCTTGGCTACAGGGTCTTGCATAAACCGTTGTATACTGGCACCATCAGTTGGTTCTATCCCACCGCTCAGGAAAAAAGGTTTACCAATATTCAATCCTTTCAAGCGTTCCCAATTAAACTTTCTACCCGTACCACCATAAATGTCTTTGATCGAAGGATCAACACTACTACTCTTCACACCTGTATCAAACAGAAACATATCCGTATCATAGAAATCACGAATACGCCACTGTACATCATCGTTATCTCCAAAACGAAAAGCCTTGATCACCTGAATATTGCTCGACAATTTATCGCACTGAAAAGGCGTTTCATCTCCATGCAATTGCACCATATCCAATCCATAATCATAAACCGATTGCATCACTTCATCATAGCTGGCATTCACAAACACCCCTACTTTAAATACTTTCAGCTTTTCCTTTCTTACATCTGCGGCTTTTAGTCCATGCTTCAACACATAGCGTGGCGATTTTGGATAAAAGATCATGCCCGCAAACTGCACGCCCAGTTCTCCCAGCTCGTGCAATTGCTCAACAGCCGTCATACCGCAGACTTTTATCCTCATCGTGCAAATCTTAAAGCTTCCACAAATTCCAGAAAAGCTTTTCCAGGCTCACTGGTTTTCATAAAATTCTCTCCAACCAAAAAGCCTTTGAATCCGGCTTTTTCCAATAACAAGATATTCTCCACACTACTGATACCACTTTCTGCAACAGCAGGTTTATCCTTCGGCAATTGCTGAATCAGGCTTAAGGATGTATCCAAAGACACTTCAAATGTTTTCAGGTTACGGTTATTCACCCCAACCATATCTACATCAGCACAAATATGTTTCAGCTCAGTAGCATCATGTATTTCCAACAACACTTCTAACCCAATAGCTTTTGCATAAGCGGCCATTGTTGCTACTTCATCTACAGATAAACAAGCTGCAATCAATAAGATCACATCTGCACCCATGGCTTTGGCCTCATCAAGCTGATAAGTATCAATCATAAAGTCCTTGCGCAGAATAGGCACTTCCTGCACACGTGCGCGCATCAAGTCAACAGCAGAGCCACCAAAAAAATCTGCATCTGTCAGCACAGAAATACCTGCAGCAGCTTGTGCATAAGCACTCGTCACTTCTACCACATCCGCAGATGCGTTGATCACACCTTTGGAGGGCGACTGCCTTTTGTATTCCGCGATAATGCCACTTGTTTTACCGGACATCAAACGCTCCTTCAGGGAAATACAGCTACGCTGAAAAGCAGGCATGGCTTTCAACTGAGCAGCACTTGTCACCTGCTTTCTGGCAGCTACTTCTTCTTTCTTGCGTGCAACTATCTTCTCAAGAATATTCATCTTACTGTAAGCCAATTAATGTGTCCAATACTTTTTTTGCTTTACCACTATCCAAACTTTCTACAGCAGCTGCATAAGCAGTATCATAGTCGGCATACACACCAGTGCTAAACAATGCCATGGCTGCATTAGCTAAAACCACGGCATTCTGCGCAAAGCTACCCTGCCCACCAATAATCTTTTTGAAAATTGCAGCAGCTTCTTCAACTGTTTTACCACCGTGCAGGTCTTCCGGCATCACCATTCTCTTGCCCAATTGCTCAGGTGTCATGATGCGCTCGCCATTATTGGTAATCACTTTGGTATCTGTGGTGAGCGAAATTTCATCATATCCATCCAGACTATGGATTATCGTGAAAGCCTTACCTGT
>DALYHN010000231.1:0-3773 GCA_031970875.1 Chitinophagaceae bacterium
GCGGCCATTTTCTTTGGAAAAGCGGTAGCGAGTGAACAGATTGATCTAATTCACAGCTGATTATCAGCCTATTGTAAATAGGCGATCAAAAAAATTGCCTGAAGCCTTGTCTTTTTTCCCTGCCAACCATTACCTTTGCCGTCCTTTCACAGGATCGCAGTATGGTGACTGCATTCAGTTGAAATCTGATTTTAGGTTAGTAAAACTAAAAAGCAATGAAACGTACATTTCAACCACATAAGCGTCGTCGTAAATCTGTACACGGTTTTCGCCAGCGCATGCAGACTGCCAATGGTCGTAAAGTATTGGCTAGCCGCAGAAAGAAAGGCCGTAAGAAATTAACTATTTCTGACGAGAAAGGACTGAAATAATCCTTACTGATCTGCAGTAAGCTTTGAAGTATATTTAATCCCGTTCTGCAGCAATGCAGTGCGGGATTTTTCATTCATGACACCGAACCAATCATACGGAAAAAAAGAAAAGCTGAAAAGCCGCAAAGAGCTGGATGCTTTATTTAACGGAGGGAAATCTTTTCTGGTTTTTCCTGTGAAGGTTTTCTATACACAGCAAGAAGCCACACCTGCTCATATCAAAACAGGTGTTGGTGTGAGTAGTCGCTATTTTAAAAAGGCGACAGACCGCAATCGGGTAAAACGATTGTTGCGCGAAGCTTATCGAACAGAGAAAGCGCCATTAGTGGAGGCTATAGAAAGTGGACACACTTCACTCAATGTATTTCTATTGTATGTAGACAAAACACTTCCTGAGTATCTTAATTTGAAAAAAGTGATGGCCAACATCATGCAAAAACTGATACAACATGCAGCTACTCAAAAAAATCCTTAGTTGGCCATTCCTGCTGCTGATTCGTTTCTATCAGTATGTAATCTCTCCGATAATTGGACCTAAGTGTCGTTACACACCTACCTGTTCTGCTTATGCGCATGAAGCCATCAATAAACATGGTCCTTTAAAAGGATTATGGCTTGCCATCAAGCGTATTAGTAAATGCCACCCATGGGGCGGACATGGATATGATCCTGTGCCCTAGCTTAAAAACAGATTAAAGCAAATCCGGGCAGCATACTGGTTCGTATCTCATCATACGAATTCAATATCCTCCCGTTTTTTATCCAATATCCAAATAGCAAAAGTTCAGGTTGTAGTCAGCTGCAACCTTTTTGCTTTTTGAAATAAGGCCAATCCAAGCTTGTTGATACCTCGTATATGAGCAAAACAGTTTTATGAAAAAATCACTTTTTACTTTATTGTCAGCCTTCTTGTTATTGTTTAGTGCATGTAAGAAAGAAACAAACGATAACATGATTGTTGCGAAAACCAATCTCTCACTTTCTGGTGCACAGGAAGTGCCTGCAGTTACAACTACTGCTACAGGAACTATGGATGTATCTTATAACAAGAGCACCAAAGTGCTGAGTTATACATTGCGTTGGAATAACTTAAGTGGTGCACCTGCAGCCATGCACATTCATGGTCCTGCTTTAGCGGGTGTGAATGCCGGAGTGTTGTCTGGTATCAGCGGATTTACAGCCGCAGCAACAGCTACATTCTCAGGTACAGTAGTGATCGATAATATGACCTTGAAAGAAGAAGATTTGCTTGCTGGTAAATGGTATGTAAACATCCACACATCAGCCAATCCGGGTGGTGAATTACGTGGTCAGATCAACTTTTAATGAAACAAAAATCCCCCCCACAAACTTGTGGGGGGGATTTCTTTATTCTTTGGGCGCTTCAGCTTTTGTGAAGCCCTTCAGCTTGTCAATGGTTTCCCTGATTTCTTTGATACTCCAGAAACGATAGACTTCCGGTGCTTTACCATCTTTTCCTTCCATGGAAGTCATCTGATGATAAGGTGTTACCACAAAAGCTTCTACGTTATCGGATAGTTTGGCTGCTTTTCCGGGTGCCAGAAAGAAATTTCTATTCGCAGCACTGACATTCTTATTCTGGATCAATAACTCCAAAGAATCGATGCTCTTACGCAAGGTCTCTTGCGAAATGCTGTTCTTGGAAGCTTTGCTAGGATCGCTATATACCTGATAACTACCTAAGATGGTGTCTTTAGTGGTATTCAGGAAATGCAGACCATCTTCTTTGATGGCAACTTCAGCAGCACTATTGTCTTCCTGCGTAACGGTAAGGTTGATGATATCGCCTGTGCTGTAAAAAATCTCTTTTTCACCTAGTCCGCTTCCGCCTTTCAAAACCACCGTTTTTTTGTCGCCATCAATATCGGCATTGCCCTTAAATAATATCAGGATGCGCTTATTGTGACTGGTACAAGTGCTGAATGCAGAAGCAAGTGCCAGAATAAATAGAGTTCTTCTCATGATCCGGGTTTCGATAAAAAAAGAGTCACGCCAAAGCGTGACTCAAACTTAGGACTATTTTCCGGTAATTACTTCGCAGCAGCGAAACGTTCACTTACTTTATTCCAGTTTACCACATTCCAGAAAGCGGCCAGATAATCAGCACGGCGGTTCTGGTATTTCAGGTAATACGCATGTTCCCAAACATCAGCACCCAAAATTGGTGTGCCTTTTACTTCAGCCACATCCATCAGCGGATTGTCCTGATTAGGCGTAGAGCTTACTTCCAGTTTGCCATCTTTCACAATCAACCATGCCCAGCCTGAGCCGAAGCGAGTCATGCCAGCAGCTGCAAACTTCTCTTTAAATGCATCGAAGCTGCCAAATGCAGCGTTAATCGCATCAGCTAAAGCACCTGTAGGTGTACCGCCTGCATTGGGTGCCAGACTTTCCCAGAAGAAACTGTGGTTCCAGTGACCGCCACCATTGTTACGGACAGCAGGAGAAATGCTACCTGCAGCAGCAACTAGTTCCTCCAGGCTCTTGCCTTCGTTAGGGGTACCAGCAATGGCTTTGTTCAGGTTGTCTACATAAGCTTGGTGGTGCTTACCATGGTGAATCTGCATGGTTGTTGTATCAATATGCGGTTCCAATGCATCGTGTGCATAGGGTAATGGTGCGAGTGTAAATGCCATAATCTATAGTTTTTAGCTTGTTTGTTGAAAGGATAACAAATGTAGCGCCATTCTGTTTTGACAGAAAGCCTGAAACCAGATTCTTTCTGATGTCGAAAATGCCTATCGCTTATTGCGGAAAAAGGCCTTCATCAGCTCAGCGCAGGGACCTTCCAGAATACCGCCAAGGATTTCAGCTTTGGGGTGAAAGGGCGATTTGCTATAAAAAGCCCGATAGCCTTGTTTTACATCGGAAGCCCCATAAACAATCCGGCCAATCTTGCCCCAATAGATGGCGCCGGCACACATCGGGCAGGGTTCTAGCGTTACGTATAATGTGGCTTCTGGAATGTATTTGGCGCCAAGGGTATTGAATGCGCTGGTTAAAGCAATCATTTCAGCATGGGCCGTGGGGTCGTTCAGTCTTTCCACCTGATTATGTCCCCGCGCAATAATACGGTTGCCCAGCACCACTACTGCGCCCACCGGTACCTCATCGGCATCAAAAGCTTCTTGGGCTTCTTTCAAAGCCTGCTGCATAAAATATTCGTGCGATCCGGGTAAATGCATGGGTTAATTTGCTGTAAAAGTAGGATGCACAAAACAAAGTCGCACTTTCCCGGTTGAATTAATCGCCAGCACTGGTGCTTTGATTACTTTTATTACTCATTACGATTGTATGCAGGAACAATTACAAGCCCTTAGAAACTATTTTGATACAGGTGCAACGCGTAGCTATGCTTTCCGTCTTCAACAATTACAAAAG
>DALYHN010000232.1:0-3732 GCA_031970875.1 Chitinophagaceae bacterium
ATAATTGCCTGAAAACGGTTCTCTGATTGCGTACTCATAAGGCTGCAAATATACGGCCCGGCAAGCTAGTGCAACTTCTCATTGTCTTGATGACGGGTAGCATCGCGGATATTTTTCTTCTCAAAGTTCTTTTGGAGCGCTGTGGCCAGGTCAACCCCCGTCTGATTAGCCAAACAGATCAATACCCATAAGACATCGGCCATCTCATCTGCCAAATCCTTACCCAAGTCTGATTTCTTGAAAGACTGATCACCGTAAGTACGCGCCATAATACGGGCTAGCTCACCCACTTCTTCTGTTAAAATGGTCATATTGGTGAGTTCCGAGAAATAACGCACCCCTACTGTTTTGATCCACTGATCTACCTGGGTTTGGGCCTCTTGTATGGTTAAAGTATTATTCATGATTACACAAATTAATGGGATTACACGGATTCTGGTTTGACTTACAGCACAACCCTTTGCCATGCCAGAGATTTGGCGCCAAAATTGAGTATAAGACCTAGTTTGGTGCAGGATACTTTTAGATAGTTTAAAGTCTGGGCAAAATGTTGATCGATTATCACAGGTACTGACTTTATCTCCAATATGATCTTATCAGCAATCAGAAAATCGGCTACATAAGGACGAGATAAGACCTTGCCTTTATACGTCACCCTGTATCGCTTTTCACGTTGGTAGGGAATCTTATTCAGCTGAAACTCATATTCTAATGCATCCTGATAATTCACCTCTTTGAGACCTGGTCCAAGTTCTCGATGCACTTCCATTGCGATGCCGATTATCTGATAAGATGCTTCTTGATAAAGTAATGAACCGTTTTCCATCACTTCAAGTTTTGAATCCGTGTAATTCGTATTAATCCGTGTAATCCTTGTATTTATTCTTTATTCTGAGAATCCATCACAATCGTCACAGGGCCATCATTCAGTAGACTCACTTTCATGTCTGCCCCAAAAATACCTGTTTGTACAGGCTGACCTAAATCAATATTTAGTTGTTGAATCATTGCCTCATACATGGGGATGGCTTTTTCAGGCTTTGAAGCTTTGATATAAGATGGTCGGTTACCTTTTTTTGTACTGGCATGTAAAGTAAACTGACTCACCAACAAAATAGAACCGCCTACATCTTTCACAGAAAGATTCATCACCCCATCTGCATCATCAAAAATGCGCATTTGCACAATCTTATTGCTTAGCCATATTACATCTTCATGGGTATCTGCATCTTCCACGCCCATTAGCACTAGCAACCCTTTTTCGATACTGCCACAAACAGTTCCATCAACTTTAACACTGGCATGCGCCACTCGTTGTATCACCACCCGCATAGCTAAATATTTTGCGCCTAACTTTAGGTAGTGAAGATAGCTATTACCCATGAGATCGTTTTCCGTACCGCGAGAAGTGGCGGCAAGGGCGGACAAAACGTCAACAAAGTAGAAACCATGGCCGAGGGCCGATGGGATATTGCTGCATCAACATTATTCAGTGAAGCCCAAAAACAAATTCTTTTCCAAAAACTGGCCAATAAAATCAATAAAGAAGGCATCCTAATTGCACAAGCACAATCAGCGAGAACACAGCTGGCCAATAAGCAGCAAGTGATTGAGAAAATGCATCATTGGATTGAACAAGCCCTCACCGTGAAAAAAGCCCGGATTGCCACAAAAGCTACCAAGCAATCCAAAGAGAAAAGACTGGAACAAAAGAAAAAACACAGCCAGCATAAACAACTCAGACAAAAACCTCGTTTAACTGATTAATATGACACGCGTAATTGCATTATTTGTAAGCATATTGCTCTTTGCCTGCGGAAAGAAAACTGAAACTGCTACTAGCAGTTATGACCTGAAACTCGTATTCGAGAATCAGGTAAAGGGCAATCCACTAGCCATCGGAGATGGCTATACCAACGATTTTGGCGAACAATACACTGTAACGGCATTCAAGTATTATGTTAGCAATATTGAGCTCACAACTTTAAGCGGACAAACAGAAAAAATCAGTGATACCTATTTTCTCGTTGATCAGGCCGAGAAAACAAGTATGATCTGTGCTTTTCAAACCAAACAACAGCAATACAAAGCAGTTTCTTTTTTACTGGGTGTAGACAGCACACGAAATGTGAGCGGTGTACAAACAGGTGCTTTAGACCCCGCAAAGGGTATGTTCTGGACTTGGAACAGCGGCTATATCATGGCCAAACTGGAAGCCACTTCCCGTATAGCTGCAACAGCTGGCAACAGAATCACTTACCATATTGGCGGTTTCAAAACTGGTGAAAATGCGGCCAGAAGAATCACCCTCAATTTCGGCACACTTGGTAATTTAAATATTAGTACGGCTGGCACTGCTGCCATTCTCGTTACAACAGAACTCAACAAATGGTTTAGCGGACAACACAACTTGAAAATTACGGATCAGTTTGAAGTAATGAGTCCGGGCGGCATCGCGATGAAGTATGCCGATAATTACGAGCGAATGTTTACTGTAACCGCTATTAGAAACTAATGCGCAAATGGTCCATCATATATCTTTTCAGCGCAAGCATCCTACTGCTACTCATTTTACATGCCTGCAGAAAGAAAGACGCATTTGTCTACAATCCCAACTATCTCAATTTTACCACACCCGCTGGATGGCCTGCACCTGTATACAATTTCGACAGCAACCGCATTACACAAGAAGGTTTTGAACTGGGCAGAAGATTGTTTTATGATCCCCAACTCAGCGTAGACAATACCATCAGTTGCAGCTCCTGTCACCAGCAATTTGCAGCCTTCACACATGCAGATCATCCACTCGCACACGGCATCAATAATCAATCTACCAAACGCAATCCGCCTGGCTTATTCAATCTAGCGTGGAAAAGTAATTTTCATCAAGATGGTGGCATCAATCATCTGGACCTTCAGCCACTTGCACCTATTACAGCCCCCAATGAAATGGGCGAAAGCATCAGCAATGTGCTGAATAAACTCAAGCGAGATGCACGCTACCCAGCTATGTTTCAAGCTGCTTTTGGTGATCCAGAAATCAATACCCAACGTATGAATAAGGCCCTAAGCCAGTTTATGCTGATGCTGGTAAGCGCCAACAGTAAGTACGATAAAGTGATGCGCGGCGAAACCAGCTTCACCCTGCCAGAACAATTGGGTTATGCCATTTTCAAAGACAAATGCGCTAGCTGCCACAAGGAACCTTTGTTTACCGATATGAGTTATCGCAATAACGGTGCCCCTATCGATCCATTCCTGAAAGACTTTGGCCGAATGGGGATTACAAAACTTGCTGCCGATTCATTGAAGTTCATCGTACCAAGTCTAAGGAATATCGCCTACACCAATCCTTATGGTCACGACGGGCGTTGGTTCTCTTTACAGAATGTATTTACCCATTACACCAGCGAAGTAGTGAACGGTGGCACAACCGATCCATTATTGAGAAACAGAATCGCACTCACCAATTTTGAAATTGGTCAGTTACAAGCATTTCTCTTTACACTTAGCGATTCCAGCTTTGCGAAAGACCCACGCTTTGCCGAAGTGAAATAGCGGCTGATTGCTGCTGAAGCAATACTTTTACCCATCATTTTTCGTTAAAACTGAAAGCATTCCATTGAGCGGCATCAAAAAATTAGCAGGACAAACACTCTGGTATGGTTTACCCACCATTGCCAGTAGGTTCTTGGGTTATCTCATGAACCTATCCCTGCCTTTGTTTTTTGC
>DALYHN010000233.1:0-3719 GCA_031970875.1 Chitinophagaceae bacterium
TTTAGCTCATCATTTCTGGTTGGGGTGAATACAGAATCGGCACGTTTATCTGCTTTCAGCAAAGCGATTCTGGCGTCTTCTATGTACTGATGAAATGTGGCCCTTTGAATAGGAATGTTGGGAAGTTTGCGCCATAACTGTGCCGACAGTCCTGTTTGAAACAAGATGATTGTCAGAAGAATAGGCCAATATCGGAAGCGCAAAGACACCTTGCAAATGTAAAGGCATTCACTTTCTTCTTAACAATAACATAATCCATTTATGATGGCATATAGCCGCATCAAATTAAATTTGTGCTAAGATTGTGTTAACATGGCACCAAAACGGAAGAAGATATTGATTGCAGACGACGAGCCGGACATTCTTGAGATTGTCAGCTACAATCTTGCCAATACTGCTGCGGAAGACTATGAAGTGTATACAGCAAAGAATGGAAACGAGGCTATTGACAAAGCCAAAGAAATCAATCCGGATCTGATTATTCTGGATGTGATGATGCCCGGAAAAACCGGTGTAGAAGTTTGCCAAATTCTCCGTAGCCAAGAAGCATTCAAGAAAACCCTCATCATTTTCCTGACCGCCTTAAATGATGAGGGTTCGCATATCAAGGGACTAGAAACAGGTGCAGACGACTATATCAGCAAGCCCATCAGTCCTAGAGTATTGATCAGCCGCGTTAATGCGCTTTTTAGAAGAGTTGACAAAGAAGAAGGCAAGAGCATTGTGATTGGTGGTTTCACCATCGACCCTGCCAGATTTCTGGTTAGCACAGCTACTGAAGAAATCATTCTAGCAAAGAAAGAATTTGAACTCTTATATCTGCTGGCATCAAAGCCGGGCAGGGTATTTCTCCGCAACGAAATCTTATCGCAAGTCTGGGGTACAGACGTGATTGTAGGCGACAGAACCATTGATGTACATATTCGTAAAATACGCCAAAAAATGGGTGTTGACTGTATCACCACCGTCAAAGGTGTTGGCTACAAGTTTGAGCTTTAAATCTTCCACTGCTTTCTGCTAATAGCTGTGTAGATTTGTCTAACACCATGTTCAAGAACAAGAACCTCTCTCCACAGCAGCTTTCTGCCTTAACTGCATTGATTATTTCTCTGCCGGTTGGTTTTGCATTGGCTATTGTTGAACAGAAATGGTGGTATGGGCTTATTGCCCTTATGCTGAATTTTATTGGTAGCTATTACCTGATTCATTTTGTATTAGAATCTTTTATTTATAGAAAGATCAAGCTCATTTACAAGTTTATCTATCAAACCAAAGCCAGCAAAAGAGAAGAAACTTATTACAAGTATATCCTGCCACAAAAGGGTATTGATGAAGTAAGAGAAGACGTAGAAAAATGGGCTGAACAGAAAAGTGCTGAAATTGAATTATTGAGAAGTAATGAACAATACCGCAGGGAATTTTTACAAAACCTTGCGCACGAATTCAAGACACCCATTTTTGCCATTCAGGGATATATTGATACACTTCTGGAAAGTGCTATGATGAATCCGGATATACAGAAGCGTTTCCTTGAAAAAGCATCCAGCAATGTAGAGCGCATGGTCAATCTGGTAAAAGATCTCGATGAAATTACCCGATTGGAAAGCGGCGAACAACCCCTGAACAAAGAGAAGTTTGTGATTCAGGATTTGATTAAAGATGTTTTTGAAAGTCTTTCCATCAAGACGGAAAGAAAGAAGATTCGCTGCGAGTTCAAGAAAGGATGTGAGCAGCCTGCTATCTATGTTTTTGCGGATAAAGAAAAAATTAGGCAGGTGGTGATCAACGTGGTACAGAATGCAACCAAATATGGCAAAGAAGGTGGTAGCATTGTAGCGAGCATTTATCAAACTGATGGTAAGCATGTGCTAATTGAGATCAGTGACGATGGTATTGGTATTGCCGATGAACATATTGCCCGCGTATTTGAACGTTTTTACAGAACTGATAGAGGCCGCAGCCGCGATGTAGGCGGTACTGGTCTGGGCTTAGCCATCTGTAAGCACATCATTGAAGCACACGGACAAACCATTCATATCCGCAGTAAGCTGGATGTAGGCACTACCGTTGGGTTTACTTTAGAAACCAAGCGGGATGTATAGCAGAAAGCAACAACTGCTATTATCGCAACTTTTCACTTTGCCTTTACTTTTTGCTTCTCACTTTTAACTTTTCACTTAACAAAGAAGCCCTCATGAAAATGAAGGCCGGTGTGTTGAGAAAATAAACTGCTATGAATGCACTACTTGCTAACCGTGCAAATATGCCATAGCAGTATTATGCGTTCATGAGCATATCATTAAGTTTATATTAATCAAGCTTGAATGATCGCTGAATTTGCTGTATGGTAGTGCGTGAAGCAGCACTAATTGGATAATAGTAATTTACACCACCATTACCTGTGTAAGCAATAAAAGTACAGTTACCCTTGGTTGCTGCATACACTGTTTTAATGAGGTTACCATCTTTATCGAAGCAAAACAGTCTTGTATCCATCACACAATCAGTTGCAGTAACTGCTGCATTATTGAAATTGTGCATCATTTCTTTGATAACCACAGTATCGGTAATTGCCTGCTCACGATGATATTTTTGATTATTGGGCTCTGGATAATACACCAGTTGAATACTATCCGTCTCCATCAACTTTTTGGGAATTAACACGCTATCTGCTGCAGCCATTTTTGTTTCCTGTACAGAGGGCTGTTCTGCAGGAGCATCCTGACAAGCCAACAATACAATTGTTAAGAAGAAAACTACACTACGCATACGCATTCAATATTAAACATGAAAAAGCCACTGCAATTTACGCAGTGGCTCTATAGCAAAGTATTGAAATTAATTGCCTTTTGTAAAGAATCTAGTCCAACCCTGCATCCAGTTTGTTGTACCGAACGCACCACGGAAAGTAGTTGAAGTAAAGAAGTTATTACCGGTCAAATCAGTGAAATTGGCACCAGACAAAGCAGGTGAACCAGTATTCGGCAACAGATTTGGAGAAGTAAGGTTGAAAGGTGCAGTCAGATTGATATCATTCGCACTTGCATACTTTACGTTAGCGTTTGTAGTATTGGTTAAGAGTGTTTCTACATCTGCATTAGCAGCGAAAGCAGCTGTTGCATCAGAACCACGACGGAAAGGATCTACCACAGCATGTACTAGATTATATCTGAAACGAGTGCTACCAGATTTCAATGAATCTGCAGTACCCATGCTCTCTACAGAGAAGCCACCTTTCTGCCAACCCATCAGGATTGAGTTGAATACGCGGAACTTAGTTGCTCTTCTCCAACGCATACCGAAGTTGTGGTTTGCAGCTGTACCTGAAGCGTTATTTGGACCAACCCAAGTGAAGTTAGAGATAACTGGCTCTGTGAAAGGAGAAGCAGTAGTACCAGTACCATCGTTATCACACTCAACACCATTACCTGCATCACCAGCATCAACAAAAGCCGGATCTCTCAATGCAACACCATATTGCAAATTACCTCTGTAACCAAAGTCGAAATCGAAATCATCATCCGCTGTATAAGCAGCAACCAGGTATTTAGCATTTACTGAACCACCAAAAAATTCAAATGCATCATCGTTACCATAAGAAACCTGTACATACTCAATAGTAGTACCACTACCTACACCACCCAGTGTAAGACCATTGATCTCAGAACCAGGGAAAGCTGCAATACCAGCATATTCAATACGTACATATCTTAAAGTAC
>DALYHN010000234.1:0-3618 GCA_031970875.1 Chitinophagaceae bacterium
ATAGCCTGCCGGATAAAACTTACTGGAGATTGCTTGTGATACAGTCGGTAGTATTGGATGGATTAGCGGGTACATCACCCATAAAAACAGCACGTTAGCTATGGCAATTGCTGAACTGGTAATGCCCAAATTGGGCGAAAGCATTATGGAGGCGACCATTTTGAAATGGCACAAGAAAGTGGGCGACTCCGTGCAACTAGAAGAGACCGTATTGGATATTGCAACAGATAAAGTGGACAGTGAGGTTCCCTCTACTGCCGCAGGTGTCATCACCGAAATTCTCTACAACGTAAACGATGTGGTACCTATTGGTGCTGTTATCGCACGTATCGAGACCAGTGGCTCCGCTGCAACACCAGCAGCACCTGTAGCCGCAGCAGGCCCTCAACCTGCACCTGCGCCGGCACCAACGCCACAACCACAGCCCGTTTATTCCGCACCCACCCCGCCGCCAGCGCCTGTAGAACCTGAGCCTGTTCCTTACGTACCTACCAACACTCCTGTTGTACCCGGTAATAACCGCTTCTACTCACCATTGGTACTGAACATCGCCAACAGCGAAGGTATCAGCCTGAGTGAGTTGGAAAGAATTCCTGGTACTGGTGCTGAAGGTCGCGTCACCAAGAAAGACGTATTGCAGTATGTAACCGATAAGCGTGCTGGTAAAGTTCCAGCATTTGTGGCACCACAGCCTGTACCAGCCGCAGCTCCTGCGCAAGCACCAGCATATACACCGGCTCCAGAACCCACGCCTGTGGCACAACCTGTTGCAACTCCTGTACCTGCGCCTGTACCCATGCCTGAGCCAGAGCCAGTATATACAGCTCCTGCAGCACCAGTGTACACAACTGCACCGCAGCCTGCTCCTGAGCCTGTAGCTGCACCAATTCAACCAACGCCGAGATTTGCACCTGCTCAACAACCAGTAGCACCTGCACCTCAGCCAGCTCCTGTTCAGCAAGTGATTAGTCCGGCCCCTGCACAAGCTGCACCACAGGTGATTACGACCACAGCAGCTGGTACGCCACCACCAGTATTCTCATCTGGTGCAACAGAAATCATCGAGATGGATCGTATGCGCAAGCTGATTGCCAATCATATGGTAATGAGCAAGCAGACAAGTCCGCACGTAACTTCTTTCGTAGAAGCAGACGTAACCAATATGGTGAACTGGCGCAACCGCATCAAAGAAAAATTTGAAACACTGGAAGGCGGCAAACTCACTTTCACTCCTATGTTCATTGAAGCGATCGTGAAAGTGATGAAGCGTTACCCCATGATCAATGCATCTGTAGAGGGCGATAAGATTATTCTGAAAAAAGACATCAATATTGGCATGGCTACTGCCCTGCCAACAGGTAACCTCATCGTTCCTGTTATCAAGAGCGCAGATCAGCTGAACCTACTTGGTTTGAGCCGCTGGGTAAACCATCTGGCCGACTCAGCCCGCAATAACAAACTGAAGCCTGATGATACGCAAGGTGGCACATTCACGCTCACCAATGTGGGTACATTCGGCAGCTTGATGGGTACACCTATTATCAACCAGCCACAAGTGGCTATTCTGGCTGTAGGCGCCATTAAGAAGCGTCCTGTAGTGATTGAAACGGATAAAGGTGATTTCATTGGTATCCGCCATATGATGTACCTAAGCATGAGCTATGACCACCGTATTGTGGATGGTAGCATTGGTGCACAGTTCCTGACAGATGTGGCCAAGGAATTTGAAGCTTGGGATGTGAACCGTGAGATTGTGGTGGAATCAATTAACAGAATCGCTGTTATTTAAAACCTGATTTTATACTTACTTGCAAGGTGCTCCGCAACGAGCACCTTTTTTATGCGAAAACTGCTAGTCACAATATTATCTTTTGTTTGCATTGCTTTTCACGTGCATGCCCAAACCGATGCCTTAGGCAGCTGGAACGTCATCAACCTGAAATACACGCACAACAATAAATGGAGTGGTTTTGGTGAAGCACAATTACGTTCACTGCGCTTTTACAACAACTATCACTATTACGAGTGGAAGCTGGGCGTTACCTATCGCCTAAGTGATCAATTTGCATTTACATTGGGTGGAGGTGATTACAACACTTATGCAGAAGGCGGTAATTTCAAAACACCCATGAACAATGATGAAACACGTTTATGGCAACAGTTGGTGATGCAGCAGCAATTAAAGCGTTTTCGTTTTGAACATCGCTACAGAGCAGAGCAACGCTTTACCAGCGATGGTTATCGTAATCGATTCCGCTATCGCCTAAATGTATCTTTACCGCTCTCTGCCTCCAATAAAAAATCACCCACGATCAATGTATACAATGAACTCTTTTTCACTGATCGTGCACCCTATTTTGAACGTAACCGCGTATTCATGGGCATTAGCAAGCCTATTGCAGAAAACATGAGTATTCAAACAGGCTACCTATCACAATTCGATTATCGAATCAATGACGAGACAGGAAGAAACTTTTTTTTAATAGGCTTACAATTCGATCTGGAAAGAACCAAGGGCAGCAAAAAAGCATCCGGGGCTGTTGACTAAACAGAAGTGCAATAAAGCATTTTCACATACTGTTGATAAACAAAATTACAGAGGTTGCCACTGCTGTAGTAAATTATGTGTGAAAATCAGCAGCTATGAAAACACTGTCACAAACCTGGTTTGCAGATGGGTATATTGATTTCGAATTGAAGAAGTATACTTTACTTGCTTATCTGCAAGAAATCAATCAGCATTTCAAAGCAACGAAACTGTATCCGCAATTAGCAGACCTAATCTTTCATTACAATAACCTGATTGCTTTTAAAGAAAACAAACAATACCTGCAGGAGCAATTTCCAAAAAAGTTTACAGGCATGCAGTTGGAGAAATTGCAGCTATTGTATGAATCAATGATTGAAGATGATGAATTGATGCAAGAGTTGGAGTCGATCATTCATTTTGCTGCCGCCCAAATGAAACAAAGCATCCACGACGGCACAGAGATTTATGAGTTTGTAGAAGATAAACTACAGATCTTACCAATAGGCCTTGTGCCACTTGACCACCAGGAGGGTTATTTCATGCTGTGCGAAGGCAAAGCCAATAATACTTGGGTGTATCAATACAGACTTAGCATCTTTGAAAAGCATGATGAACAATACCGAAGCATGCGCACAGAGTTTGTAGATGTATGGCAGCGAAATTTTGCCAATACCTACGAGAGCATCAAAGCACAACTAATACGCAACAGAACAGCAATGCCCAATCCTGCTGTGTATGCAATTGAAACCAATTACAGCTTCCCCATTGAAGAAACCCTATTACCTATTGCAAAAAGAAGCTTGGTTCGTTACATCACACAAGGTTCGGCTTAACATTCATCCTTTTTTTCTATCATAGTGATCAATTCCTGTATCTTCGGAATGCAATCACCAATCCATGAAACCAATTCTGCTGCTGGTCTGTGGCTTTTTGCTAACGATTTCTGCTTTTACCCAAAGCAATGCCTTCATTGAAGTAACCGGAAGCGCCGATTCTCTGGTACTACCTAATCAGATTTATGTTCGCTTTGGTATTACCGAAAAAGAAATCAGGACAAAAGCACAATTAGAAGAAATAGAACTCAAAGT
>DALYHN010000235.1:0-3608 GCA_031970875.1 Chitinophagaceae bacterium
TTCAGTCAGCAGCAAATCACCGATGAAGAATCCAAATTGCAGGAATTGCAATCGCAGTTGGATACGGTGAAGATGGAAGTGGAAGACAAGCG
Organism: Chitinophagaceae bacterium; assembly: GCA_031970875.1. Taxonomy (GTDB): domain Bacteria; phylum Bacteroidota; class Bacteroidia; order Chitinophagales; family Chitinophagaceae; genus JAFLBI01. The sequence continues at coordinate 93 of DALYHN010000235.1, forward strand.
CCGTGTGTTTGATGAAAAGCGTGGTGCGGTGGATCAACTGCGTGGTTACTACCAGCTAATTCAGCGCAACCAGTTTGACGCAGAAAAGAAAGTAGCCGTTGCAGATACATCCATCCAAAACCTGCAGCGTGCCCATGCACAGCAAACAGAAGAGCAACATAACCGCGAAGCACAGTTGCAGCAACTGAGCCGCGAGTTGGAAGAAAAAGAAGCATTATTGGAAACTCGTCGCATTGATCTGCAGCAATTGCAGGATCAGCATGAGCGTACCAAGGAACAGATACTGGAAGCGCAATCGCAATTAGAAGGTTTGCGTAACCAATTGGCTGAAGAAAACCGTAAGCTGGATGCCAAGCGCAACGAGCATGATCTTCTGAAGAGCTTGATTGATTCAATGGAAGGCTATCCGGAGAGTGTGAAGTTCTTGCACAAGAATCCGGAGTGGAACCACACAGCGCCAATTCTGTCGGACATCATCTACGTAAAAGAAGCCTATCGCGCAGCAGTAGAAAATGTGCTGGAGCCATACTTGAACTATTATGTGGTGAACAACCTGCAGGAAGGTTTGCAAGCCATTCATTTATTGGATGCCCACAAAAAGGGTAAGGCCAATTTCTTCCTGCTGGATAAATTGAATGAGAACACCCATCAAACCCATCAGCCAGAAGGCACAGTGGCAGCGATGGATGTGATTGAAGTGGATGCGCAATACCGCAAGTTGGCAGAATACCTCTTAGGTAATGTGTACATAGCCGAAACAGAAGCAGCCATTGAAAACAGCAATGGCGCTGTGGTGTTAGAGAAGAGTGGCAAGTTTGTAAAAGGCAAATACACACTCACCGGTGGTAGTGTTGGTTTGTTTGAAGGAAAGAAAATCGGTCGTGCTAAGAACCTGGAAAAACTCATCGAAGAAATCACGGCACAAGAGGCTGTGGTGAATGCGCTGAAAGCAGACATCCAATTGCGCCACAATGAAGTGATTGCGTATAATGAGCAATTGAAAGAGCATGCGATTCGTCAGACACAAGATGAAATCAACCAGCTCACTAACCAGGTATTTGCTACCAGAAATAAAATGGAAAATCTGCAGGCTGCACAACAGAATGGCGTACAGCGTTTGCAGGATCTGGAACATCGCTTACAAGATGAGCAGGATGCAATTGCTGATACACGTGATCTGCTGGCGCAACTGAATGAGCAGTTGGGCAATACGGCAGAAGAAATGCGTTTGGTAGAGCAAGATTATCAACTCGCTGAACAGGATTACAATGCCGCTACAGCGCAATTCAATGAAGGTAATCTGCAATTAACACGTCAGCAGAGCAAGATTACGGCTACGCGTCAGGAACTGGAGTTCAAGCAAAACCAGTTGAATGATTTGCGTAACCAGATTGAAAACAATTCTGCTCAGTTGACTGAAGCAGTAAGCAGCATCGAAGAAAGTCAGCAAGCACTCGCCAATAGCGAAGACAGTTTGCTGGAGTTGATGCGCAAGAAACAAGCAGAAGAACTGAAGTTGAACGAAGCTGATCAGGCTTATTATAATCTTCGCAATGCACTTCAGGAAAAAGAAAGCAGTCTGCGTTTGAAAGTGAAGAGCAAGGAAATGGTGGAGCACCTGTTGGGTGAGATCAAAGACAAGCTGAATGATCTGAAACTGCAGTTGGCTGGTATGAAGGAAAGACTGAATGTGGAATTCCGCATTGAGTTGGATGATATTCTTGATCAACCAAGAACCACAGAAACACCGCTGGAAGATTTGCAAGCTTCAGCAGATAGAATGAAGAAGCGTCTGGAAAATATTGGTGAAGTAAACCCTACGGCCATTGAAGCTTTCCAGGAAATGAAGAAGCGTTATGAATTCATTCTGGAGCAAAAGAATGATCTGGTAGATGCCAAGGAAAGCCTGATGCAAACCATCATGGAAGTAGAAGCTACGGCTAACCAGCAATTCCTCGAAACCTTTAATCAGGTGCGTGAGAATTTCCAGAAAGTATTCAAAGCCTTGTTCACAGAAGAAGATACTGCTGATTTGATTCTGGAGAATCCGGATAATCTGGCAGAAACAGGCATTGATATTGTGGCCAAGCCCAAGGGTAAGCGTCCGTCATCTATTACTCAGTTGAGTGGTGGTGAGAAGACTTTGACTGCAACGGCATTGCTCTTCTCTATCTACCTCATCAAGCCAGCGCCTTTCTGTATTCTGGATGAAGTGGATGCCCCGCTGGATGATGCCAACGTGGGTAAGTTCACCAATATGATCAAGCAGTTCAGTGAGAACTCTCAGTTCATCATTGTTACCCACAATAAGATGACCATGAGTACGGTGGATGTGATTTATGGTGTAACCATGCAGGAGCCCGGCGTGAGCAAACTAGTGCCGGTTGACTTCCGCGCATTAAGCTAAAAGGGAGTAAGTACTTGATAACGAACGGGTTGCTTTGAAAATAAGCAGCCCGTTTTTTGTTACCCTGCCTTCTGATAAACTGCCGCTTTCACAGTACCTTTGCGGCCTTGTTATGAAGTACGAAAAAGAGATCAACAGACGGAAGACCTTCGCCATCATTTCTCACCCTGATGCCGGTAAAACCACTTTGACGGAAAAATTCCTCTTGTTTGGTGGTGCCATTCAAACGGCCGGTGCGGTTAAGAGCAACAAAATCAAGAAGCACGCAACCAGCGACTTCATGGAAATTGAACGCCAGCGTGGTATCTCGGTAGCCACATCGGTGATGAGTTTTGAATACAACAATATCCTCATCAACCTGCTGGATACACCCGGTCACAAAGACTTCGCAGAAGATACCTATCGTACCCTTACAGCGGTGGACAGCGTTATTCTGGTAGTGGATAGTGTGAATGGTGTGGAAGAACAAACCAGAAGACTGATGGAAGTCTGCCGCATGCGCGATACACCGGTGATTGTATTCATCAACAAAATGGATCGTGATGGTAAAAACCGTTTTGATCTTTTAGAAGAAATTGAAAAGGAACTGAAGATATCTCTGCACCCGATGACTTGGCCCATTAACAGTGGTAAGGACTTCAAAGGTGTGTATGATATTCATAACAAGAGTCTCGTACTATTTACTGCTAACACCAAGGCCAATGATGAAGATGTGGTAGCTATTGGTGATATCAATGATCAACTGCTTGATCAAAAAATTGGTGATACGGATGCGCGCATTTTAAGAGAAGATGTGGAGTTGGTAGAAGCGGTGCACGGTGAATTGGATGAAGAGGACTATCTGAATGGTCAGGTAGCGCCTGTTTTCTTTGGTAGCGCCATCAACAATTTTGGGGTGAAGGAAATGCTGGATACTTTTATCCGTATTGCACCTGTGCCACGCAGCCGACCGACAACCGCGCGTATGTTGGGTGTAGGTGAGGACAAGTTCAGCGGATTCATTTTCAAGATTCACGCCAACCTCGATCCCAAGCACCGCGACCGTATTGCTTTCATGCGTGTGTGTAGCGGTAAGTTTGAACGCAATAAATATTATCACCACGTTCGCT
>DALYHN010000236.1:0-3600 GCA_031970875.1 Chitinophagaceae bacterium
TTGGCATTGAAATAACTCAGCACTATCAAGAGAATATCCGAAGTAATCACGCCTGTAGCGATAAATACACTGCTTTTGAACCCATTAGCGATGCTATTCTGTACCAAAAAGAAAAAAACTGTACCCAACATACTGCTGAGTACCACGCCAATACCTAAGCCATACAACAATGCATAGACCATAATCTGGACAAAACTAAACTTTCAACAGGGATTATTTCCTCCATTCAGATATTTTTGCAACCGCAAGTAAACGAGATGATTCAGTCTTACAGAGAAACCCTACTCTTTCTGATCTCCACACCGCTCTATGTATTTTTCATAGCAGCAGAAGTCATTGCGTCTAATATTCACAATAACGGCCGTTATAGTAAGAAAGGCACCATTGAGCATTTCTATATCATGCTCATTAATATCATGATTGATCTAGCCATGCGCGGTGTAGCGCTGATAGCTTTATTATGGTGCTTCAACCATCGCGTACTGGAAATAAATAATCCTATTGCTTATTGGGTTGTTTTATTCATTCTGCAGGATCTCGCATTTTATACCATGCATTATGTGGATCATAAAGTCCGCTTATTCTGGGCTGTGCATATCACCCATCATTCTTCAGAAGAGTTCAATCTGGCTGTTGGTTTTAGGTCATCTGTCTTTGAGCCGGTTTACCGTTTTATTTATTTCATTCCCTTAGCATTTTTAGGGTTACAACCCTTGGACATCTTCTTCGTCTTCTCCCTTACTCAGTTGTACGGCATATTCATCCATACGCAGTATGTAAAAAAACTAGGCTTTTTGGAGTGGTTTATGGCAACCCCATCGCACCACCGTGTGCACCATGGCAAGAACCCTCAGTACATAGACCGAAATATGGGTATGTTCCTGATTATCTGGGACAGGCTATTTGGCACTTTTACCGAAGAAACTGAACCTGTGGAGTATGGTGTGACCAAACCACCCAAAAACAGCCGTCCTGATGAAGTAATCCTGCACGAATTCAGGAATATGTTCAACGATGTGCGCCAAGCTCCCGACCTGAGGACCAAGCTGATGTACATCTTTGGCCCGCCCGGCTGGCAGCCTGCAGATAAACAAAAGCAATAAGCCAAATTTTTACATCCACAGGCTGTTCACAGATTCAACAAAAGGCTGTTTATCCCGTTGTAGTGGCTTACCTTTGCACCACCAAAAAAGGCCGCCATTCTATGAATCTTTTCGAACACCAGCGTACCGAGTTTCAACGTAGACATATTGGCCCTAACGCAGCCGATACACAGCAAATGCTGGAGACCATTGGTATGGGCTCCATGGAAGAACTGATCAGCAAAACAGTACCCGACAGCATCCGCATCAAAAAGCCTTTGAATGTGCCTGCTGCTATGGGCGAGTTTGAATACCTGCAACACTTGCAGGGTATTGCTGCTAAAAATCAATTGTTTAAAAATTATATCGGACAGGGTTATTACGATACCATCACACCTAGTGTGATTCTGCGTAATATTTTTGAAAACCCAGGTTGGTATACACAATACACGCCCTATCAGGCGGAAATTTCTCAGGGTCGTTTAGAGAGCCTGTTGAACTATCAAACCATGATCGCAGACCTGACAGGCCTGCCCATGTCGAACGCTTCACTGTTGGATGAAGCTACCGCTGCTGCTGAAGCAATGGCCATGCTCTTCCACCACGTGAACAAAACAGACAACCCTACTCAACCGAAGTTTTTTGTAGACAATAGCGTTTTCCCTCAGACAATCGATGTACTGGAAACACGTGCATTGCCAATTGGTATTGAGTTGGTTTATGGCGATTATGCAACAGCAACTATCGACAACACCTATTTCGGTGCATTGATTCAATATCCTAACAGCAAGGGCTCTGTAGAAGACTACCGCGGCTTTATTGAGAATGTACATGGCGTAGGTGGTTTTGTCGTGATGGCAACCGACCTACTGGCATTGACTTTATTGACTACCCCAGGTGAGCTTGGCGCTGATGTAGCAATTGGCTCTGCTCAACGCTTTGGTGTACCGATGGGCTTTGGCGGTCCGCACGCAGCATTCTTTGCAACAAAAGATGATTTCAAAAGAGGCATGCCAGGTCGCTTAATTGGCGTAAGTATCGATGCACAAGGCAATCGTGCTTTGCGTATGGCTTTGCAAACACGCGAACAACACATCAAACGCGAAAAAGCTACTTCGAATATTTGTACTGCACAAGCATTGCTGGCTAATATGGCTGCGATGTACGCCGTGTTCCATGGTCCGGATGGTTTAAAGAAAATTGCTTCACGTGTAGCTACTTTAACAGCAACATTGGCTGCTGAATTGAAGACATTGGGTTACACGATCGTGAACAATCATTTCTTCGATACTTTGACCATTGCTACAGATGCTGCAACAATTCGTAATCAAGCATTGGCAACAGGCATCAATTTCCATTACGCAGATGCCAACCATGTTAGCATCTCCTTGGATGAAACAACTAATGCAGCAGACCTGTTGGATATTCTCTTTGTATTCGCTTCAGCCAAAGGCTTCAGCGACGCAGCATTTAGCTTAGATCAAGAGGCTTTGAACCTGAGTGGTATTCCTGCTTATGCTACCAGAACATCTGCCTACCTCACCCACCCTGTGTTCAACACACACCATAGTGAGAGCCAGATGATGCGTTATATCAAGCAACTGGAGAACAAAGACCTTTCGCTGAACACCAGCATGATCACCTTAGGTAGCTGTACCATGAAGTTGAATGCAGCTACAGAAATGATTCCCGTGAGCTGGCCTGCTTTCAGTAAACTGCATCCCTTCACGCCTGCTGATCAAACCAAAGGTTATCAGCAAATCATTGAAGAACTGGGCCAGTATCTCTGCGAAGTAACAGGTTTCGCAGCCTGCAGCCTGCAACCCAACAGTGGTGCACAAGGCGAATACGCTGGTTTGTTAACCATCATGGCTTACCACAAAGCCAATGGCGATACACATAGAAATGTGGTATTGATTCCTATTTCAGCACACGGTACCAACCCTGCATCCGCTGTAATGGCAGGCATGAAAGTGGTGGTGGTGAAGTGCGATGACCACGGTAACATTGACGTAGCTGATCTGAAAGAAAAAGCTGCAGCGAATAAAGATGTATTGGCTGGCTTGATGGTGACTTATCCATCTACACACGGTGTGTTTGAAGAGAGCATCCGCGATATCTGCGCAACTATTCACCAATATGGCGGACAAGTATATATGGACGGTGCCAACATGAATGCACAGGTTGGTTTAACCAGTCCGGGAATGATTGGTGCCGATGTTTGTCACCTCAACCTGCACAAGACATTTGCCATTCCACATGGAGGTGGCGGCCCCGGCATGGGCCCAATCTGCGTAGCTGCGCATTTGGCTCCACACCTGCCAGGTCACTATGTATTGGCTGATGGTACTGCGAAGCGTGCCAATGCTGCTGTAAGTGCTGCTCCTTTTGGTAGTGCCAGCATATTGCTCATCAGCTATGGGTATATCCGCATGCTGGGTGCTGATGGTATTAGAATGGCTACTGAATATGCTATTCTGAACGCCAACTACATGAAAGTACGTTTGGAGAAATATTA
>DALYHN010000237.1:0-3587 GCA_031970875.1 Chitinophagaceae bacterium
TGCTGGCTGCGCTGTCTTTTCAACCATTGCTGCAGTTTCTGTAACCAGTTTTTCATAGTTTGTGTTTGATGGCGCTGTGGCCGGTTTGTTTGTATTGGTTACGGCAACAGCATTAGTGCTGATGGGGGCAGCCGAATCTTTTTTGATTTCTGTTTGTACGGGTTTAGATACAGTTTTTACAACTTCGGGTGTTTTTACTTTTTGCTGCTGTAAGGACACCGCATGATAATAACGATAGTCGTAGTTGCTGCTATAGAAGGTCTTGGTATTCTCTAAAGTAAAATCCTTTCTTTGAATTGCATACTTGATTTTGTCGTTGGCGTTTTTAACAAACAAGCTAGCTTCATCCGCAACTGCGTAAGGGTATTGCTTCAAAATCTTTAACTGTGGTTTTTCAATATTGTCTGCAATGGGATTAACAGACAGGGTATAATCATCAGCCCACAGCGGACCAGCAGCCCAGTAACAGCCGTTCATACCCAGATCGCTGATATAGCGCATGAATACATCCAACGCTTTTAACCAACGAGGATCGTTTCCGGGAACACCAAACTCGCCTACCATACCCTTGAGGTTGTTCTTCTGCAACCAATCAACAAAGGGCTTCACCCTTCTTACACCTACATATTCATCTACTTGATTCAGTTCGTAGGGGAGTAAATATTTTCCAGTGTAGTCGCGATCAAAATAGCAATGCGCATCAAAAATCAAATTGTTGGAAGGATCTTTCAGGTTGCGCAATCCGTCATTGTACTTTACCCAAGTATCTGGGTTAGAGAAGTTTTCACCAGGAACAATAATGGTGGTACGGGTGTCCACAGAGCGGATGGCTTTGATTACCTGCTGTGCGGTTTCTACCCAGCTGTAAGCTCCCATGTGGTGCGGCTCGTTCATGATGTCGAAGCCATAGAGATTCTTAAAGCCCTTGAACTCTTTGGCAAGCTTGGTCCAAACTTCATTGTAATCTGCACGGGTAACATAAGGGCTGCCAATCAATAAATCACGGCCGTTCATGCGGTAGCGGCCAAAATTGTGCATGCCCAGAATAACTTTGATGCCCCTGCTCTCGCAAAAGGCAACAACTCGTTTGATTTCTTTTAATTGAAAAGCATCCAGTTCGCCTCCGAGTTTGGGTTGAACACGCTCCCACTTAAAGGGCAGGTCAATTAAACGGAAACCTTTCTTATAGAAATAGTCAATATCTGCGTTGGAAGGGTATTGATAAGTAACACCATAGGTGCCGGGAAATTCTTTCTCGCCAAATTCACCTCCGCACATATTGATGCCGAAGGGAAGTGTTTGGCCAAACGACCCCAGTGCCAAAACCGCACTGAGTAAAAATGTGAAACAAATATGGCGTACCGGTTGCTGCATAAACAGTGTTTTAACCGGTTCTTCCAGGATAAAAATGAAGTGGATTGTTATCGGGCTTTCCGAATCAGGATTTGGATCAGTGGTGGTTAACGAGGAAGAGGATAGAGACTTTTCTGAGGATGTTGGAGTTCAAAGCAACACAATAAAAAGCAACAAAATCATTAAAAAGCCATAAAAAAACGGCGTAGAAAAAAGAAAACCGGCAAAAAAAGCCGGTTTTTCTCTTTATGAAGCACCCCACACATAATTATTTTCTCAAGCGCAATTCAGCACTTGTGGTATTTCTCGTGTTCGTTTGTGTTGGATTCGCAGGTAAAATGGTGGTACCGGGCAGATAAACAGCGGATACGGTATTTACTGCATTGTTGGTAGTTGTAGCTGGCTTTGCGGGCTGAGGTTGCGCTGCAACAGCTACGGCATTTATGGTAGTGTTGTTGTTTTGTGGTCCGGCAATGATGGCATTCATCGATGCAACAAATACGCTACCGCTTACGGGTCTTACATTGGTGTATTTGCTCATCACACTCATTTGCGGACGATCCTTCCCCTTTTTCGGTGTCAGCGCCAGCGTGTACTCATTATCCCACATATGTCCGCCAGCCCAATAATTACCAGATATACCGCTTTCACTGATATAGCGCATGAACACATCCAATGCTTTTAACCAGCGTGGATCATTATCAGGCACACCAAACTCACCGATAAACCCTTTTTTGTTATTGGCTTTTAACCAGTCGATAAAAGGCTTTGCCCTGCGTACGCCAATATATTCGTCTATGCCATTGTCGTCATAGCCCATTTTGTATCTGCCCGAATAATCAATATCGAAATAGCAATGTGCATCGTAGATGATCTTGTTGGAGGGATCTTTGAGGTCTTTCAGCACATCGCTGAATTGTACCCACTGCTCAATACGTGCGTAATTATCACCCGCGATCATGATTTGATTGCTGGCATCTTCTTGTCTGATGGCATTAATCACTGCTTGAGCCGTCTCGAACCACTTAAATGAACCCATATGGTGTGGTTCATTCATGATATCATAAGCGTAGAGGTTTTTGTAATGACGCATTTCTGCCGCCATTTTTCTCCAGAAATCACCCAAATGGTCTTTGCTAACGCGAGAGCCACCAATGATGAATTCTTTACCCCCCATATTGTAGCGACCGAAATTGTGCATGCTGAGAATCACACCGATGCCCAGGTTTTGGCAATGAGACACAATGCGACGGATTTCGTTTAGTTCAGCATTATCTAATTGTCCGCCCAAACTTCTTTGTACTCTTTCCCATTTGAAGGGAAGATCAATCAGTCGGAACCCTTTTTTGTAGAAATAATCGATTTCTGCGTTGGTGGGATAACTGTAATGCAGATTCAGGGTGCCTGGTAAGTGGCTCTCACCAAACTCACCGCCACACATATTGATACCGTATTGAATGGGTGTTTTTTGTGCTTGTAAAGGCAGATAGGCGAATGCCCATAGCAGCACAGCGAGCAGCGGCTTTTGCATAGAAAATCAGATTTTGGATTTGGATAAGCAGTCTCTCAATAACACATACGAAGCATGGTTGCCGATAGATTGCTGCTTCGAAAATAGGAAAGCCCACTGCGATTGGTCTTTAAAATAGCCTTAAAGGGCGCCGAATGCCTGCCCAATAGCGCTGAACCCGTTTTATTTGTAGCGCATCGATGCAAGAAAGCGCGGTTTTCTTCGTTTATAATATGCTAATATTGTTCGTGTTATCATTCATGCAACCAATAACTATCCAATGAGGCAAAGTGCGGTTGATAGAAGCACTCCTTTGCTATTGAGTATCTCCTCATTGGTGCTCTTGGGTATTTTATTATTCTCAGCCTGCAGACCCGGTCCAAAAAAGCATCGAACAGAAGCCCAAAACGGGGTCATTGATTTACGTCAAGCCGATCTTTCCAGCGGTTCCTATTCTTTGAATGGAGAATGGCTGATTCATCCGTATCGGTTGCTCTTTCCGGGCGATATCGGCATCGGTTCACCCGCTCGCTTTCCATTGATTTGGAATAAGTTATCTGTAAAAGGTGTCGAACTTTCCTCGATGGGCTACGCCACATATCGGCTAAACGTTTACCTGCCAGCCAAACATCGCCCCTTGGCCATCACCATTCCGGATGCTTATTCATCGCAAAGACTTTTTGTAAACGGACAGCTGATTGCCGAACACGGCAAGCCCGATACT
>DALYHN010000238.1:0-3564 GCA_031970875.1 Chitinophagaceae bacterium
CTGATGGGACAATTGGCTTCTGCATCTTTTACACAGGCTTGAAATTGTTCCTCACCAATGCCCGGCACTTTGGCTTTTACAATTAAGTGCGATTTGGTGATGGCACCATCGCGCAATTCAATCTCACAAGTTGTTTCCAGTGTTTCTGGTGTAAAACCCGCAGCGCCTAAGACAAAACTCAGTTTCATGGTAAAGCAACCCGCATGTGCAGCAGCCACCAATTCTTCCGGATTGGTACCAATGCCATCAGCAAAGCGCGAGTTGAAAGAATATTGTGTTTTGTTGAGTACGGTGCTTTGTGTAGTAAGGTGACCGTTGCCCTCTTTTCCTGAGCCGTTCCATACGGCAGATGCGGTGCGTATCATGTTGTCTTGTTTTGTTGTTGAATGTGTTTGGGTCTGAAAAAATACAAAGGAACGGCGATAAAAAATAACCAAGCAGCAGGCGCGTAGACAATTGCGGCCAATAATCCGCAGGCGTAAAGAGAAGGACCCACCAGCGAACGCCGAATCAGGGATCTCTTTTGTTGATTGTCAACCGCTTCGGTCATCAGTCCGCCCTTGTACATTACATGTCGGCTCATCAGGGTAAAGGACAAAGCTGCGCAAAGCATCACAAAAGCATAACCCATATTGGCTGCATGACTGAAGGGGTGCTCGCCAATAAAAGCTGTTGGCAAAGGAATTAGGCTGAGCCAGAAGAGCAAATGATTGTTGTGCCAGAGCAGACCCGCATCAGCATGTGTGAGGTGGTGAAAGAAATTGTGGTGGTTCACCCAGAAGATCGCAATCACCAGAAAGCTGAATGCATAAGCAATGAGTTTTGGCGCCAGCTCTTTAAGCGCATGCATCAATTCTTGTTGTGTAAACTGTTCAGCGAGTTGCGGTACATGTAATTCTAAAACAAGTATGGTGATGATGATGGCCATCACCCCATCACTAAACGCTTCAATTCTTGTGGTTGAAGGTATTTTCATCTTATCGTTTTTTCAGTTGATAATTCAATCCGAAAGAGAACAATGCATCACGCTGTTGCACACCGCTCACCACTACTTGCTCATAGAGATTGGTGTAGAGCATTGTAAAACCCAATCCTTTGTGTATAGGAAAATCCAAGCCAGCTTCGCCGGAAACCCGGTAATTATTTTGTCCGTCTAAACCCGGCTGATAATAAATAGTGTAATGCAAGCGAAGCCCGTTTTCATTGAATCGATGTTGCCCCGCTAACCAAGATGTTGCACGCCACAAACGAATTTGTTTTTGTCCGGTGTAGTGGGTGTTATTGAATTGGCTGTGCGAGAAATTGGTTTGTTCATACACCATCGAAGCAGATAGTTTGATATTGTTCTTTGATGATTTGATCATTTGCCAGGTAGCGCCTCCGCCAACAAACACACGTGTGTTGATTTTGAGGCGATAATTGCTGGCCACAAAGCCCATCACAAAAGGATATACACGCTGTTGCGGGCGATAGTAGAAAAAATTTCTGCTGAAGAGATCTGCATCGGCCTTGGTTTTAAAGAATGATTGATACAAACCATTGTTCTGCGTTTTGAATACGAAGCCCTTTCCCGCGGCAGACAGTTCTATTCTTCCGCGCAGCGCAAACAATTGCACATTGCCTGCTTGGTAATTACCGGTGATATTGGTACGCAGCTGTAAACGCCCTGTATCACTTTCGTTGATCTGCGCCTGTATGAAAAAGGGCAACGCAATTAATAGGAAAAGAAGGTTCTTGTGCATAAGCAAAAGGTGTCGGCATTTGCCGACACCGAGGATTGATTATTTCAGTTGAGCCACCAACAATCTTGCAGCAGCTTCACCGCTGTTTTGTTGTTGACCGGTGATCAGGTTGCCATCTGCAATGGCGTAAGAAGCAAAAGCGGGCGCTACCTTGAAAGTGGTACCGGTTAATTTTTTGGCTTCTGTTTCTATTCGGTATGGTTGAATCTTCTGACCAACCGCTTTGTCTGCAAATTCTTCTTCCGCATCTGCAAAGCCCGTCCAGGTTTTACCCTTTACGAGTAATTCGCCCTTGCTTGTTTTTGCTTCTAACAGCAGTGTGGTACTATGACAAACCGCTGCACTTGGTTTGCCTGATTCATAGAAACCGGCGAAGAGTTTTTCCAGTGTTTTGTTGCCACGGAAAGTGTACATCGGTGCTTGTCCGCCCACTAAAAAAATGGCCACATACTCTTTTGGATCAACAGCGTTGATGGCTTTGGTGTTGGCCAGCATATCGTTAAACCATTTCTGTTGCATGTAACCAAGGGAGATCACATCATGCGAAGAATAGCCGCTAGCATCAGTTGGATTTGAGTATCCATCCATCATAATCTTACCGCCTTCAGTAGAAGCCAGTTCTACATCATAGCCCGCCTCCTGAAATACACGCAATGGGTGAGTGAGTTCTGCCGCCCAAAATCCGATAGGCCATCCGGTTTGTTTAGATACAGAAGGGCTGCTGGCGACCATCAGAATTTTTCCTTTGCTTGGGGCACCGTGAAAATGCACGTATTGTTGTTGTTCAATGGGTTGTTTTTTTTGCGCACTTAGGGTTGTAAATGTGAGTGCTAAGATTGCTGAGAAAATCAAAGGCTTCATGGTATACATTTTTTGTGCTGTAAAAATGACTTGCTTGAAAGCGGAAACCATGTATAACACTAATATGACCGTTACGCACCTTTTGGTAGGGAATGCCTAATTTTAGTCCATGCCCGATGTCATCATCAATAAAGAAATCTTTTATAACCCGGTTGATTTTGTGCTGAAGAAGCTAGGAGGCACTTGGAAGATTCCGGTCTTATGGCGTTTACGCAAGAAAACATGGCGCTATACTGAGTTGCAGAAAGATATTGAACATATCAGCCAGAAAATGCTTTCACAAACATTGAAGCAACTGGAGGCAGAAGGATTTGTACAAAAGAAAACCTATGCAGAAGTACCGCCACGAACCGAGTATTCTCTTACGAAAAAAGGAAAGCGTGCGGTTGAAGTAATCGAGTACCTGCGCAATTACGGACTGGAGCTAATGAAGGAAGATGGCATTGATTATGAAGCTATGATGCGCGAAGAAGCACTCAGGAAAAAACAATCGGGCGCATGAATACTATTCTGGAACAATTCATCAGCGGCTTACGCGCAACAACCTTCTTAGAGTTTATCGCCGTATTTGCAGGTATTGCTAGTGTGTGGTTTAGCAGGAAAGAACACATCTTGGTTTATCCAATTGGCTTAATCAATACCATTATTTACATCTATTTAAGTTTGAAGGGCCATCTCTTCGGCGAAGCGAGCGTGAACCTCTATTACACCATCATGAGTGTGTATGGGTGGATATTATGGAGTAAGAAAGATGCCCTGAAGCACGAAGCTGTGTTACACGTTCAATTCAGTACACAGAAAGAGTGGTTGTATCAGCTATTGTTTTTTGTGTGCTTTTATGTGGCGATCTATGCGGCATTGAGTTGGCTAAAAACATCCTTTGCTCCGGAAGCGATTCCCTGGGCCGATGCATTTGCTTCTGCCACAGCTTATACCGGTATGTGGCTGATGGCCAGAAAAA
>DALYHN010000239.1:0-3556 GCA_031970875.1 Chitinophagaceae bacterium
GGTGTTGAAAGTAAGAGCTTGGGTGATATCATCGGTAAACGCAATTACAATAAAGCAATCAATAATGAATTTGGCGCAGTAGATTATCAGCGCTTTACAGAATTACCATCAACAGGTAAATTGAAGATGCTGGCAACTACCGATGCTACAACCAATGTGGCTGGTGCTTTAAGCCTCGCTGAATTAATGCCAGCAAGAATGATTGATCCGGGTTATAAACTATACCTCACTTCTCCAACCGACTTAACTGGCTTTACCAATGCTAAGGAAGTGATCTCGATTGACTTCACTCAAAACAATGAGTGCAAGGCAGTAGCTTTTGCTACAAAAACAAGTGGCGAAGTATATAACCACACCAAACCAGTGTGCGACCGTTTAAGAGGTGCTGAACTGATTGGTATGGAAAACTTTACCCTGAATGGTTTAGACTTTGTTCGCTATACGTTGAAGCGTGAAAATGGCGCTATTGAATTTGCCACCAGTTTCTCTGTGGGTATGAAGGCTGGTAGAAACAGCTATACTTTCCAATCAAATTGGTTAAATCAGAATTATCAGAACGATGAAGTGATGTACAATTTCCAATTATGGGCTGCCGCACCACATTTGGTTACTGATATGATGATTGATGTGCTGGACAAGCTGAATAACAGCATGAGCGTTCAGCAGATTAAAGTTGCAGGCTTACCTCAAACCTATGTATTGGCTGGCAAGCGCGCTGGCAGCACGCTGAACTTGCGCATCAACAATACAACTGGTGCTACAACCGCTTATTTGGAAATGGCTGAAAAAGCCAATGAAAAAGCAGCTGTAAGCAAGCGCCTGATCCCTGTTACACTGAATGCAAAAGGTCAGACACAAGTTGCTGTACCAGTTGGCGATTTCTATGAAACAGATATCAAAGTGTATGTAAACGGTAAGTTGGAAGATGCATTATATATGGCTGACGGCGGCTGGGGTATGGATTACAACAGCACTACAACAACTATCAACCGCTTTAATGTGGTGAACAATGATGGTCGTAAATACGGCGATGAATATCCATTGCTGAGAAACGCTGAATTCACTGCAAATACAAAAGATTTTGTAACACTCTATAAGATTCTGGCAGGCGGTGCTACAGAGCAAGACCTGACTGCTTATAATCAACTGAACTTTAGTGCAAATGGTACAGGCACATTGCGTGTAACGCTGGTGAAGAAATCCATCAATGACTGGAGTAAGCAATACAGCTATGCAGTTGCATTAACCAACAGCAGAAAAACGTATAACCTAAACTTGTCCGACTTTACAGCCAATGGCACTAAGGACAAGATCAATCCAAATGATATTGCACAGGTTGTTTTCTCTTTCGAAGTAAACGGCAAACAAACCAATCTCACAGGCGGCATTTATGATGCAGCTTTTGTAAAAGGAACTGCTGTTGTTACAGAGAGCAAAGATGTAAAAGAATTGAAAATCTATCCTAACCCTACCAACGGTATTTTTAAAGTAGGCTTTGAGGCAAGTGTAGTTGCGCCGGTAACCCTGCGTATCACAGATGCAGCTACAGGCAGAAGCTTGTTTGAAAAAGCAATTACTACTGTAGAAGGTAACAATGTGGTAGATGTAGACCTTACGAAGACTATTGCACCACAGCAAATGATTGGCATCATCAATGTAAGTGGAACAGGTGTTCGTTACAAAGCAGCAAAGATTGTTGTCAACAGATAATTGGTATTGGTATCAACAACGGAAAGGCCCCGCAACTGCGGGGTCTTTTATTTTGGCTGAATAGGCTTGAACAATGGTCCGGCGAAACAAGGGTAAGCTTTCACTTTATATACACCGTTCTCCAAATAAGTTTCTGCCCAGCAGTATTGTTTGCCTGGTGCATCATCATTCTTCATTTGAGGTACATACCAGATCACCAGTTTAGTATCATAAATATTTTCTGGAACCTTATCGATGAACTTCTCCGGACCTTGACGAAAATCTGTGTTGCAGCAAGGACCGATGGTAATCAAATCAGTTTCACCCTCATCTTTCTCTGGATGATTTTTTGTGACGTAGACAAAAGCTTTGTCGCCCCTGCCCCCATCACCAAATTGTCCTTTACCCGGCTCTATCAGATAACCTGTCTGATCTTTACGCTCAATTTTATATTGTGACCCATCAGGTGCATAATTGGTGGTTGGCTGTTGCAGTTGCCAACGCTCTTTCTTCCAAGGCACCCAACCATTCTGCTGCCACTCTGAAAAACGCTGCTGCTCACCTGCCATCACGATACGCATAACAGGCCGATAGGTGCCATCATTGCCACAACCACGTCCGATACTAGCACAGGTTACACGAAAGCGCCCATCCTTATAAAACAAGAAACGTTGTGCGTAACTATAATTACATGGTCCCGGCCACAACTCACTATAATACTTCTGTTCTAACACAAAGCCCGCCGTGGTATCTGCTTCTACCAGTTCAAAGATTTGAGGCGGCTCTGTAGCCACAACAGCAGACTGACTAAATATGGGACAACCAACAGCATCACTATAACCAAACCCATCCGTGTTGGAATAACTCACATGCCAGTCAACCAATTTTGCACTATGCATTACATCTCTACCATTAAACTGCACACCAGAAATCATCAATCCATCTGAACTGGTGAGTACATAATCCATTTTCCATCCATCTCTGTTCAATTTGTTCACCTGTTCACAATAACAATCAGCAATATTTTCATTCTGCAATTTCTTCTCTGTTACTACAATCGATGGTGCATCTTCACCAACATTGGTCCAGCGTAAACCAACCAATCTTTGATCAGTTACATCCACTATCGCCCACAAAGCACGCTTACCTTGTACAAAAGTTGGGGCTACACAGAGATGTTGTGAGCGTTCACATCTTGTTCTATTCAATGCAGTTTTGGTACTAGACATTACGGGTTGATCAGCTGAAGGCTTAAAGCCCAAAGCCTTTTCTACTTCTGGTGCATTCACCGCAATTTGTACAGCTAGCTTTACCAATGCAGCAGGTAAATCAGGTTGCGATTGCGGATAATGATTCACCGACAACACTTTTAGCGCAAACACATCTACGATAGCCACAGAACTCAGGTTGTAAGCAAAATTGTACATCTCAACACGTGCAACAGATCCAGGCAGGTAGACCATATCTTTCCTTAGATCGCCTGGCCTTGCCGGATACACACCAAAGATTTGACTCAGCAAAGGTTTTCTGCCATTACGCTTATCTACAGTATACCGTATAAAATTCGAATCGCGCAATGCAATTTGTTGGGCCAGCATCACTTGCTCATTGCTATCAATCAATAGTTGAACAGGTAGTGATTGTTTCAACACTTTTCCAATCTGCTGTTTTCTTTCCACTACAAAAGAAGCAGTGTCTTGCGCAGCCGGCGCCCATAAACCTTTCTTATATTCATCCAGATATACCGCATTCGACTGTTTGGTCTTTTGCTGAGCAAGTAACGATTGCTGAGTGCTCATTAGTAAGCAGCAAATACTGAATGCAAGAACTAGTTTCATTAAAAAGGATTTTTCCATCTGGGATTATT
>DALYHN010000240.1:0-3551 GCA_031970875.1 Chitinophagaceae bacterium
AACAGTGTTGATAATGCTGGAGATGATAAATGGAAACGCTATCTCGCTGGTAGAGGCAACGGAAATTTATCCAGCAGCAATGTGCTTTGTATTGCAAAAGATAAGAATGGTATTCTTTGGATTGGCACTGACAGAGGTGTGAATGTGATTCAATGTAGCAATCAAGTTTTTAATCAAGGTTGTGAAGCCATTCAACCCATAATACAAGCTGATCAATTTGCAGGCTTGTTATTTCAAGATGAAATGGTTCAAAGCATTGCAGTGGATGGCGCTAATAGAAAATGGGTGGCCACTAGAAACGGAGTTTGGCTAGTAAGTGCGGAAGGAGATAAAGTGATTCATCATTTCAACGCAGCCAACAGTCCATTACCAGATGATGATGTTCGACAGTTGGCCATCAATCCTGCAACGGGTGAAGTCTTCATGGCTACATTTAAAGGTATTGTCAGTTACCGAAGCACCGCAACCGAAGGTGGTACTACCAATGAAAATGTATTGGTCTTCCCCAACCCTGTTCCACCAGATTATCAAGGCAGTATCGCGATTCGAGGTTTGGTCAATAATGCTACCGTAAAAATTGCTGAGCCTAACGGCAGATTGGTTTTTCAAACCCGTGCCTTGGGCGGACAAGCCATCTGGAATGGCAAAAATTACAAAGGACAGGCTGTTGCTTCCGGTATCTACTTGGTGCTTGTTCGAGACGAGGGCGGGCAGGAGAAAATCGCGACCAAAATCGTTATCACAAGGGGGCGCTAATTTTTTCGGCCAAGAAATGGCACAAACCTTAATTTCGCGAAATCTTTCTCTGCAATGCGCACCCTTACAGGCAACGAATCCGTACGATCTAACAAAAAGAAAATCATTGTTTTAGGTAGTGGCCCCAACCGTATCGGACAAGGTATTGAGTTCGATTATTGTTGCGTGCATGGCCTTCTCGCCATCAAGGAATGTGGGTATGAAGCCATCATGGTAAACTGTAACCCAGAGACCGTTTCTACAGACTTTGACATGGCCGACAAGCTCTATTTCGAGCCGGTTTACTGGGAACATTTATGGGAAATCATTGAACTGGAGCAACCGGAAGGTGTGATTGTACAGTTGGGCGGACAAACAGCCCTGAAACTGGCTAAACGCTTACAAGCCAAAGGCATCAAAATCATTGGTACTTCTTTCGATAGCATGGATATAGCGGAAGATCGTGGTCGTTTCAGTGATTTGCTGAAAGACTTGAATATTCCTTATCCCGAATACGGTACTGCTTATACTGCTGATGAAGCCATTGAAGTAGCTAACCGCGTTGGTTATCCTGTACTAGTTCGTCCTAGTTATGTTTTGGGTGGGCAGCGTATGCGTATTGTGATCAATGACGATGAAGTTGAAAAGGCAGTAGTAAGCCTCCTGAAGCATATTCCCAACAACAAAATCCTGATTGACCATTTCTTAGATCGCTGTCAGGAAGCAGAAGTGGATGCCATCTTTGATGGTGAGAACTTCCACGTAATGGGCGTAATGGAGCATATTGAACCAGCAGGTATTCATAGTGGAGATAGTAATGCCGTATTGCCTGCATTCAACTTGACTCCATTAGTGGTTGAAACCATGGAATACTACAGTGAGAAGATTGCCCGTGCTTTGGATATTCGCGGATTGATCAATATCCAGTTTGCTATTAAAGATGGTAAGGTATATGTGATAGAAGCCAACCCACGCGCTTCCAGAACAACGCCGTTCATCGCGAAAGCCTATGGCATTCCATATTTAAATATTGCAACCAAAGTGATGTTGGGCGCAGCTAAGCTCACTGAGTTTAACTTAGAGAAAAAGCTAGATGGCTATGCCATTAAAGAGCCTGTGTTCAGCTTCAATAAATTCCCAGGCGTCAATAAGGAATTAGGCCCTGAAATGAAAAGTACTGGTGAAGCTATCCGCTTCATCAAGGACTTAAGAGATCCTTATTTCAGACAGCTGTACAAAGAGAGAAGTATGCACCTGAGTAAATAAGTAAAAAAATCCCCCGAAACATTTCGGGGGATTTTTTTATTGAGATTCTTCGAGGGTTACTAGTTTGTTCTTGATGGCATAAATCACCAAACCCATTCTGGTGTGTACACCAAATTTTTCGAAAAGACTATTGCGATAATCTTCTACTGTACGCGGACTGATATACATTTTATCAGCGATGTCTTTGTAAGAAAGCTCAGTACAAACCCAATGGATAAACTCTCGTTCCTTTTCCGATAAGGAAGCTGCTTCAACAGGTAGGTCAGCTTCGCGATTTAAACCACTAATCACTTTAGCAGAGATATCAGCAGACAGATAAAAATTTTGATTCATCACTGAATCAAGTGCTTTCAGTAATTCATCCGGTTCTACATTTTTCAGCAGATATCCTTTTGCACCACTCTTAATCATCTTGATGATAGAGTTTTCATCACTATTCATAGAAAGTCCTAGCACCTTCACTTGAGGAAAGTTCTTAACGATCCACTTACAAGATTCATATCCATTCATACCGGGCATGTTCACATCCAACAGTACTACATCCGGTATTTTATGATTTTCTAATTGTTCTTTCAGTTGTAAGCCATTCTCTACATCAAAGAGAACAGAGTACCTATCGAAAGAAGCAACCAATCCGGCAAGTGCTTTTCGAAACAACGTATGATCATCGGCCAGTGCTACAAAAATTCTTTTACTCGATAGCGGCATTGCTTGGGGTTAACGCGATAAAGGTAAGGTAATTGTGACTTTGGTACCTGATCCAGGTTTGCTTTGCAAATCAAACTTAGCACCAATCAATGCTGCTCTGTTTGTCATACTACGCAAGCCTACACCTGTAGAAGAGTTACTACGTGATTTCATCTCCTGTACATTAAATCCGATACCATCATCATTAATCGACAGCACAAAAGTATTTCCATCAGGATTATTGATAGAAACATTTATTTGAGTGGCTTTTGCATGCTTCAATGCATTATTGATCATTTCCTGAAACATGCGGAATATAACCACAGAGTTTTGCTCTCCTAAGTAGTAATTACCTTTTTCAAAGGAGCCCTCAACTTTCACCAATCCACTTTTTCGAATACTATCTACTTCATACTGAATCGCTTCCACAATACCCACGTGTGCAATTCTATCAGAGTGCAGACTTTTGGTCAAGTGAGATAGATCCATGATCGCTTTGTTCAATACCTCACGTGAGTTCATGAGTTTATCATGGTGTGGGATATTTGGATCAACGGTAACAGCAGCAAGAGTCAATTTCACCATTGAAAGCATCTGGCCAATATTATCATGCAAGTCCTGCGCAATGTTTTTGAACGTCTCTTCCTGCATCTCCAACTGCGCTTTCATGATCTGCTGATCATAAATATCCTTCATCCTGTTCAACTCAGCCTGGTGCTGAAATTGTCTTCTTTGATACAAGAATACAATCGCCACAATAAAACTTAGCAATACGATACCCAGACCAAGTCCGACTATCGTAACGTAATAGGCTTGTTGTACCGAATCTGACATAGGAGTGCGATATTGATGAGAAGATACAC
>DALYHN010000241.1:0-3493 GCA_031970875.1 Chitinophagaceae bacterium
TTTGTGCGTTGCAAAAGTAGAACAAGCGTAGAAGGGATTGGTTTTATTTTTCTGTCAGAATCGCGCAAATTGCAGCATGCTGCCATCATTTTATCAGGAAACAGGTATCGAAGCAGGCTGTGATGAAGCCGGCAGGGGCTGTTATGCAGGTCCGGTATTTGCGGCGGCAGTGATCTTACCCAGAGATTTTCATCATCCTTTGTTGAATGATAGTAAGCAGGTAAAGCCCGCTCAGCGATATGAATTACGAACGATCATCTGCGAACAAGCTTTGGCTTGGGCGGTGGCCAGTGTGTCTCCGGCAGAAATTGATCAGATCAATATCCTGCAGGCATCTTATAAAGCCATGCACTTAGCTATTGCACAACTCAATACCCAGCCTGATCTTTTATTGATTGATGGTAATCGCTTCAAACCTTATCCAACAATTCCGCATCAGTGCATTATAAAAGGTGATGGCAAATTTGCCAGTATTGCTGCAGCCAGTATTCTGGCCAAAACCTATCGAGATGATTATATGCTGCAGATGCATGAACAGTATCCGCAGTACGATTGGGCCAGTAACAAAGGCTATGGTACAGCAACACACAGAAAAGCCATTGCAGAGTTTGGGTTATGCGATGAACACAGAAAAAGTTTTGCAATCAATCCGGTGCAGTCCAGTTTATTCTAACCATTCACCTGCACCTTCACGAATTACTTCATAGCTGTCTTTGGTGCAATCAATAATAGTGGATGGAGTCATGCCACCGGCGCCGCCATCAATCACAATATCTACCTGATTACCGAATTTCTCATACATAGTAGCAGGGTCTGTGTATTCTTCTACCATATCACCCGGCAGGGAAGCAGATAAGATCGGATGCCCCAATTGTTCCACAATGGTGAGGGCGATATTGTTATTAGGGATACGCAAACCAATCGTGTTTTTCTTGCTCTGCAAGATTTTGGGTACTTCTTTACTGGCTGGCAGAATAAATGTAAACGGTCCGGGCAAGTAACTTTTCAGGATTCTATAGAGTGGCGTTGAAATGCCTTTGGTGTATTGGCTCAGATCACTGAGGTCGTGGCAGATAAAGCTTAGTTGGGCTTTATGCGGATCAACCTGTTTGATGCGGCAGACCTTTTCAATGGCTTTGTGCTGGAAAATATCGCAACCCAAACCATAAATGGTATCGGTAGGATAGATGATGAGCCCACCGTCCATCAGGCATTCGGTAATCATGCGTACATGCCTTGGGTTGGGGTTTAATGGGTGTACTTCCAGCAACATGGTTCGAATATACTAAATGCCTGTTGAGCAAATACTTACTGCATAGAATGCAGTCCCCACAAGCTTTTCAAAGCTTATTCGGGCATTCTGCCCTAAATGCTATAGGTTTGCACCCCGGTAACCAAACCGTGAACTATGTCATTAATCGTTGTGGGTACAATGGCTTTCGATGCTATTGAAACACCCTTTGGTAAGTCGGACAAAATCGTTGGAGGTTCTGGAACTTACGTCGCCTACGCAGCAAGTAATTTCGTGCAGCCCGTTCAGCAAGTATCTATTGTGGGTTATGATTTTCCTGAAGAGGAAATGAATTACCTGAAAAGCCGCGGCGTTGTGCTGGATGGCGTGGAGATTGTGCCTGATAAGAAGTCTTTCTTCTGGGCCGGTAAGTATCATATGGATATGAACTCTCGCGATACCTTGGTGACTGACCTGAACGTATTGGCAGATTTCAACCCTGTATTGCCTGAAAGCTATAAGGAGACTGAATTTCTGATGTTGGGTAACCTGATGCCTAAGCTGCAGAAATCAGTGATTGAGCAAATGACCAAGCGTCCAAAGCTCATCGTAATGGATACCATGAATTTCTGGATGGAGTCTGCAATGGACGACCTGAAGGAAGTGTTGACGATGGTGGATGTCTTGTTGGTGAATGATAGTGAAGCCAGACAGCTGACCAACGAATATTCTATTGTAAAAGCAGCGAAGAAGATTCTGACCATGGGTCCGAAATACCTCATCATCAAGAAGGGCGAGCATGGTGCTTTACTCTTCCACGAGAATCAGGTATTCTTTGCGCCGGCATTGCCTCTGGAAGAAGTATTCGATCCAACAGGTGCTGGCGATACATTCGCTGGTGGCTTTATGGGTCACTTGGCTAAGACCAAGGATATTTCTTTCGAGAACATGAAGACAGCCATTATTGTAGGTAGTGCAATGGCTAGCTTCTGCGTAGAGAAATTTGGTCCTGAGCGTTTGCGCAGCTTAACCAAAGCTGAGATCGACCAACGCCTGCAGGAATTTGTACAGCTGGTGAATTTTGATATCACCATTGCATAAAAAATCTGGAGTCAATTGATCGATTCCTTATTTTCGTAGCCGAATGATGAACAATAAACATAGCAAACGCACTAAGAAACCGCTTCGAAAGGAAGGTTGGTAGTCGCTTGTCTATGCAGAACATAATACCAGACCTTCCTGTACAGGAGGGTCTTTTTTTTAAAACAAACAAAGCAAACCGAAAATGAAAGTAGCCGTTGTTGGAGCCACTGGCCTGGTAGGCTCAAAAATGTTACAGGTACTGGAAGAAAGAAACTTCCCCGTTACAGAATTGATTCCTGTTGCCTCTGAAAGATCAGTAGGTAAGGAAGTGGTGTTCAAAGGCAAAACGTATACAGTAGTAAGCATGATGGATGGCATCAAGGCCAAGCCTGCTGTAGCCATTTTTTCTGCAGGTGGTGGTACATCTTTGGAGTGGGCACCAAAATTTGCTGAAGCAGGTATTCGCGTGATCGACAATTCCTCTGCATGGAGAATGGATCCTACCAAGAAACTGGTGGTACCGGAAGTGAATGCACATGTATTGACTGCTGAAGATTATATCATTGCTAATCCCAACTGTTCTACAATACAGATGGTGGTAGCATTACAACCATTGCATCAGCGTTATGGCATCAAGCGTGTTGTGGTTTCTACTTACCAGAGTGTAACCGGTACGGGTAAGAAAGCGGTAGATCAGTTGTTTAATGAAAGAAAAGGTCTAGAAGGAGAGATGGCGTATAAATATCCCATCGACCTGAATGTGATCCCACAGATTGATGTGTTTCTGGAGAATGGTTACACTAAGGAAGAGATGAAGATGGTGAAAGAGACCAACAAGATTATGGGTGATGATAGCATTCGTGTAACTGCTACAACTGTACGTATTCCAGTAATTGGTGGCCACAGCGAAAGTGTGAATGTGGAGTTTGAGCGTGACTTTACTTTGGATGAAGTAAAATCTCTTTTAGCTGCTGCACCGGGTGTGGTAGTACAGGATGATCCTGCACAGCAATTGTATCCCATGCCATTGTGGGCGCATGATAAGGATGAAGTGTTTGTAGGCCGTTTGCGTCGCGATGAAACACAAGCCAATACGCTGAACATGTGGATTGTGAGCGATAACCTGCGTAAAGGTGCTGCCACCAATGCAATCCAGATTGCTGAATACATGATGCAGAA
>DALYHN010000242.1:0-3486 GCA_031970875.1 Chitinophagaceae bacterium
AGAAATACACATCCTCAAACAAACGAATTTCCTGTACTGCATCATTGAGCATGATGATAGACACAATAGCGAACTGTAAGTATTTCCATTCAGGATGTGCTAATTGATAAGCTTCTGCTGCCAGTTTTAATGAACGCATCTTATCACGATTGAAACTTTCCTCAGGCATACCATAGCGTACACTATGCCTGGTCTTTACTTCTACGAAGTGCAATCGGTTCGCTTTGCTGGCGATTAAATCCACCTCTGCATGTCGGTATCGCCAGTTTCTTTCCAGTATCTGATAACCTTTATCCAAAAGATATTGCGCGGCGAGGTCTTCTCCCTGTTTGCCCTTATCTTTATTCGACTGCATGGCTTTTTACCAAGTAAATTAATGCCTGCATAACATTGCTGCAACTGAATCATAAACAATACAGCTATCTGGAAAAACCAATGCTATGGCCACAAACAAAAAAATCTATCCGCTGAAAGGTAAAGTGCAACATTATGCATGGGGCGGACAAACATTCATTCCTCAACTCTTAGGCATCGATAACGAAGGCAACAAACCTTGCGCAGAATACTGGATGGGTGCCCATCCTTCGGCATCATCTGTGCTGCTGGATCAATCGCAAGAAATCAATTTGAATCAGCTCGTGAAAGAAGATCCAGCCAATACCATCAATCAACAAGTATTCGATCGCTTTGGCGAATTACCTTATCTCTTCAAAGTGCTGGATGTAAAAGATATGCTGAGCATTCAAGTGCATCCCACCAAAGCAGAGGCAGAAAAAGGTTTTGATGCAGAAGAAGCAGCTGGCATTCCTATTAACGCGCCACACCGTAATTACAAAGACCGCAACCACAAACCGGAAGTGATGGTGGCCCTGAGCGATTTCTGGTTATTGCATGGTTTCCGCTCTGCCGAATCGCTCAATAAGATTTTAGAAGATGTACCTGAGTTCAATATCCTGATCGGACTCTATCGTCGTGAAGGTGCACAAGCCCTGTATCGCTTTGTAATGGAAATGGCCCAGGCCGATATCAACAATATGCTCTTACCACTCGTGAAACGCGAACTGCGCCGCAAGCAGGATGGTGAACTGGATCGCTCCATGCCGGGCTGGTGGGTGAGTAAATTATTCGACGGACAAACAGAGATCGGTGATATCGACCGTGGTGTATTCTCTATCTATTTCTTCAATATCGTCTACATCGAAAAAGGTGGCGCCATTTTCCAAAGTGCGGGTATTCCACATGCTTATCTGGAAGGACAGAATATGGAGCTGATGGCGAATAGCGATAATGTGCTCCGCGGCGGACTCACCCCCAAGCATATCGATGTGCCCGAACTGATGAAGCACACTTCCTGCGAACCCGTAGTGCCCAATGTGATGAAGGGCAACGACCTCAAAAACGGCGAGATTGTCTATCCTTGTCCCGTTCCGGATTTTGGTATTTCCCGACTGGAACTGAATGGTGCAGGCTATTCCTCAACCGCTGTTTCGCTTGAAATTCTCTTTGTTACCGAAGGTGGCTGTGTCATCAATAATGAAATGCCCCTGAAGAAAGGAGAGGCAGCAGCCGTGCTGGCAGGCGGTGCTTATACCATTGAAAGCTCAGGAAAATGCACCATTTTCAAGGCTTTTGTGCCTCAGGGCTAAAATTCCACATTATGAGGATAACAGAATGTGGCTGAATGGTTTTAAGACCTATTTTTGTTCCGTAACTAACTAAATGATGAAACTGAATCGTTCTTTTATATGGGCTCTGGCGGCCATGGTATTGGTAACCGCCCTGTATCGTGTTTTCCCGGGCAGACCTTATGGTTTTGCACCCCAGATTGCCGTAGCCCTGTTTGGTGGTTTTCTGTTTGCGCGTAGCAAGCAATATGCTTTTGCATTGCCCTTGTTATCCATGTTATTGTCAGACCTTCTTTATCAGATATCTTACAAGATGGGCTATTCCATGATCCCCGGTTTCTATTCCGGTATGATCAGCAATTACTTGCTCTTTGCAGCAGTAACTGTTGTGGGTTTTGCCATCAGAAAGAACAACGCATTGTCTGTGACAGCTGCAGCAGTAACTGCACCTACTTTATTTTTCCTGGTGTCTAATTTCATGGTATGGGCCGGTAATGGTGGCTATAAGCGCCCCATGACTTTCGATGGCCTCATGCTATGCTACCAGGATGGACTGCCTTTTTACCAGAACAGTTTACTGGGTACCGTATTTTTCTCGGCCATCTTCTTTGGTGGTTATTACCTCATTACTCGGTTCGCGGGCAGCAAACGCATTGCCTAGGAAGGACAAGGAAGTATACAGCAATAACCCTCGCAACATGCGGGGGTTATTCGTTTAATGCCAATTCGGTAAACCAGTATTGTTCGTGTTGAATTTTGTTGCGCACCTGCACATCAATGGGGTAGCTGAATAAGGGACAGTTGAGAACGAGCGTATGAAACTCCCCGTTCTCGCCACAAGCATCTACACCCAATGCTTCCAGTTCATCGATTAAAGCAGGAGTGAGGCGTTGCCCCAAAAAGCGTTCACCCATTGTGGTATTGCAACTCACAATCATCGTGTCAATGCCTGCATCTAACATTTGTAAGACCAAGGCTTTTCTTTCTTGTAACCATAGTGGTAATACCGCTGTGAGTCCTGCATTGGCGCAAACCTTTTCTTCCCAATCGCGGTGCGGTTGTAAATCGATATCGCCAAAGATGGCGTGACTTAATTCGTGTTGTGCTTTCAATCGCGCTAAGGCACCCGTAAAATGTTGCTCATATTCCTGCCAGCTGCTACTGATGAGTTCAATAGGCAAACCTGCTGCAGTGGCTTGCGCTTGTAAGATTGCTGAAGGAATCCCATGCGAGCGAGAAATCTTACCCGCTTCATTCAATACATTCAACAATACCGTTGGTGCATAGCCTTGCGCTTTTGCTTGCATCGCCGCAAAACAACTGTCCTTACCGCCGCTCCAACTAACCAATGCTTTCATGCTATCTGTTTATTCTGCAATCGCTTCATAGCCTTCATCCACCAATAGATTTTTTCCATCGGCAGCAGTCGTTGCCAATTCATCGCAACGATTGTTGTACGGATTATCTGCATGCCCCTTCACCCACACAAAACGCAATTGAAACTGTTTCGACAAATGATAAAACTCCGTCCACAAATCACGATTCTTCTTACCGCCTTTGAAATCGGTCGCAATCCATTTGTCCAGCCATTTCTCTTGCACAGCTTTCACCACATACTGGCTATCTGAATAAATGGTGACGGGAATATGCTTGCGTGTTAATGCTTGTAAACCCTTGATCACCGCTAATAATTCCATGCGGTTATTGGTGGTGAGGCGATAGCCTTCAGACAATTCCTTGGCCTGATTGCCCCACATCAAAATAACGCCATAACCACCGGGTCCGGGATTACCACGTGCCGATCCATCGGTGTACATGATCAATGGGTGACTCATGCGCTGTAATATTCACCTTTGGCATA
>DALYHN010000243.1:0-3481 GCA_031970875.1 Chitinophagaceae bacterium
GTAATAAGGGGCTGATAGTTTTGCCGCATCAAAATGCCCCAATCATGTTGAGAAAAATACAGCAATTCGCCAAGTATTTGATTATCATATGTTTATCATTCCCAGCCCTGCTGGCTGCACAGTCAATAGGTACTTTGGCAGGTAAAATCACCAATGCTGCCAATAATGAAGTACTCGTTGGCGTGATCATTAGTGGCGAAAAAGGCAATTTCCGTACATCTGATGTAGAAGGCAGATTCTCTGCCAAGCTTGCTCCCGGAACCTATAAGCTTCGTTTTGCTTATACGGGCTTTAAAACAAAGACCATTTCTGATGTGGTTATTGAAGCTGGTAAAACCACCGAGCTGAATATTGTACTAGAAGAAGCCGCTTCAAATCTGACAGAAGTAGTCGTGTCTGCCAACTCTGCCCGTAGAGAAACAGCCGCTTCTTTGTTGAGCATTCAAAAAAGTAATATCAGTGTATCGGACGGTATTTCATCTGAAATCATCAGAAAGTCGCCAGATAATAATGTGGGTGAAGTATTAAAGCGTGTAACCGGTACTAGTGTGCAGGATGATAAATATGTTATTGTACGTGGTTTGAACGACCGTTACAATGTTGCTACCATCAATGGTGCAGTCATGCCAAGTACAGAGCCAGATAGAAGAACATTCTCTTTTGATGTGGTTCCGTCTAACATGATTGACAATGTTTTGATCAATAAAACAGCCACGCCTGATATGCCCGGCGAGTTTTCAGGCGGTATTGTACAGGTAACTACAAAAGATATTCCTTTCAAAAACAGCTTCGGCATTGGCATGGGCTTATCTTACAATACCATTTCTACTGGTAAGGACTTCAATATCGGCTATATGGGTTCAATGGATTTTTTGGGCTTCGATGATGGCTCCAGAAAATTCCCATCTAAGTTTCCTTCTACAAATAGATGGCGTGTGGCCAGCAGAGATCAGCAGATTGGTTACTCAAGACTGATGACCAATACTTATGGCGATCGTTATGATGGGGTTGCATTTCCAGCCAGCAATCTTCAATTGAACTGGGCACAGAAATTCAATACAGAGAATGGCGCTACTTTCGGTATTCTGGCATCAGTTACGTATCGTAATAGCCAAACCATTCAGTACACGAAGCGTAATCAGTACAACGATATTACCAGCACCAATAACTACCTGTTTGATTACAACGATTCTTCTTATGCATTCACTAGCAGTGTAGGCGGTTTATTGAATCTGGGTTATAAGAAGGGTAAGTCTAAGATCGTTTTCAAAAACCTGTTTAACCGTGTATTTGAGAATACCAATACACTTCGTGAGGGTAGTAATTATAATGATCTGCAGTATATCAACAAAGGCCAGATCAGTGTAGTGATGCAGAAGTCTATTATCAGTTCACAGTTAGAGGGCGAACATAGTGTAGGTGCCAAGAATAGTAAGTTCAAGTGGAACCTGAACTACACGTTCACTCAGAAAGATCAGCCTGATTATAAATCATTGCCTTTCCAAAAGAGTTTATCGCAAATTAATGACAAGTCTGTATTACCTACCTTAGCGTTAAGAAATACCTACAGATTCTGGAGTACCTTGAATGAGCACACTTTTGGCGGCAAGCTAGATTACAATACACAGCTGAATTTCCTTAGTCCAAAAGCACAATTCAAAGCTGGTAGTTTGGCTCAGTATAAAACACGTGAGTTTGATGCAAGAGCTTTCCGTTATGAGCAAGCAGGTTCTGTTTTCAATACAGCATTATTGTCTGCTAAGCCTGAAAAAGTATTCAGCGATGCCTATATGTACAACGAAGGCTTCTACCTGAATGAAATCACCAACAACACAGATCGTTACGATGCCAATTCTATGCTCACGGGTTCTTATGCCATGCTAGAGAACAAATGGAATCAACTGAAAATGATCTGGGGTGTGCGCGTTGAGACCTTTAATTATGAAGTGAATACAGGTAACGTAAGCGGTACACGTGAAGTGATCAAGAAAGATTACTTGGACATTTTGCCTTCATTGAATTTGATCTATAGCCTCGATCAGAAAAACAATATTCGTTTCTCTGCTTCCAGAACAGTTTCTCGTCCTGATTTCAGAGAAGTTGCTAATTTCTCTTATTTTGATTTCGTTCGTGGAGCGATTATTCGCGGTAACTCAAAATTGGAACGTAGCCAGAATACCAACTTAGACCTTCGTTTCGAAACTTATCCATCTGCAGGTGAAATCTTCTCTGTATCTGCTTTCTTCAAGCATTTCCAGAATCCGATTGAACAGCAAATGTCAGGTGAGTCAACTTTTGAATATCAGGTAATCACTTTCTTCAATCCTGCTTTTGCTTATACCTATGGATTGGAACTGGATTTACGCAAAAAATTGTCTTTCTTGGGTGAGGGCAGATTCTTAGAGAATACTGTTTTCAGCGCCAATGCTGCTTTGATGCAGTCTAGAGTCGATTTGAATGAAGCTGGCAGCTGGGATGTAAACAGACCTATGCAGGGACAGTCGCCTTACCTCTTAAACTTCGGCCTCACTTATGCTGATCCTGTGACTGATTTTGGTGGAACCATTCTTTTCAACAGAATCGGTCATCGAATTGAAACAGTAGGTAAGAATGATATTCCAGATGTATATGAGAATGGTAGAAGTATTCTGGATTTTCAATTGTCTAAGAAAGTATTACGTAAGCTGGGTGAAATAAAACTGAACATTGGTAATATCTTAAATGCCAAGCAAATTTTCTACAACAATGTGCAGGGTCAGCAGACCAAGCGTGCTTACAATGCAAGCACAGATCGTATTCAATGGTCGAATGTTTTTGGTACAACTTTCGGTCTCTCTTTCAACTACAATTTTGGCCGCTAGGGCTTAACAATTCAATAATCTTCGCTTAACAAAGCCATCATATCTGATGGCTTTTTTTGCATCACTAAAATTACTGTTATGAATTTCCAGAAAAAAGCATTTCAGCTTTTCACATTAGTTGCTACAACGGTTATCGTGATGAGCAGCTGTTCGAGCAAGAATGAAGATGATACTGTAGTTACACCCCCTGTCTCAGTGGATACTGTGGTTACAGGTACTTTATCAGCAAACAAAACTTTGACTTCTGATAGAACCTGGATTTTGAAAGGTTATGTCTATGTTCCAAATGGTATTACACTGACGATTCAGGCAGGTACAACTATTAAGAGTGATATTAGCCAGAAGGGTGCATTGATTGTTGAGCGTGGTGGTAAACTGGAAGCTGCTGGTACAGCAGATCGTCCTATTGTATTTACTTCTGGTAAGGCTGCTGGTTCAAGAGAGCCTGGTGATTGGGGTGGTATTATCCTATTGGGTAATGCACGTACTAACCGCTCTACACCTCCTGTAATTGAAGGTGGTGTTGACCGTGTGTATGGTGGCACGAACGATGCCGATAATTCTGGTACTTTAAGATATGTACGTATTGAATATGCTGGTATTGCAGCTTTCCCTGGTTC
>DALYHN010000244.1:0-3481 GCA_031970875.1 Chitinophagaceae bacterium
AGACCAACACCCATCGTGAATCCGTTTAATCCATTAGATACATTGAAGACATTTAAATCATTTCTTCGAAGAAAATTATAGCCTGAATTGATTTCAAGCTTATCACTTGGAAAAAATTGTGCTGACAAAATCAAATGGCTCATCAACTTTCGGCCAAACGATGGCTTTGCTGTGTTACCCTCAGCTTCATTGAATCCAGGATCGTTGTAATAAATATTGAATCGCTGTAGCTGATGTACCGTTAAAGAAAATTGCAGAGGTGCTTGCGCTAATTTTTTAGTGATGCCCAATTGAATATCGAATGGCATTTCCTCTTTTGCTGCACCGGGCGCATAAGTACTGATTTGTGTACCAAGATTTCTTACCAATAAAGCCGCCTGAAATAACCTTGCGGTGTCAGTAAACAACACACTCATGTCTGCAGCTATTCCTGATGCACGATACTGTCCATAATTGGAATGCACATATTTCAGCGTAGTACCCAGCCACCAATGTTCTTTGTACGATTTGGATGCCATCACTTGCACCACATAATCTTGGGGACGAAAACTTCCCAAAACATTTCCTGACACATCCGTTTGTGTGATGCTTCCATATTGCAGATACTGAATACCACCGGCAAGGGTGATATCCTGCTTGGACAGATACCACGCCGAGCTGATATTGTATTGCTGAATGCCTGCCAGAAACGCATTCATACTTGTGGCTACCTGTCCGTGCATAGAAGGGCGCAGCAAAGCCGGTTGTTGAAAGCCCATACCCAAATCGTTTCCACCTGCAGTAATGTTGTATCCACCAAGTGCCGCTTGTCTGGCAGAACCAGGCAAGTTTAGAAAGCTGAATACAGCATTGCCCCCCAATGTTTGCGCATTAGTGGTAAAAGTCCATAAAGCAATGATGATCAGAAAAGAACGCATGGTATAAGGCACCAAGTTAGCCAAAGGATAAGAGGCTGCAAAGGCTAGAAAATAAAATGTCCCCCGTTGAAACGGAGGACCTTAACCCTTAAAACAACCAACATGAAAAATTCTTGTTGATGTGCAATATTACAAGAGGATGAACATTTTGTTGCAATTACCCTAGGTTAAATTTAAACATTACGGTTGTACCAAAGCTAAATCCAGCACCTGCTGCATGGTTTTTACATAATGGAAAGTAAGGCCTTTGATAAAGCTGCTGTCAATTTCCTCCACATCCTTCTGGTTCTGAGCACATAGGATGATTTCTTTTAAGCCAGCACGTTTTGCCGCTAGCACTTTTTCCTTGATACCACCTACAGGCAATACCTGTCCGCGCAAGGTGATTTCACCCGTCATCGCCAAATAGGGTTTGATTTTTCTGCCTGTAAAAGCAGAAGCCAGGGCAGAAAGCATGGTAATACCTGCACTCGGACCATCCTTGGGCACTGCACCCTCTGGAACGTGAATATGCACATTGTGTTTACCTAGTTCATCCGGCGGTATGCCTAGTTTACGTGCATTGGCTTGCAAATAAGTTAATGCCGTTGTAGCACTCTCTTTCATCACATTGCCCAAGTTGCCCGTTAGCTTTAATTCGCCCTTGCCTTCACTCAATACGGTTTCAATAAAGAGGATATCACCACCAACATAAGTCCAGGCCAATCCAACGGCCACACCCGGCATGTTTGCAGTTTTGTACAACTCATTACTGTATCTACTAGAGCCCAATATCTTTTCAATATCCTTAGAGGTAACAGTCCGTTTTACTTTTCCCTTGATAGCAAATTCTTTCGCTTCATAACGCATAATAGAAGCCAGTTGCCTATCGAGCTCACGCACCCCGCTCTCTCTGGTATAATTCTCAATCAGCTTTTCCAATACCTTATCGCTGATATTGAAATTCACTTTGGCCAAACCATGTGCATCTTTTTGCTTAGGCAATAAATGCTTCTTCGCAATCTCTACTTTCTCTTCAATAGCATAACCGCTAAGATCAATGATCTCCAAACGATCGCGCAATGCAGGTTGAATATTCTGTAAATTATTCGCAGTAGCAATGAAGAGCACTTTGCTTAAATCATATTCCAGCTCCAGATAATTATCGTAGAAACTATTGTTTTGTTCAGGATCCAATACTTCCAATAATGCAGAAGATGGATCTCCCCTGAAATCATTACCAATCTTATCAATCTCATCCAGAATCATCACCGGATTTGACGATTGCACTTTGCGGAGGTTTTGCAACACTCGGCCCGGCATCGCGCCGATATAGGTTTTGCGGTGACCGCGAATCTCACTCTCATCGTGCAAACCACCCAGACTCACGCGCACATATTTTCTACCGATCGCATGTGCGATGCTTTTACCAAGTGATGTTTTACCAATACCCGGAGGGCCAACAAAGCACAAAATCGGGCTCTTCATATCACCCTTCAGCTTCAATACTGCTAGATACTCAATGATGCGGTTCTTAATTTTCTGCATGCCATAATGATCGCTATCCAGCACTTTCTTGGCATTGTTCAAATTATAATTGTCTTCTGTGAATTCGCCCCAAGGCAGATCCAACATCAAATCCAAGTGATTGTACACCACAGAATAATCTGGTGTACTGGGGTGCATACGCTCCAGCTTTTCAATACCACTCTGGAATAATTTCTTTGCAGCATCTGTCCACTTTTTCGTTTCTGCTTTCTTCTTCATCTGCGCCAGCTCTCGTTCATTGCTGTCGCCACCCAATTCTTCCTTAATACTCTTCAGCTGTTGTTGCAAAAAATATTCGCGTTGCTGCTTATCAATTTCTGTACGTGTCTTGGATGTAACTTTATCCTTCAATTCAGCAAACTGTAATTCGCGCTGCAGAATATGAATCAATCGCTCTGAACGTTTATGCAGATCATTAATCTCCAGCAAAGATTGCTTCTCAGCCAAATCGCTATTGAGATTACTACTTACGAAATTGATTAAGAAAGAAGGCTGCTCAATATTGCGCAGAATAATCGAAGCTTCTGTAGGGATATTTGGCGATAGCTGAATGATCTTAGAAGCCAAATCTTTGATACTGCTAACAATAGCCGCAAAATCTTCTTCGTTGGTTGGTGCTTCTTCAGTCAGCAGCGACACCTTTGCTTTAAAGTAAGGATCCTCACTAACAATCTCGTGCACCTGAAAACGCTTCTTACCTTGAATAATGATGGTAGTACCGCCATCAGGCATTTTGATCAGTTTCACAATCTTGGCCACTGTACCAACCGCACAGAGATCATGTACCTGTGGATCTTCCACATTGGCATCTTTCTGTGCCAGCACCCCTATTAGTTTATTCGTTTTGTAGGCATCGTTCACTGCTTTGATGCTTTTATCCCTGCCTACCGTAATGGGCAATACCACACCGGGGAATAGCACCGTATTTCTTAACGGAAGAATCGGTAACTCATCAGGAATCTCCATATCCTTATCTGCATCATCATGCTCATTAATGGGAATAATGGGCATAAAGTCCGAATCGTCTTCTGCTCTCA
>DALYHN010000245.1:0-3466 GCA_031970875.1 Chitinophagaceae bacterium
ATACGAAAACTTCGAAGGATTTAGTTTTCAACGGAACTACGGTACTACCGTGTTCTCATTCTTTACAAACGAAGCAGATGCGTAAACCAATTTTTGTGACAGGTATCGGCACAGGGGTAGGGAAAACTGTTGCCGCAGCCATTATTACAGAAGCGCTTGGTGCAGATTATTGGAAGCCTGTACAATCAGGCTTTGAAGAAGGCACTGATTGCAATACTGTTCAATCGCTGATCAGCAATACACAAACACAATTTCATCCTGAAGTATATAAACTGGCTTTGCCAGCATCGCCACATATCGCAGCGAGAGAAGAAGGTGTGGTTATTGATTTGAATACCATTGTTACCAACAAACCTGAGACAAACAATCATCTCGTCATTGAAGGTGCTGGCGGATTATTGGTACCTATCAATGAAAAGCAGTTTATTGCTGATATGATTCTTGCATTGAATGCACAAGTGATTCTGGTGAGCAGAAATTATTTAGGCAGCATCAATCATTCGCTGTTAACCGCAGAAGCTTGCACACAACGCAATATTCCTGT
This sequence comes from Chitinophagaceae bacterium, assembly GCA_031970875.1. GTDB lineage: Bacteria > Bacteroidota > Bacteroidia > Chitinophagales > Chitinophagaceae > JAFLBI01. The sequence goes on from DALYHN010000245.1 coordinate 545, forward strand.
GCTTGGCTGGTTGTTTAACGATCAGTTCATGCAGTATGAGGAAGAGATTGTAGGCTGGACAGGAATCCGTACATTAGGTAGTATTCCTTTGGCTGCAAATCTTGACAAAGCTTTTGTAGCCGAACAGGCAGCACGCATCAGACCTGCTTTATTGGAGGTGCTATTATGACCAAAAAAGAAATCAGACAATATTTCAAAGCCAAGAGAATGGCCATCGACGGTCGCGACCGATTGAAGATGGATGATTTATTGTTACTGCAATTTCAACAACTCGATTTTACAGGTATTCAAAAAGTCATGAGTTATTGGCCGCTGACACATTTGGGCGAGCCCAATACTTTGTTATTTACCAGATACCTCAGCCATTTATTACCTGATCTTGATTTGGCTTACCCAGTAACGGATTTTACTACACATATTTTAACCGCAGTACGCATCACTGAAGAAACAATTTATCAAACCAAAGAATTAGGCTTAACAGAGCCCAAAGCTGGTGATATTATTGAGCCAGAAGAGTTGGAAGTCATTCTCGTGCCCATGCTTTGTTGCGATATAGATGGCTACCGCGTAGGCTATGGAAAAGGCTTCTATGATCGGTATTTATCGCGCTGTAACCCCAATGTGATTCGCATTGGTTTCAGCTATTTTGAGCCTATTGAAAAGATCACTGATCGAGATCAATATGATGTACCTTTAACACACTGCGTTACACCAGACCGTATCTATGAATTTTAATGCGTTTTTTCTCAGTTCATTTCGGGTACTCTTACTGCCATTTGCCCTGCTCTATGGCCTGATCATCATTATCCGAAACTGGTTGTACAATCGCGGCTACCTGAAGTCTGCCAATTTCAATTACCCCATTATCTGTATTGGCAACTTGGCTGTTGGTGGCACAGGTAAATCGCCCATGACAGAATACCTGATCCGACTTTTACAAAAAGACTATACAATTGGTACACTCAGCAGAGGATATAAGCGAAAAACAAAGGGGTATGCTTTGGCTGGTGAAACCACAACCGCTTTAGAAATAGGTGATGAGCCGATGCAATTCCACAGCAAGTTTCCAAACGTAGCTGTAGCAGTTGCAGAAGAAAGAATTGACGGTATTCCGCAACTATTGCATGATCGACCTGATTTGGATTGTATCATTCTGGATGATGCATTTCAACACAGAGAAGTAGCTGCAGGTTTCAATATTTTATTGACGCAGTATGGTGATTTGTATGTGCATGATTTCTTTCTGCCTACCGGCGATCTGCGTGATCAATGGTCGTCTGCAGACAGGGCACAAGTAATTGTGGTGACCAAATGTCCTGCTGATTTAACCATCAAGCAGAAAGAAAAAATTATTCGGCAATTAAGACCAGAACCTGGACAAAGAGTATTCTTTACAACCATTGATTACGGCACGCCTTATCACATCATCAAGCGCACAGATGAATGGGTGATTACACCCAGAGATGAGGTTTTATTGGTTTGTGGCATTGCCAATCCCAAGCCACTCAAAGATTATTTACTGGAGAGAGCACATACATACTATCAGAAAGATTATAGCGATCACCATATTTTTTCTATTGATGACCTGAATGAGGTAAGAACCCAGTTTGATAAAATTCAAGCTAAGGATAAACTCATTCTTACAACAGAAAAGGATGCCATGCGCTTGGTGAAGTTTACAGAAGAGCTGCATGAGCTACCTATATATGTAGTCCCAATCCGCCACCGATTCTTGTTCGATGAAGGCGAGCAATTCGATCAGCAGGTGATTCAATACCTCCACCAATTCAAACAACAACATGGGCAGGAAACAAAAGAGCAAACAGCGTAAAGAGAAACTCAAAAAGTTTACGGCATCGCACCAATTAAAAGGCGTGCTAGATGTTACGCGTTCAGGTATGGGCTATGTAGTGGTGGGGGATAATAAATCGGATGTGATGATTCGTCCCGGCGATTTCAATAATGCATTGCACGGTGATACGGTTACGGTGAAAGTGGTCAAGGAAAACTTGTCGACCGGAAAGCGAGACGGCAAGATCATTGAAGTATTAAAGCGTAAGCAAACAGAGTTTATTGGACATATTCAGCTCTCTACCAATTTCGCCTTTTTTGTTGCGGATACAGACAAGCCTATGCCGGATCTGTTTATCCCTTTGCAAAGCCTCAATGGTGCAAAGCATAAAGATCGTGTTATAGCGAAGCTGGTGCAGTGGGAGAAAACTGATCGAAAACCGATTGGTGAAGTGATACAAGTGTTGTTGGCCGAGGATGAGAACGATGCAGCTATGAAAGAATTACTGGCAGAAGCTGGTTTTCCTTTAAGCTTTGGTGATGATGTGTTGGAAGAAACTGCAAGACTGCCGGAAATATTAGATAGTGTTGAAATTGCCAAAAGAAAGGACTGCAGAAGTATCCTCACTTTCACGATTGACCCCATAGATGCGCGTGATTTTGATGATGCCATTTCTTATCGTGAACTCAAAAACGGTCAGTATGAAATTGGGGTACACATCGCCGATGTCAGCTATTATGTTGAGCCCGGTACTGCACTGGATGAAGAAGCCTACAAGCGTGCCACATCGGTGTATTTACCAGATCGTGTAAACCCCATGTTGCCGGAGAAAATATCAAATGAACTGTGTTCATTAAGACCACATGAAGATAAATTCACTTTTTCTGCCATTTTCCAGATGAATGCAAAAGCAGAGGTGAAGCAATACTGGTTGGGCAGAACGGTGATACATTCTGATCATCGCTACACGTACGAAGATGTACAGGACATCATCGAAGGAAAATCAGCAGGGCCTAACAAAGAAGTGGTTTTATTCCTGAATGATCTGGCACAAAAACTACGCAAGCAACGCTTTAAAAAAGGAGCAATCAATTTCTCTTCTCAGGAAGTACGCTTCAAATTGGATGAGA
>DALYHN010000246.1:0-3420 GCA_031970875.1 Chitinophagaceae bacterium
TAGAAGAAAGAGATGGTAAAATCATCATCAATGGAAAAGAAACCAATCAATATACTTTCCAACTCAACTATTACTGGATGATGGGTGATAACCGTCATAGAAGTCAGGATAGTCGTTTCTGGGGTTTTGTACCCGAAACACATGTGGTTGGTAAAGCTTCGTTAATATGGTTTAGTTGGGAGAAAGGTCCACGTTGGAAACGCTTGTTCAACGGAATAAAATAGTATATTTATTAGCCGATATGGGGGTCCTCATGGTAAATCCATGGGGACTTTTTATCTCACGAAGTGAATGATTATGGAAAGAAAAGAGTATCGGTTCGATTTTGAGGTCTACAATCATGTAGATGAACTATCTACAGATGATGGCGCTTTATTACAACAAGCCAGAGCTACTACAGCCAATGCTTATGCACCTTATTCTCATTTTAATGTTGGAGCTGTTGCTAAACTAGTGAACGGAGCTATAGTTACAGGAACCAATCAGGAGAATGCGAGTTATCCAGTAGGGATTTGCGCAGAACGTGTGTTATTATCTGCTGCTGCTGTATTGCATCCGAATGTACCCATTGATACATTGGCCATCAGCTATCATAACTTGGATGGCGATAGTAGTAAGCCTGTTTCACCTTGTGGTATGTGCCGACAGAGTTTATCTGAATACCAAATCAGGGTTGGTCAACCCATGCGCCTCATATTAAGCGGTATGGATGGAAAAGTTTATGTCATTGATAAAGCAGACGCATTATTGCCATTCAGCTTTACGCCGGATGATTTATAAGCCATCAGCGTAATCATCAAGGTTTTTTCAGAAACGGTAATACCAGATAAGTATATACAATGCAGCCCACGCAATAAGCAAATGCTGCTTCAAGAAAAGCACAAAGCATTAGGATTCCACCAATTATCAATGCAGCAGTATGGTATTGCATGATCTGTAATACAGCAATTACCACACAAAATACCATGCCGACACCTGCAGCAAAGCGTTTAGGCGCCGCATCAATTGGCTGCGACTGTAAGCCCACATAGTCAGCTGTGGCTTTCGCTAGATGGCGCAGTAAGCTATATCCATCCTTGGTAAATGCGCGTATAGTAAAATCAGCAGCCATTAGGAAAAAGAAAAAATCAGCTTTTAGGTATAATAACACCGGGGTAAGCAGTAATGTATACCCTGCAACGAGTCTGGTAACATTTTCATTAACCCGGTCTGGGGATACCGGACACTGAACGGATGATCTTGCTTGCATGACGCAAGAATAGAACAAGTTTACTAATCTACCAAATCAGTAGGCTAATAATTAACTTTAGCGTTGAATTCGGTAACACCAGCGCTTGAGTTTCCCCTCAAAATCAAAAGGCGTGGTTTGTCTGGTAATATCTTTTATCTGCTCACTATGAATAGCAGGGGTATCCAATTGAAACTTGGTGAAATTAGTGCTGAAATACAATACACCTCCCGGACTCAAAATTCTCAGTACTTCATTAATCAATGCCACATGATCTCGCTGGATGTCCAGAAAATCTTTCATGCGCTTACTATTGCTGAAAGTTGGCGGATCCATCACCACCAAGTCAAAGCTATTTGAAGCAAGCGTCAAAAGGTACTGCTTCACATCTGCATGTATAAAGCGATAGGCTTTGGGGTTTTTCAGTCGATTAATAGCAAAATTATCCTCTGCCCAAGAAAGATAGGTTTTAGATAAATCAACACTCTCAACAGTGCTTGCCCCAGCCGCTGCTGCATATACAGAGAAAGATCCGGTATAACAGAACAAATTCAACACACGTTTATCTTTGGCCACATCCATCACCATCTTGCGCGTAATGCGGTGATCCAAAAACAAGCCTGTATCCAAATAATCCGTCAGGTTTACCTGAAACTTTAAGCCATTTTCCAATACAGTGAAATAGTCTTTCTCCGTACTAATGCGCTCATACTGTTCATCGCGGTGACTCATGCGCTTTCTCTGGCGCACATAGATGTGTTCTGTATCAGTTTCTAGTATTTCTGCAACCACTTCCATACATTCATTCAACCAGCTTTCATGGGCTTCATCATCCATACCGTGACGGCGCAAGTATTCTGCTACATAAATTTTGTCCTCATACAATTCAATACACAGCGGAAATTCAGGTAAATCATGATCATAGACCCGATAGCAGCCCACACCTGCACGACGCGCCTGCTTACTTCGGTGCTTGAACACCTTGGTCAATCGGTTCCGAAACATATCGAGCTTTTCCTGCATGCAGCGAAAGTAGGGAAGAAGCCTCAATAGAAAAGCCATCCATCCAAATACTGGTTTGGCATTCAGTGAAACAAGTATATTTAAGCCTAAACAAATTTCGGCATGAGAAAACTATCGCTATGGCTCCTGCTTTGTTTGGCTGCAATCAGTAGCTGGGCACAGGACTATTCCAATGCGGCTGCACAGGCAGCACGTTTACAGGCACTCGCCAAAAATTATCCGCAACTGGTGCAATTGAAAAGTATGGCCAAAACCAATGGCGGAAAAGATGTTTGGTTACTCACCATTGGTAACGGTAAAACTGCTAGCAAACCTGCTATAGCTGTGATAGGTGGTACAGAGGGTAATCATTTATTGGGTACAGAACTGGCTATTGGATTTGCAGAACAATTGCTTAAAGATGCGAATGCAGAAAGCACCAAAGCATTGCTGAATAAGACAACTTATTATGTGTTTCCGAATATGAGTCCCGATGCCATGGAGCAATATTTTGCTGCGATAAAATATGAACGCACAGGCAACAATACAGAAACAGATGATGACCGTGATGGTCAGCTGAATGAAGATGGCATGGACGATCTGGATAAGAATGGTAAGATTACCTGGATGCGTGTTGCTTCGCCATTGGGTGAATACAAACCACACCCCGATGATCCGCGTGTATTAATTAAAGCAGATGTGCTGAAAGGCGAGAAGGGACAATACCTACTTCTTCAGGAAGGTATGGATAATGATAAAGACGGTAAACTCAATGAAGATGGGCAAGGCGGTATTGCCTTCAATAAAAACCTGACCTATAACCATAGAACTTTTGGTGCTGGCGCAGGTGATTATCCTGCTTCAGAAACAGAAACACGTGCCATGCTGGATTTCTTATACGATGCATTCAATGTGTATGCTGTAGTGAGTTTTGGTAGCAACAATAATCTTAGCACACCTATTGCCTACAATCCGCAAGCAGCTTTGCAAAGAATTGTTGCCGGTTGGTTAGAACCAGATACAAAATCGAATTCAGTCGTAAGTGAGTTATACAATAAAGTAACCGGCTTACAGAATGCGCCCAGAACAGCAGCCTCAGGCGGCGATGTGTTGTCATGGGGTTATTATCATTATGGACGACTCAGTTTTAGCACACCAGGTTGGTGGATGCCTAAGGCTAAGCCTGATAC
>DALYHN010000247.1:0-3406 GCA_031970875.1 Chitinophagaceae bacterium
TTTCCCATCTACATAGATGGTTTGATGCACCAAGCGAATACCATGGCTGTAATCAACATACCAATTCACATGGCCAGTATATACATGCTGAATGGGTTTACCATTGAGCTGATGCCAGCCATAAATGGCCACACGGTTGGGCTTAGCAGTATTGTTCAGGCGATTGGTAATCACCACATCTTTCTTAATACCGGCAATCAATCCTTTTTGCGCTTTGCGCTGACCTTCAATGATGAGGTGATGCTGCCACATGGTGATGGTGCTATCGCGATGTATATACATGGGCACCGGAGCCAGTTTTACTTTGGCTGCAGCGTAGATGGCATCTACCATTTTAGGCGTGGGCAAAAAGCACTGCCATTGATCTGCATCGTAGTTGCTGCCATGGGTGTTAATGGAATACGTGCCCAGTCAGCATTGGTACCAATACTCAAGTAATCTGGTGTAACATAAAATGTGATGCGATGCTGCTTGCCTACACTATCTACTATTGTAGTGTGCACAGGTTGCAACTTCAGCAAAAAATCAGGTACTGCACCTGATTGGATAGCTGCTAGAGCCAATGAATCGCGCGACTGCCATTGCATCGTCATAGCGGCTTCATAGAAAACTGTACCACTCATTTTTATGCTTGCTTCCGGCAAAGCAATATTGATATGTCTGGGTGTTTGACAAGACAGTAAGATTGCACCAATCAAAAGACAAATAAGTCGCATGAATAACAAGATAAAAAAATCCCCGCAGTCCCGATACTTCGGGATGCGGGGATCGAAATAAGTCTATTGATATTGATCATCTGCCACTGGCTTTGATATAGCCGGCAAATTCATCATTAAATGCTTTTTCCTGCATCAATTGCTCTACACTCATGTGCATACGATAGCGCCAGTAATGTTTTGGATTAGCTGGCACATTGATGCGCTCTTCGTTGGGATCTTGTCGGCGTAAAGCATCACTCATACCCAGAATATCCTGTAATTGGAAGATGCTCCACATGGCAGGTGAATACAGGTGTTGAATTACAATGGCCTTATTGATCCATCCTTCGCAGTAGTAAGGTGCTTCACCCCACTGACCAAGTTCTTTGTTGTAGAACTCCTGTGTTTTGCTACGGTCTTCTTCCCACCAGCCACGAATCGTGCTCATATCATGTGTAGACGGTGTTACCACACTCAGGTAAGGCGCATCATTGGGATGGAAGAAAGTACGTTTTGGATCTTTCGGCATACGCTGAATCTCCAAACTCAATAAGCCGAGATCACGCATCACATCAGGTACACATGCAGGCACAAGACCAAGATCTTCACCACAAATCAGCATATTGGTTACCCGCTTCAATGCAGGCAATTTCTGTAATGCCTGTTGCTGCCAAAAATCATCCTGACGGCGGAAGAAATAATCTACATACAAATCTTTCAACTGGTTCTTGACACCATCATCCAAATAGCGGAACGACAAAGTGCCTTCCATGCCAAAACGGAAATGGAATTGCTGAGCCTTACCATTGGTGGCTTCAAAAAGCAACACATTGCTGATCAAATCAAATAAGCCCTGTTTGATCTTGGCGTTGAAATCATTTTGTTCTTGACCAGCGAAATGATTCTCTACCTGACGTTGTGTAGCAAATTCAGTTTTCAAACTATACTGTCCAAAGCCGTTATAATCGAGGTATTGCTTGGCTGTTTCATTGTCATAACCAAACACATCCCATAACACCTGATCATTGATGAAAGGTTGTGTAAAGCGGTGGTAATCGAAATAAATACCCCTACTATTAAACTCATTGATGTGCACAGGCAATGCTGGTACAAAATGCCCCATGATACCTTCTACGGCATGCATCGGAATACTCCAGATACGGAAGAAACCAAGGATATGATCAATACGGAATGCATCGAAGTAGTAACGCATTTGTTCAAAGCGTTGCTTCCACCAAGCAAAGCCGTCTTCTTGCATCTTGGCCCAGTTATAAGTTGGGAAGCCCCAGTTTTGTCCCTTCACAGCAAAATCATCCGGTGGTGCACCAGCTTGATATTCCATGTGATAGAGTTCGGGCTGCTGCCAGGCATCTACACTGTAGCGATAAATACCAATGGGAATATCTCCTTTTAAGATGATACCGTTTTCATGCGCATAAGCCACAGCCTGCTGTAATTGCAGGTGCAAGTGATACTGTATGAAGAAGTGAATGGCAATGGCATCATAGGCTGCAGAAGTTTCTGCTGCCAATGCTTCTATGTCTGCAAGATTAAAATGTCTGTATGCCGGCCACTGATTGAAATCGCAGGTGCCATACTCATCGCGCAGGTAACAGAATGCCGCATAAGGCAATAACCAATGCTTATTCTGTGCATAGTATGCTTTGAAATCAGCACTGCTCAATACTGCTTTCTCTGATACGAAATTCTTTTTCACAAAATCTAGCTTGGCCTTCATCACAGCTTCGTAGTCTACTGTATCTAAGAAGTTCAATGCTGTTTTTTGTACAGCCAGTTTATCCAATGCTTTCTTGTGTTGCTTACCTGCTACTTGTTCCAAATTCAGGTAAATAGGATGCAATGCAAAAGCAGAGATGGCTGCATAAGGATAGGAATCCATCCAGGTATGTGTGGCCGTTGTATCGTTGACAGGTAGTATCTGTACAAGTTTCAGTCCAACCTGCTTAGCCCAATCGACCAATGCAGGAATATCTGCAAACTCACCAACACCAAAACCTTTTTCAGTACGAATACTGAATACAGGAATAGCCATACCCGCACCGCGCCAACTGGTATTGGGCAATACCGCAAAGCCATCATTGATTAGGGTTTGCTTGTCTTTGGCTACAGCATCATACAATACGCGGTTATTGCCATTTTCAAAGCGAATGAATTTTCCTGTTGCGGTTTCCGCTACACCATATTTATAGGCAATAGGAAACTGTGCTTTGGAAAGATTTAAAGCAATACTCCAATGACCATTGGATGCACCTGGCTCCAATAGTATGGGTTGCGTTGTATCCCAATCGTGTAACAATGCATCACTACCTAAGAGGCATAGTGATTCATGTGGCTGCAACAAAGGTGCTTTTACGTGGAATGTATGCGTAACTGCTTTTTTAGCGGGTGTTTTAGCTGCTTTACGCTGATGTAATAATACCTGCTCAAATGGTTCAGTATAAAAAGCATTTTCAAAATAACCAGCATAGTTCCAAGCGTCCATCACCAGTAGATCCTTTGCATCTGACGCTGATGGATCAACGGTTTTATCTCTACCCCAATCTGTGGTAAAAGAACCATCTGCTGACTTCAACAAGTAATTATAGGTAAATGCAGTGCCAGTTGTATCTATTTCAAGTTCAGCATACCAGCTCTCTTCATTAAAGTATTTCATTGGTAAAGCCTGATCAGGATTACCCATACCCAAC
>DALYHN010000248.1:0-3406 GCA_031970875.1 Chitinophagaceae bacterium
AAACAATAACCGCTTATCAGGGTTATCACTACGCCTCGAGGAATTCCCTTAGGTTTGCACCTCAAACAAAAAATGCTTGTTATGAAGAAATGGATCGCACTGACTGCAATTGTAGCAGCTACCAGCCTGCAGGCGCAGGTAAGAATGCCTCAACCTTCCACCACACAGACTATTGCACAAGAATTTGGTCTGGGTAAAATAGAACTCAGCTATTCAAGACCAAACCTCAAAGGCCGTGCTGCTTTTGGCGATAACAGCTTGCTGGCTCCTTTGGGTCAAGTATGGCGTACCGGTGCCAATGCAGCTACCACCATCACTTTCACGGATGAAGTAGTGATCAATCAGGTAACCATTAAGCCAGGTAAATACGGTTTGCTGAGCATTCCTGGTAAAAAAGAATGGACACTCATCATCTCTAAAGATGTGAATGTGAACCAGCCTTCTATGTATAAGCAGGAAAATGATGTGGTGCGTGTAACCGCTCCTGCTATGAGCATGAAAGATCGTGTAGAAACTTTCACCATGCAATTTGCCAATGTACAGTATGAAAGCTGTGAATTACACCTGATGTGGGATAAGACCGCTGTAAGCCTGCCTATCCAAACCTTCCTGAAAGCACGTATTGCTGCCGATATGGAAAAAGCGCTGGCTGGTGATAAGCCACCCTATTTCGCTGCTGCTACTTTCTATAATGAGTGGATGAAGGACAATGAAAAAGCATTGGCCAATATCACCAAAGCAATTGAAGGCAATAAGACTGCTTTCTGGCTTTATCTCGCAAAAGCGCGTATCCAGCGTGATCTGGGCGATAAAGTAGGTGCCAAAGCAAGTGCTGAAGAGTGCATCAAGATTGCTACTGAAGCAAAGAATGATGACTATGTGCGTATGGCAAAAGACCTGATCAGCAAACTGTAATTGAGACCAATACCTTGTAAGAATCCCCACATCCCGTAGTATCGGGACTGTGGGGATTTTTTATGCCCAACGAAAACGCTGCATAAAGATTGCGTAACCAAAAACCAATATTTCCACAAAGCTGGAATAACTTATCGCTTTTTATTCATCATAAAAATGCGTAGTTTGATGTTATTAGAAGGGTGAGCCGTACCGGGCCAACCTTCAAACATCCGCCCATGCAGGAAAACAAGGAAATAAGTGCGTTATTCCGACTGATAGACGATCCAGATGATACGGTCTATGATACAGTCTCGCAGAAGATCGTCAGCTATGGTAGCGGTATCATCCCCAACCTGGAACATCTCTGGGAAACATCCATCAGCGAAGAAGTGCAGGAAAGAATTGAAATGCTGATTCACCGCCTGCACTATAGCGATCTCACCCGCGACTTTACTGAATGGCGAGATTCCGGTCATCACGATTTATTATTTGGCGCATTATTAGTGGCCAAGTTTCAATACCCCGATCTACACACCACACCTGCCCTGCAGGAAATTGAAAAGATACGTCGCAACGTATGGCTGGAGCTGAATAGCTTTCTAACGCCTTTAGAACAAGCCAATGTACTCAGCAGCATCATCTTTAGCTATTATCGACTCAAAGGCGTAGAAATGGCTTATACCAATGTGGATGATTATATGCTGCATAAGGTTTTGGAAAGCAAGAAAGGCAATGCCTTATCCAATGGCATCATCTATCAGGTGATGTGCGATTTGCTTGATATCAATGCACGCATCATCAATATTCCCAAGCAATGCGTGATTGCTTTCTTCCATTCAGATTATGATGGCGACCATACAGGACATCCTCAGGAAAAGATTCATTTCTATGTGGATGGTGCAACAGGACAAGCTTTCTCCCACAACGATATTGAGAACTATTTCAAGCGGATCAACGTGCCGCCTGTTGCTGCTTATTTCAGGCCTCAATCGCACAAGCGTACCATTCAGATTCTGTTGGAACAAACAGCCAAATGCTTCGATCTACCAGCCAACGAATACAAACAAAAAGAACTGATGCAGCTGGCAGATTTACTGGATGAATAGTTCATCAAATAATTGCGCGCACCGCTGCACAACTGACAGCTTTGTCTTAATTTCATCACATGACCATCAGCTGGCAGGACTTCGAAAAAATAGATGTGCGCTCAGGCACCATCATTGCTGTAGACGATTTTCCTGCAGCCAAAAAGCCGGCTTACCAACTGACGATTGATTTTGGTCCGCTGGGCACTAAACGCTCTTCTGCACAAATCACCCATCATTATCAAAAAGAAGAATTGATTGGAAAGACCATTGTAGCTGTGGTGAATTTTCCTGTGAAGCAGATCGCTAATTTTTTCAGTGAATGTTTGGTGCTGGGTGTATACGATACCGAGGGACAAGTCGTTTTATTACAACCCGAAAGGCCAGTGGCCAACGGACAAAAGATTGGTTGATATGACAGAACTGCATTATACCTATTATGAAAGTCCTATTGGTCTGTTGAAGATTGGTGGCACCGACAATTATATCGGCGAAGTGAGTTTTATCGATAACCAGGAACAATTGGTACACGGCGAGCCAGGCATTACAGAATTGATGCATGAATGCACAGAACAATTGATTGAATATTTCCACGGTACCAGAAGACATTTTGATATTCCCGTACATCAGGATGGTACAGAGTTTCAGCGACGCGTGTGGAGTGAATTATTGGAGATACCTTATGGCAAGACCATCAGCTATATGGATATGGCCAAGCGTTTGGGTGATCCTAAAGTGATTCGCGCTGCAGCCACCACCAATGGCAAGAATAAGATTGGCATTATTGTTCCCTGTCATAGAGTAATTGGTAGCGATAAAAGCCTGACAGGCTATGCGGGCGGATTGTGGCGTAAGAAATGGTTATTGCAGCACGAGTTCAAAGTGGCACACGGTGTGCAAACCCTTTTCTAAAAACAACAGCTATATGAAGACCTTGACCATTGAAGCCAAGTGGGCTATCTTGTTTTCTGTGATGACCTTGATATGGATGTTACTGGAACGTATCAGCGGTTTGCATAGCACGCATATCGCGCAGCACGCCATTTTCACCAATGTCTTCATCATACCGGCAGTAGCCTTGTATGTGCTTTCTTTGCGCGAAATTAAATCAATAGGCTTTGACGGACAGATGAACTTTCAACAAGGTATGCTCAGCGGCTTAATCATGACTTTGATGATTACTGCACTCACTCCGGTAACACAGACCATTGCTACCAAATACATCACGCCCAACTTCTTTCAAAACTTCACCAATTATGCGGTGCAGTCGGGTCAACTATCCCTGAAAGATGCAGAACAATATTTTAACCTGAAAAGCTATATCATTCAAGCCCTCATCGGCACACCCGTGATGGGCATGGTAACTACACTTATCATCGTTTTGATCATCAGAACCAAAACTGCAAAAGCATGAAACAAAACAG
>DALYHN010000249.1:0-3360 GCA_031970875.1 Chitinophagaceae bacterium
AAACACGTGATTCCCTGCGCCAATGGAACAGATGCATTGCAGATTGCCATGATGGCCCTTGGCTTGGAGCCGGGTGATGAAGTGATCACGCCTTCTTTTACGTATATCGCTACAACAGAAGTGGTGGCCTTGCTTCGCCTCAAGCCGGTATTTGTAGAAGTGGACCCTGCTACTTTCTGTATGGATCCGGAAAGCTTGCGTAAAGCAATTACCCCAAAAACCAAAGCCATTGTGCCGGTGCATTTGTACGGGCACCCCGCACACATGGAACCCATTCTGCAGATTGCCAAAGAGCACAATCTTTATGTGATTGAAGACAATGCACAGGCCATTGGCGCTGAGTATGCGTTCTCTGATGGTCGCGTAGCCAAGACGGGTACGATGGGACATATTGGTGCAACATCCTTCTATCCAAGCAAGAACCTAGGTGCTTTTGGTGATGGTGGTGCACTTTGTACCAATGATGATGCATTGGCGCATAAAATGAAAATGATTGCCAACCATGGTCAGCAAACACGTTACTATCATGAGTTGGTAGGTTGCAATTCCAGATTGGATACCATTCAGGCAGCGATACTGGATATCAAATTGAAGCATTTAGATAGCTATATCGCATCCAGAAGAAAAGCAGCTGCTTTTTATGATCAAGCTTTTGCCAATCATCCCAGAATTAAAACACCTTATACTGCTGCTTATGGTAAGCATGTGTATCATCAGTATACTTTAACCTTGGATGGTGTTGACAGAGATGGGTTGAATAAATATTTAGCTGAGCACAAGATTCCTTCCATGATTTATTACCCAGTACCGGGACACAGACAGCAGATGTTTGCTGCTTTTGGTTTGGATGCGTATCAATTGGAGATTACCGACTGGTTAACAGAAAGAGTGATCTCACTGCCTATGCACACTGAGTTGGATGAAACCCAATTGCAGTATATTACAGACCATGTTTTGAACTATATTAATTCCTAAGCGACAATAACAAAGACCAATGAAAATAGCAGTAATCGGAACTGGATATGTGGGCTTGGTAACGGGTACTTGTTTTGCTGAAACCGGCAATAAAGTAACCTGTGTGGACATCGACGTCAACAAAGTCAATAAACTCTCTAACGGCCAGATTACGATTTATGAGCCAGGTTTGGAGAAGATTTTCTTACGTAACCTGAAAGAAGGTCGCCTGAAGTTTACCACCAATCTGGCTGAAGGAGTAGAAGATGCACAGATCATTTTCCTAGCATTGCCCACACCTCCAGGTGCGGACGGCTCAGCTGATTTGAAGTATGTGCTGGGCGTCGCTTCAGACTTGGGTAAGATATTGAAAGAGTATAAAGTCATCGTTGATAAGAGTACAGTACCCGTTGGTACAGCAGAGAAGGTACACAACGCAGTAGCGGCCAACTACACCGGTGAGTTTGATGTGGTGAGTAACCCTGAGTTCTTAAGAGAAGGGGTAGCAGTGGATGATTTCATGAAGCCGGATAGAGTGGTGATTGGTACCAACTCAGAAAGAGCCAGAAAACTCATGGGTGAATTGTATGCACCATTCGTGCGCCAGGGTAACCCCATCATCTTCATGGATGAAAAATCTGCCGAGTTAACCAAGTATGCAGCAAACTCATTCTTGGCAACCAAGATTTCCTTCATGAACGAGATAGCACAATTGTGTGAGAAACTAGGCGCTGATGTGGATATGGTGCGTAGAGGTATTGGTAGTGATGAGCGTATTGGTAAACGTTTCTTATTCCCAGGTATCGGTTACGGTGGTAGCTGCTTCCCTAAAGATGTGCAGGCCTTGATTAAGTCGGCAGATGAAGTGAGCTATGATTTTAAGATTTTGAAAGCAGTAGAAGTGGTGAATGAGAAGCAGAAGCTGCACCTGATGCCCAAGATTGAAGCTTATTTCAAGAACGACTTGAAGGGCAAGCATTTTGCTTTATGGGGATTGGCGTTCAAACCCAACACAGATGATATACGTGAAGCACCGGCATTGTACCTGATTGATGCATTAACAAAAGCAGGCGCAAATGTAACTGCATTTGATCCGGAAGCTATGCCAAATGTACGTGCACAGATCGGTGACAAAGTAGTTTATGCAAAAGATCAGTACAGTGCATTGGAAGGCGCAGATGCCTTAATCATTGCAACAGAGTGGAGTGAGTTCAGAACACCGGAGTTTGAGCAATTGGATGCAAAACTGAAACACAAAGTGATCTTCGATGGTCGCAATGTATTTGATACAGATAAGATTCGTTCACTGGGCTACCATTACGAAAGTATCGGCAGACCTTAACGCAAATAATTATGTCAAGAAAACGCGTATTGATTACCGGTGCAGCCGGCTTTCTCGGTTCACATTTATGTGATCGCTTCATCAAGGAAGGTTACCATGTGATTGCGATGGATAATCTGGTGACAGGTGATCTGAAAAATATTGAACACTTATTCAAACTAGAGCAGTTTGAATACTATCATCATGATGTAACCAAGTTTATCCATATCCCGGGTGAACTGCATTATATCATGCATTTCGCTTCACCAGCAAGCCCTATCGATTATTTGAAGATCCCTATTCAAACATTGAAAGTGGGTGCACATGGCACACACAATTGTTTGGGTTTGGCCAAAGAAAAGAAAGCCAGAATTTTGGTTGCATCAACCAGTGAAATCTACGGTGATCCACTCGTGCATCCGCAGACAGAAGAATACTGGGGTAATGTAAATCCGGTTGGTCCTCGCGGCGTATACGATGAAGCCAAGCGTTTCATGGAATCCATCACCATGGCTTATCATACTTTCCATGGAGTAGAAACCAGAATTGTCCGCATCTTCAATACTTATGGTCCGCGCATGCGCCTCAATGATGGTCGCGCTCTGCCTGCATTTATCGGACAAGCTTTACGTGGTGAAGACTTAACTGTATTTGGCGATGGTAGTCAGACACGTTCATTCTGTTACGTGGATGATTTGGTGGATGGTATTTATCGTTTGTTGCTGAGTGATTATGCCATGCCGGTGAATATTGGCAACCCGAATGAAATCTCGCTGAAAGATTTTGCAGAAGAAGTGTTGAAGCTAACTGGTTCTTCTGTGAAGATCAGTTATAAGCCTTTGCCAGTAGATGATCCTAAGCAACGTAAGCCGGATATCACTAAGGCAAAAGAAATTTTAGGTTGGTCGCCCAAAGTAGATCGTGCAGAAGGTTTGAAGCAGACCTATAATTACTTTAAATCGCTTCCATCAGAAGAGTGGTTCAAACAACCGAAAGAGTTTCAAAGCAGAAAATAAATACATGCTTCCAGTGATATTGGTAACGGGTAGAAACGGTCAGCTGGGTTGGGAATTGGAGCAGATTGC
>DALYHN010000250.1:0-3343 GCA_031970875.1 Chitinophagaceae bacterium
GTAGCTTCCTTACCAGGAAAGTTGATGATCTCTGATACAATCGGCAATTGTACTCCATTCAATATTAGCCTGCATAATTTGTCAGCCGACACAAGCAATACCAAATGGACCATTGGTGATAGCGCACGTTCAGGTGCCAACATCGTATATACTTTCTATCAAAATGGATTGTACAAAATCAATATGTCATCTACTACTGCAGGTGGTTGTGTATATACTGATAGCGCACAAATAAGCATACTCGCACCAACAGGTTCTTTAGACTATAGTAGTCCTGACAGATGTAATACCGGAGACCCTGTTACATTCACTGCTAAGACAAAAAATGCACGTCAGATTCGTTGGGATTTTGGAGATGGCACCATTATCACAAGCACAGACAGTATTGTTACACATACTTACAATAGACCTGGTGCTTTTGTGCCGAAAGCATTCTTGATTGGTGACAATAATTGTGCTGTTAGCATTAGTGGAAAAGACACCATCAGAATTGAGAAACTAGCGCCTAAGTTTAATTGGCATATCGAAAACAATTGTGGTTTGCCTCGTTATCATTTCACCAATAGAAGTACCACCATATTTGGCATTCGAACTACTACCTGGTTTATCAACGACAGTATAATCGGACAAACAGATAGCCCTTCACATACTTTCCGTGAAGCAGGTATTTACCAAATTAAGATGCAGATTCGCAGCAATACAGGCTGTCTGGATAGCATTGTAACACCGATACAAGTAAAAGTGAATGAAAAACCTGCAGCACAAATCATCGCCAGCTCAAACGCATGCGAGTCTGCAAAAGTGAATATTAACGCCAACGTTATCTCGAAAGACAGCGTAGTTCAATACAGCTGGAACTTAGGCAATGGCAACATTGTACGTACACCATCACCAACCACATCCACCGCTTATCAAAGACCAGGTATTTATAAACTTCAGTTGATTGTAGAGACAGATAAGAACTGTACCGATACTGCATTTATGCAAATCACTGTTCGTGCTTTACCTACTGTGAGTGTTAATGCGCCTATCACCATTTGCTTGGGACAAAGCACTCAACTTACTGCAAACAGCTCTGCAAGTATCAGCTGGCGCACACAAAGCAATAATGTACTTTGTACTAACTGTAACAGTATTCAGGTACAGCCTAATGTTAATTCAAGGTATACCGTAGTAGCTACTGATAGCGCAGGTTGCTCTACAGCTACTACTACTTCTGTAAATGTAGTTCAGCCACTACGTATGCAGGTTTCAGGTAACGACTCAATTTGTATTGGCGAATCCAGACAATTGTTTGCTTCTGGCGCCGCTGTGTATCAATGGTTCCCTTCAAATGGATTAAATAGTACAGTCGTTGCAGCCCCTATCGCTAAACCACAAACAACTACAACTTATCAGGTAATTGGTAAGGATGCACAGAATTGCTTTACAGATACAAGCTCAGTAACCATCACTGTTGGCAGACCATTTGCTGTAAATGCTGGAAGAGACACGATTGTACAAGTTGGTAGTCAGATAACCTTACAGCCAAATACAGGCAATCAAGTTATCAAAGAATGGAAATGGATCAATCTCAATAATGCATCCTGCACCAATTGTCCAAACCCTACAGTTGTAGTGAATGCAGATCAATGCGCTTTGTTACGAGTGCGCAATAATTATAACTGTTATAGTCAGGATACTATTTGCATAAAAGCCATCTGCGCCAATACGCAAGTATATGTAGCCAATACTTTTACGCCCGATGGCGATGGTGTAAATGATAAACTATTTGTTCAGGGAACTGGCATCCGTACCGTACGCTATTTCCGTATTTACAATCGTTGGGGTGAACTGGTATTTGAGAAAAACAATTTCAATGCCAATGATCCTTCTACCGGATGGGATGGCAAAGTGAAGGGCAAGGATGTGAATCCCGAAGTATTTGTTTGGTTATGCGAAGTAATCTGCGATAAAGGCACAGGCACATTATTCAAAGGCAATGTAGCGGTACTAAGATAATGCGTAAGCAACTGACGATATTAACCTTCTTCCTAATTAGCTGTATCATAAGTACGGCTCAGGATCTTAATTTCTCTCAGTTCTACGAGCAACCACTCTTGCGTAACCCAGCACTCAGTGGTTTATTTAAAGGTGATTTACGCGTGTCCGGTGCATTTCGCGATCAATGGGGTAGCATAACAGTTCCATTCAGAACCACTGCGATGAGTATGGAATACAAAATGAAAGCCAACAGTGCAGAAGATGTGATCACCATTGGCTCTCAGCTGGCAGTTGATGCTGCCGGTGATATCAGATTAAAGCGTACTTCATTCCTACCCTCATTGAATTTTCATAAATCATTAAGCGGTGAACGAAACGAATACCTTTCTATGGCGTTTATGGGTGGCTTGGTGAGCAGTCAGTTTGATGCATCAAAAATGAAACTGGGCGATCAGTTCAGAAACGGTAGCTATGATCCTACCAACCCAACTGCTCAGCAAGTAGTAGCAACAGGCTATCAATACTGGGATGCCGCAGCCGGACTTTGCTACAGCAACAGTATGAACAATGGTGGCAACTTCTATATAGCTGCGGGCATTCACCATTTCACCAGACCTAAAATCAGCAGTACCACCACCAATAATGAAGTAAGCTTTTTGTATCCAAGATTCACTGCTAATATTGGTATTAATACGCCTATTAGCGACCAAGCAAGGGTTACATTATTTGCCGATTATTATAAACAAGGGGCCAATCAACAAATTCTTGGCGGCGCCATGTTTGGATTGGATCTTAGCCGCGAAGGCGATGAACCTTATGCCATCTATGCTGGTAGCTTTTTACGCGTTGGCGATGCATTGATACCTATGTTGAAAATGGATATGCAATCTGTTAGTATCGGCCTAAGCTATGACGTGAATATATCTCGCCTGAAAGTTGCTTCTAACTGGCGAGGGGGTTTTGAACTAAGTATGGTGTATAAAGGATTTCTAAAGATCCATAACTCCACTATTGATATGACTCGCTGTGTGAGTTTTGGCAAATAAGCTTTTGTCTTAACTTGTGGTATGAGTCAGATAAACCAAACCAGCATTCGCCAACTAAGCTTTTATGTATTGCTGGTAGCAACGGCCATCTTCCTGTTTAATCAATTCAGCAGTTTTATTCCAGCTTTATTAGGCGCCATCACATTGTATGTAATGATGCGTGGAAGTATGATTCAACTCATTACAAAGAAGAAAATACGGAGAGGTGTCGCTGCAGCACTACTGATGGTAGCATCCTTCCTCATCTTTCTGGTTCCGGCCGTATTTACAGTAAATATGCTCACAGGTAAAATTGGCTACGCTATTGAGCACTC
>DALYHN010000251.1:0-3306 GCA_031970875.1 Chitinophagaceae bacterium
TGGAGAAACATATTCATGCTGTTGGGCAGATCCGGATGCTGCATATCGGCATCATACAAAAAACCATCGTGCAGAAAAGCCAGTTGATCGTGTCCTTCTCTCAGGTAAGAAACCAATTTCATAAGCAAACTTTGAGCGCCGAAATTAGCTGTTTTGCACCACCTGCATGATTGTGTAACTTAGAAAAGAATTTAGGATGCATGAAAAACAGTCTAACCCATTGCCTGCTATTTGGTTTATTGTTGTGCCTGTATGGTTTTGACTCGCCCAAGCCTGTCAATAGCTGGATTCGCATCAACCAGTTGGGTTATCTGCCGGGCGGACAAAAAACTGCTGTTTGGTGCAGTAAAGACAAGACACCTATCCGTGCTTTTGAATTGGTGAATGCCAAAACCAATCTCCCCGTTTTCAAAGCAGCAGTTGGTTTGCTGTATGGGGCTTATGGACCTTTTCAGCAAACTGCCCGATTGGATTTTACCGCTTTTCAGCATTCTGGAAAATATTATCTGCGTGCGGGCAATACAGCATCTCCTGTTTTTGAAATTGGCGAAGATGTCTATGAGGGCACTGCCGATTTTTGTTTGCGCTATATGCGTCAACAACGCAGTGGCTACAATCCTTTCTTACAAGATAGTTGCCATACACATGATGGTTATGTGTTGTATGGATCGAAAGCCGGATTAGTGGATAGCAGTTTTATGGATGTAAGTGGTGGCTGGCACGATGCAAGTGACTATTTGCAGTATGGAACTACTTCTGCCAATGCGGCTTACCATTTGCTGATGGCTTATCGCGATTTTCCTGAAGTGTTTGGCGATGAAAAAAAATCCAACGGTACAAGCGGTAGTAATGGATTAGCCGATGTGTTGGATGAAGCAAGATGGGGCTTGGATTGGTTATTGAAAATGCATCCGGCACCAAATATACTTTTCAATCAGTTGGGTGATGATCGCGACCATATGGGTATGCGTATTCCTAAAGAAGATACTTACTATGGTAGAGGTTTTGAACGACCTGTATATCTCGTTACAGGTGAGCCACAACAGCGCGGCAAGTTCATGAATGATACCAAGGGTACATCTTCTACAGCTGCGAAATATGCAGCCAGCTTTGCGTTGGGTAGTCGCTTGTTGTATAAAACGGATAGTGCTTACGCAAAATTACTACGCGAGAAAAGCTTGACAGCGCTGCGTTATAGCAATATTCAACCCGGTGTTACACAAACAGCATCTGTACGTTCACCCTATATCTACGCGGAAGACAATTGGACAGATGATATGGAATTGGCTTATGCAGCTGTACAATCAAATAAGACTTATCTCGATTCTGCTTTCTGGTATGCACAACAGGAAAAGATAACGCCATGGTTGGGAAAAGACACAGCCAAGCATTATCAGTGGTATCCATTCATCAATGTTGGGCATTATGAATTGGCAAAGCAGGTAAAAGGCGTGCAAAGAGATAGCTTGATACAATTTTATCAGCGTGGCATTGGAGCGGTTTGGCAAAAGGCCAAGCAAAATGCATTCTTCCGCGGCATTCCATTTATCTGGTGCAGTAATAACCTTACAGTAGCATTTGCACAACAATGCATGTGGTATCGACAGCTAACCAATAACAAACAATACCTCGCATTAGAACAAGCCAATATTGATTGGTTATTTGGTTGCAATCCTTGGGGAACCAGTATGGTCTATGGATTGCCTTGGTGGGGCGATACACCTGTTGATCCGCACAGCGCATTTACACATATCAAAAATTATCCAATTGATGGTGGTTTAGTGGATGGTCCGGTGTACACAAATATTTATAAAGGGCTTATTGGAATTCAGTTACAGGAAGCCGATGAATATGCCGAGTTTCAAAGTGATCTGGCTGTGTATCATGATGATTATGGCGATTACAGCACCAATGAACCTACGATGGATGGCACTGCTTCACTGATTTATTTATTAGCAGCCAAAGAGCAGGAAGCCAATGTAGCAGCACATCGCAATCGTGGACGATTTGCGAATACTGCAGCGAATTATCTGCCTTTTGAACAACAGACTGTTCGTCCCGCAGCTGCCAATCCTTTCGGAAAGCAATTGTTTGTATCCCATGGCGCAGTAGTCAAAGCAAAGAATCGTTACCACAAACAAGTGGCATTAGTCTTTACCGGTGATGAATATGCGGAAGGGTTACCTTTTATTCGAAAGACATTAAAAGACCAGCAGGTAAAAGCCGGGTTCTTTTTTACCGGTAGAATGTATCGCAATACGCAATACAAAAAAGAGATTCAGCAACTGTACAAAGACAAGCACTACATGGGCCCGCATTCTGACGGCCATTTATTGTACTGCGATTGGCAGAAGCGCGATAGTTTGTTGGTGAACTGGTCTACTTTTTCGGACGACTGGAACAAAAATCTCTATGCCATGGAAGAGTTGGGTATTCCAGCCAAGCAGGTTAAGTATTTCATCCCGCCTTATGAATGGTGGAACGATAGTATTGCCACTTGGACCAGATGGAAAGGTGCGCAATTGTTCAGTTTTACACCGGGTGTACGCACCAATGCCGATTATACTTGGCCAGAGATGGGCAATCGATATGTATCGAATAAAACCATTCTAGCATCAGTGAATCAGCAACTTTCTTCCGCGGACGGATTGGATGGGTATATTCTTTTGATCCATGTAGGAACAGACCCTAGACGAAAAGAGAAATTCTATCATGAACTACCGACGCTGATCAAAACACTGCGTAAGAAAGGCTACCAGTTGGTGCCGATTGATGCACTCTTACGATAATCACCAACGCTCGTCTTCAGGTATATCATCTTGCTGTCGAAAAGCTGCTCTGCTTTTTTGCTTTTGTAGCTGTCGCTCAATAATCAACGCAGCAATCATTTTAGCTGCATCTTCTTGCGGATGTTCTGCTAATACTGTTTTGAGTTTGGCTTCAGGAATATCTAAACGGTAAAGGATATATATCAATTGATCAAAATCATGCAGGATCAG
Organism: Chitinophagaceae bacterium; assembly: GCA_031970875.1. Lineage (GTDB taxonomy): Bacteria > Bacteroidota > Bacteroidia > Chitinophagales > Chitinophagaceae > JAFLBI01. The sequence continues at coordinate 3,000 of DALYHN010000251.1, forward strand.
GTCGTTAATGGCCGTCATCAGGGCTTGTGGTCCCAGTTGTTCAATTTCCTGAAGATTCATTGAGTTTTGGTTTTTTTATTTTTGGCTTGCGAGCAAACGTGAATAATGCTGTTAATAAAAATCCTATAAGAAAGGCATAAATAAAGCTTTGCTTGAAACTATGAGACGTTACATATATCTCAGTATAGTTATTGATTAATTGGTCTGTTACAAAAAACAAAATAAACCATATGAGAAATTGGAAAATCGTAATAGATATACTGATCTGTTGTTTAATCCATCTTTTCATATCACTAAAGTAAAACTC
>DALYHN010000252.1:0-3301 GCA_031970875.1 Chitinophagaceae bacterium
AATATTCAATACCTGAAAGAGAATGGTGTGAGTATTTGGGATGAGTGGGCAGATGCCAATGGTGAATTAGGCCCTGTGTATGGCAAACAGTGGAGAAGCTGGGAAGGTGCGAATGGAGTAGTAGTGGATCAAATCACTGATTTGATTCAGCAGATCAAAAAAAATCCGGATAGCCGCCGCCTCTTAGTAAGTGCATGGAATGTGGCCGATTTACCTCAAATGGCATTAATGCCCTGTCATACCATGTTTCAATTTTATGTGGCAGATAGTAAGTTAAGTTGTCAGCTCTATCAACGTAGTGCAGATGTATTTCTGGGTGTGCCTTTTAATATTGCTTCCTACGCTTTATTGACAATGATGATTGCTCAAGTGTGTGGTTTGGGCTATGGCGATTTTGTACACACATTTGGCGATGTACATATTTATAGCAATCATATGGAGCAGGTGAAGTTGCAATTGAGCAGGGAGCCTTATCCATTGCCTACTATGCGACTCAATCCTGAAGTAAAAGATATTTTCGGTTTCCGTTTTGAAGATTTCACGCTGGAGAACTATCAGTGTCACCCGGCCATTAAAGCACCCGTAGCTGTTTAATATGACGATTTCCCTGATAGTAGCAGTATCGGCCAATGGTATGATTGGAAAAGACAATGCATTGCTATGGCATTTACCCAAGGACCTCAAGTTTTTCAAAAACAAAACATGGGCTTTGCCTGTGGTGATGGGCAGAAAAACATTTGAAGCCCTGGGCAATAAACCACTAGGTGGCCGACTGAATATTGTGATTACCAGACAAAGCGATTGGGCTGCCGCCAATGCCGAAACCGTTGGCTCACTCGATGAAGCTATTCAATTAGCGAAGGAAAATGGCTATGCTGAAGTGATGATTACTGGTGGTGGTGAAATTTATCGTCAAGCATTGCCCATTGCCCACCATGTGTATCTCACACGTGTACATGCAGAGATGGAGGGTGATACCAGTTTTCCTGAGCTAGATACAGTAAATTGGCAATTGGCTTGGGAAGAAGTACACGAAGCCGATGCCAAGCATGCTTTTGCTTTCACTTTTCAGCGCTGGGATAAGCGATGAGTACATTGCTTGTTTCGCTCGACTTTTTTTTCATCAGGATACTACCCCTGTTGCTGTTGACAATCTTGCTTTTCTCTCAACTGCGTAGTTATGCAAAAGCAGTCTTATTTACTTGTAATAGAATGATGCTGTTCTTTGGTTTGGCGCAACTGATATTGTGGTACAATTGGATTGATTTTTTCAGTAATCAATCTACTAATGCGAATAAATATCCTGTGTCAGACTTCCAACAGCTGGTGATTGGGTTGAAATTATTACAAGCCATCTTCCCTTTATTGACAATATCAAAGCGTATGGCTGGTTCTTGGCTATTTGCATTACTGTATTGGTTATTGCTTTGCTGGATGCCTATCTACAATATGGTCACCATTGGCCAAACAGGTACCCGTATTGAATGGATCGGAGATTCCATGTTATGGATGGCCTTTATTGCTTTCTTTGCAGTATTGTATAGTTTTTTCTGGTGGATGAAAGCCTTACCCTTTCAACGAAGACAAGATGTATAGTGCCCCTTTATTAGGTTGGAAATATTTTCAGTACTACCTCACAGCTGCCAATGGCAAGGGGCATGGCGTGCATTCACCGTTTGTCTTTCGTTTTATTACAGATGTGCTAAATGATGATCGACAATACTATGCGTATAGCATCATCGAGCCACTGCGTACAGCTTTACAAGCCAACACAAAGATTATTGAAGTGCCCGATTTTGGTGCAGGCAGTCGGAGTAAACTCAGCCAACAAAGAGTGATACGGGATATTGCACGCTCTTCTTTAAAGCCAAAAAAGTTTAGTCAGTTATTGTTTAGGATGGTTACCTATTTCCAGCCTGCAAGCATTTTGGAACTGGGCACTTCTTTAGGCATCACTACAGCATATTTAGCCAGCGCCAACAATCTGATACCTGTTACCAGTATGGAAGGTGCACCTGCTGTTGCGGAACAAGCTTTAGCGGTAATAACCAAAGCAGGTATTAGTAATGTTACGATTATCACTGGCAACTTCGATGATACACTACCCATTTGGTTGAAGCAGCAGGCTCAAATCGATTTTGCATTTATTGATGGTAACCATCGCTTTGAACCAACCATGCGCTATTACCAGTGGTTGAAAGAAAAAGCCCATGATCAAACGATCTTAATATTTGATGATATCCATTGGAGTGCAGAAATGGAGCAGGCTTGGGCCGCTATTCAAGCAGATCCTGCCGTTACCCTTACCATTGATCTATTCTTTATTGGCATTGTTTTCTTCCGACCCGAGCAGCAACAAAAAGAGCATTTCTGCATTCGGTTCTAAAAGTTGATAAAAAACAGGTTTTGGTAAGTGATCATCAGTTAATTTCATCGGGTCAACCCTTAACATGATCATCGGAATACTCAAAGAACCATCAGGCGAAAATCGTGTGTCATTGCTGCCTGAGCAATGTGCGCAACTCATCAAGCAGCAAGTACAGATACAAGTTGAATCAGGCGCTGGTGCGCAAGCATCTGCTACAGATGAAAGTTTTGCTGCTGTATGTGCAGTCATCCAATCCAGAAATGCTGTCTTGCAAGCTGCTGATCTCATATTGAGTATGCACTTATTGAGTGAGGCTGACCTTGCACAGTTAAAACCCAATGCTATTGTGTTAGGTGTCTATCAACCATTGTATCATTTTCAACAAATGCAGACATGGGCCAATAAAGGCATCAGTGCATTTAGTTTGGATATGATTCCGCGTACAACGCGTGCACAAAGTATGGATGTGCTCAGTTCTCAGGCCAATATTGCTGGATACAAGGCAGTCTTATTAGCGGCCAATATCTATCCGCGTTATTTTCCTATGTTCATGACAGCAGCTGGTAGTATTGCACCTGCCAAAGTCCTGATCTTGGGTGCAGGTGTTGCAGGCTTACAAGCCATCGCGACTGCCAGAAGATTGGGCGCTGTGGTAGAAGTGTTCGATACGCGTCCTGCAGTGAAAGAAGAAGTGATGAGTCTTGGCGCCAAATTCATTGAGGTGGAAGGCGCAGCCGATGCATCTGCTGCAGGTGGGTATGCGGTAGAACAATCTGCCGAGTATCAACAAAAGCAAAAAGACCGTATTGCGGCTGCAATTGCCAAAGCAGATATCGTCATTACTACTGCACAAATACCCGGTAAGAAAGCACCGATACTGATTACAGCTGCCATGATTGAGCAAATGCGCAATGGCAGCATCATCATTGATCT
>DALYHN010000253.1:0-3293 GCA_031970875.1 Chitinophagaceae bacterium
ATGGCATTGAACTTACCATACTTGGTTTTAATCACCTCTCTTCCTTCGTACTTGATATAGAGATTATGCACCTCATTATCCAAGACCATGGTAAAAGGAATTTTATCTCCCGGTTTGGTTTTTGAGAAATCGATATTCCTGGCATAATAGATAGAACTCAATACGTCCTGTGTGCAATCAGGTATTTTCAATGTACTCTTTGGTGTGGTTGCTGTATTGCTCTGCTGATTAAAATTAATTGTCTCGACAATTTTATATCCACCCTCATCTACGTTGCGATAAAACTTATACGGTTGTAAACTACCCGTGTCTATATAACTTTCATAACGATCACGCACTTTGAAAATCCAGTCATAGCTGGGATTAGATGAACCTAATCCAACAACATGATAAGCCGGCTTATTATTGAAACTGGTTTGATCAACTGTAAAGCTTGCAGAACCAGCGTTCACAAATAAACCTATAACTGAATAATAAACAGTATAGCTGATATTCTCACCATCCTGAAATGCCCTGTTCTTGATCGTACATTGTTCCGGACCGGCAGGATAAGTCCAGGCCGTAGTACAAATGATCAACACAACGAGAAGTTTCTTCACATCAAACCTTTTTAAATAATCGAATGCCCAGTATAAAGATACTACCTGCCAGCGCAGGAATCACCAGATTAATTAACCAGATACCCGCAGCAGTGGCAATAATCCCTACCTGATTCGTACTAAGGAGTCCGATCAATTGCAGACTCACTTTGCCGCGCAAACCCAATTCAGCCAAGGCAATCGTTGGCACAATCGCCAAGACCAAAAACATAACGCCAATCACCGCTGCACCATCTAACATACGCACATCCACTTCAAACACATGCAGCATGATTAAATATTGAACGATAAAGACTAGATAACGGCTAAGAGAAAGACTTAAAATTCTTGTTAATTCCTTCCAGTGCAGGTCTTCCAGCTTATCAATAAAGAAACTAAATCGGGTAACTATGGGTATTTTCTCTACCAGCTTCGTGATGAGTGATAGTTTATAATACAATATCAAACAGACAGTAATACCCACGCTCAAGCCATACATCAATCCATCCAACCAAAATACACTCAAGCCCTGCAAATGGTGTGTTTCGTCTAAAATGGACAAACGCAGATAGACAAGCGAGAGTAAGCCAAGCAGCATGGTAACAATGAGCTGACTAAAACTACCCGCCACCGATAAAGCAATAGATCGTAGGCGATTACCTTCCTGTAGATACACCATTCTACCCAAGTATTCGCCTACACGGTTAACCGTATTGAGTGCAAATGACTGACCGGTAAAAATGGCGCGATAGGCTCGCCAAAAACGAATTGGCTCAATAGCTTGCATCAACAATTGCCATTTTCTAGCTTCCAGACCCCAGTTCACAAACATGAGCCCAAACACAAGCAACAGCCATTTCCATTGTCCACCAACTACTGTATCAACAATATGTTGCCAGGAAGATTGCAAATCGCGCTGTTCGCTAACCTGTTTATAGATGGAAAATGCAAGCCAAACAAATAAAACAGGGCCAATAAACCAGTTCAGAAATATTTTCAGTTGTTTGTTCAGGTTAACTTGATTTGTGTACAAAGAACGGGCATCAGCTGCATTTAGAAAAGTGAGGCTTGAAAAACCTAATTTCACGGCATTGAAACAAGCAGATATCATATTGGGCATTGACCCCGGTACACAACTGATGGGTTATGCATTGCTGAAGAGGCAGGGCAATGATTGTACCGTCTTATTGATGGATACACTCAAACTCACCAGCGAGAAAGACATTTACCAGCGATTAGAGAAAATTCATACCAAGGTCTGTGAGCTCATTAAACTGTATCGCCCTAACTCTTTTGCCATTGAAGCGCCCTTTTTTGGTAAAAACGTACAGAGTATGCTGAAACTGGGGCGGGCCCAGGGCGTGGCCATTGCTGCTGCCATGCAGGCCGGATTATCGGTTACAGAATACTCGCCCAAAAAAGTGAAACAATCCATCACCGGTAATGGCAATGCTGATAAGGATCAAGTATGGAAAATGTTGCAACGCATCCTACAAATTGATGAGCAACCCAAATATTACGATGCTACCGATGCTTTGGCAGTAGCCCTTTGCCATCACTATCAAACCAGTCGCGCCATAACCACTTCTGGTAAAGCTGTGAAATCATGGGATGATTTCATCAAAAAGAACCCCGGCAGGGTAAAGTCCTAACGATTTTACCAAAGCCTGTACAGCCTGTATCTTTGCGGCATGACTGATAAGCGTGTACGAGTAAGATATGCCCCCTCACCTACTGGTGGGCTGCATTTGGGCGGTGTAAGAACAGTGTTGTTCAATTATTTATTTGCCAAAAAACATGGTGGTGATTTTATCCTGCGTACTGAGGATACAGATCAAACGCGTTTTGTACCCGGAGCGGAGGAATATATTTTTCAATGCCTGGAATGGTGCGGATTGGTGCCCGACGAAAGTGCTAAGCATGGAGGCCCCTTTGGCCCATACAGACAAAGTGAACGCAAACCTTTGTATAAGCAATACGCAGAACAGTTAGTGGCTGCCGGACAAGCCTATTATGCATTCGATACGCCGCAGGAATTGGAAGCCAAGCGAGCTGCGATGCCCAATTTTCAATACAATCAGCAGAGCAGACAATCCATGCGTAACTCTTTAACGCTGGATGCCGCAACAGTTGCACAATTGATTAGTGAAGGACATCCGCATGTGGTGCGCATCAAAATGCCTGAGCAGGAAACCATCACCTTTACGGATATGATCCGCGGTGAAGTGAGTTTCGATACCACACAAGTGGATGATAAAGTATTGTTGAAAGCAGACGGCATGCCTACTTACCACCTTGCTGTGGTTGTAGATGACCATTTGATGCAGATTTCTCATGCTTTTCGTGGGGAAGAATGGTTACCAAGCGCACCCGTACATATTTTACTGTGGAAGTATTTGTTTGGTCTTGATCAAATGCCACAATGGGCGCACTTGCCATTGATCCTGAAACCAGATGGCAACGGTAAACTGAGCAAACGCGATGGCGATCGCTTGGGCTTTCCGGTATTTGCCATGGATTGGACTGATCCAAAAACCAATACCACAACCATTGGGTTTCGTGAAAGAGGTTTTCTACCTCAAGCTTTTGTAAATGTGCTGGCCATGTTAGGCTGGAACGATGGTACCGATAAAGAAATCTTCACCATCGAAGAATTGATCGCAGCTTTCAGTATGGAGCGTGTGCACAAGGGCGGCGCCAAATTTGATTTTGAAA
>DALYHN010000254.1:0-3280 GCA_031970875.1 Chitinophagaceae bacterium
CTATCGATTTGTATTCAAACAAACGCGATCAGTTCCAAACACGCATTTTCAAAAGTATTGAAGACGATTTCAAAAAACGTGGCTTGATTCTGGAGCAATTGCTGGTAAGAAATATTACGCTGCCAGAGAACGTGAAGAAATCCATCGAAGAGAAAATCAAGGCTGAGCAGGAAGCGCAAAAAATGGAATTTGTACTGCAAAAAGAAAAGCAGGAAGCTGAGCGCAAGCGTGTGGAAGCACAAGGTATTGCCGACTATCAGCGCATCATCAATACAGGCTTAACCGACAAGCAGATTGAGTATGAGCAGATCAAGGCCTTGAAAGAAATTGCTACATCACAGAATGCTAAAGTACTCATCATGGGTAATAGCAAAACACCTGTGATTGTAGATAGCAAATCGAATAAATAATTTTTGCAGAAAATATTTTTGAATAGTCCGCTTCTGGCGGACTATTTCATTTAAGGATAGGTCTTGAATACATAACGGCGCATCAGGTAATTGAAATATAGATGTCCAAAGAATACACCTACCACAGAAAATAGAATATCCAAATAGTCGAATGTTCTACCGAAGATGGGAATCAATTGCAAGTACTCATTAATTATCACCAGTAATAAGCCAAAACTGCAGGTGAAATTCAGATCATGCTTGTTCTCTAAACGAAAGAAGCGCTGAAAAAACCAGCAAGCACCAAAAGGCAAAAGAAATGAACCCAGCAGGTTAGGTGCAATACCAAAAACCGGTTTCCAAAATGTAGGAATATGCACAAAGGGCCTGATGATGAACTTCACAGTCCAGATCAGTAAAGTGCCTGCGATAACGATATTTTTTGCTTTGAGTTTGAGCGGATGCATGCAGCGGCTTTTCAAGTTGAAAATAGGCTTTTCGGTTGGATAGCACCTACCTGCAAGCGGGTATTTTCGATGAAACGGGCTGACAGAAAAAAAGTTACTCCATATCTCTGTTTAGGGGCTTGCTCCACAAACGGATCACAAACCAGAGATAGGCACTTAGCGAAAGCAGGAAGAAAGCGTAGAACCCAATATGACCCAGACCAATTTTGTTTTCAGGGAATGCATACCCAAACATGATACCCCATGTTGAATTAATAGCCATCCAAAGCAGGCCCAAAGACATGGTGTTGATGATGCGAATGAAGTATTGACGTACCCAGGGTTCCAGAAAAAAGTATTTATAGCATTACAATAGACCGTACGGAATGTTCATTAATCCATGCTCTGATTGCTGGACTTAGCCAATTTCACCAATCGATCGAATTGGGCTGGTGTTAAGTCGTTATAGAAATAATATACCGGATCTACAGGTATGCCATTTCTATGCACTTCATAATGGCAGTGCGGGCCCGTACTCTTACCGCTATTGCCCACATAACCAATTACTTCACCACGCTTTACTCGCTGTCCTACTTTGGCCTTGGTACGCACCATGTGTGCGTAGAGGGTTTCATAGCCATAGCCATGATATATGACTACGTTAATACCATAACCACCGGTGTTGAAACCAGATTCGCGCACTACGCCATCTGCGGTGGCATATATAGGTGTACCAATCGGTGCGGTGAAATCAAGTCCCTTGTGCATTCTGGTATCCTTATACACCGGATCAACACGATAACCAAAGCCGGAAGCAATTCTATTCAGATCACGATTGCTTACTGGTTGAATAGCAGGGATGGCAGCTAAGAGTTTTTCCTTGTTGCGCACCATATCCTCAATCTCTACATAACTCTTGGTTTGGTAAGCCACACGCATGCTGAGCTCATTGAGTTGAGTGGTCATACTTTTCACCAGTTCCGTTTCTCCCATCGACTGCACCAACTTCACCTCTTTCTTCTTCTCAATTTCTTTTACACGGGCACTATCAGGAATAGGATCTGCTTCAAAAATGGAGCGGTAGACACTGTTATCACGATTCTCCAGCTCATCCATCTGCAATTCCAGCTGCTTGGCACGCTCAACTAGAACCGCATAGTTTTCCTTTAGGTCTTCGTTCTCCTGACGCAGCAATTTCTCTTTAGGGGAATCGATATAACGGAAGGCAATCAATACAATGATTATACCCGTTACAATGGAAGCGGCAATAAACCCAAACAACTGCAGCAGGCGCACCCGAAGCGGGGTTTCCAGCTTCTCGAAGCGCATAGAGTGTGGGTTATAATAATATTTGATTCGCCGCATAAGATTCAAGCCAGGTTTACCCCTTGGCCGTAGCTGATTCCTTACCTTTGCGCCACTTTACAGGGGAGGTTCAAAGATAACTGATCCGCCTGCAAAGCATGGATAAAATTGACGCATTACTATGACCAGCAGTGAGATACGCCAGCAGTTTCTGGATTTTTTTGCTTCGAAAGCACACCAGATCGTTCCGTCAGCACCCATTGTGGTAAAGAACGACCCCACCCTGCTTTTTACCAATGCAGGGATGAACCAGTTCAAGGATTATTTTCTGGGCAATAAAGAACCCCAGAGCCGTCGTATTGCCGATACCCAAAAATGTTTGCGGGTTAGCGGTAAGCATAATGATTTGGAAGAAGTGGGTGTGGATACCTATCACCACACGATGTTTGAAATGTTGGGTAACTGGAGCTTTGGTGATTATTTTAAAGCTGAAGCCATTGCCTGGAGCTGGGAACTACTCACTGAAGTGTACAAGTTGGATAAAGACCGTTTGTACGTAACCATTTTTGAAGGTGATGAGAAAGAAGGTTTACCTCGTGATACAGAAGCCTTTAATGAATGGAAAAAAGTGATTGCGGAAGACCGTATTCTCTTAGGCAACAAAAAAGATAATTTCTGGGAAATGGGCGATACCGGCCCATGCGGACCTTGTACCGAGATACATGTAGACTGCCGCTCCAACGAAGAACGTGCTGCTGTAGATGGTAAAACTTTGGTGAACAATGATCATCCACAGGTAATTGAAATTTGGAACAATGTATTCATCCAGTTCAACAGACTGAAAGATGGCAGCCTAGAACAATTGCCTGCTAAGCATGTGGATACAGGTATGGGTTTTGAGCGCTTGGCACGTGTGATTCAAGGTAAACAAAGCAATTACGATACAGATGTGTTTAGCGGCACGATTCACGAAACAGAAAAAATCAGCGGACTCAAATACGAGAATACAGACAGCAAACGCGATGTAGCTTTCCGCGTAATTGCGGATCATATTCGCGCTATTGCGTTTACGATTGCTGACGGACAGCTGCCATCGAATACCGGTGCCGGTTATGTGATCAGAAGGATTCTGCGCAGAGC
>DALYHN010000255.1:0-3259 GCA_031970875.1 Chitinophagaceae bacterium
GGCATAGCCATGCATTTTTGAGGAAATCAGGAGAAAATCCCCCCGATTTTACGCTTGAATTTCCCCTCGATTCTGCTACTTTTGCAGCCAATTTAACACAGCATATATGGCAGGTCAATTAAAAGAGGTACGTAACAGGATTAAAAGTGTGCAGAGCACTCAGCAAATCACCAAAGCCATGAAGATGGTGAGTGCTGCCAAACTGCGCCGTGCTCAGGATGCTATTATCCAAATGCGCCCTTACGCACAGAAACTGCAGGAAATGCTGAGCAATATTGTGAGCAGTTCGGAGGGTGATACTAGCCTGAAATTGGCCGAGGTAAGAAATGTAGAGAAAGTATTGCTGATCGTGATCACCAGCGATCGTGGACTTTGTGGCGCTTATAATTCAAATATTATCAAGCTGGCCAAACTGACTGCAACAGAAAAATATGCTGAGCAGTATAAGAAGGGTAATGTAACCATCTGGAATATTGGTAAGAAAGGTTGGGAAAGCTTGACCAAATCAGGCTTTAAGACCAGCGATACCTTTAAAGATATCTTCTTGCAACTGAGCTTTGAAAACGTACAAGGTGCTGCAGTTGCTGCCATGAAGGCTTTCGAGAACAAAGAATTCGATGCAGTAGAAATCATCTACAGCGAATTCAAGAATGCTGCTACGCAACGTTTTGTAGCAGAGCCATTCCTGCCCATTCCAAAAGCTGAACAAAAGAATACCAGCAAAAAAGCTGATTTCATTTTTGAACCACAGCGCGAAGTCTTGATTGCCGAGCTGATGCCCAAAATCCTCAATACCCAGCTGTTCAAAGCGGTATTGGATGGTCATGCAAGCGAACATGGTGCCCGTATGACGGCCATGGATAAGGCAACAGAAAACGCCAACGAACTGCTGAAATCACTCAAGATCAGTTACAACCGCGCCCGTCAGGCTGCGATCACGACTGAGTTGACTGAAATCGTGAGCGGTGCTGCGGCGCTGAAAGGCTAATCCAGCCTGTGTATAAGTTATCATTAACAGATCGGCGCATCCCCTATCTTGCAACCTGCTATGGAAATAAGTGAACTCATTCCGCATATTGAAGTGTTGATTTTTGCCAGCGAGAAACCCTTGACTGCACCAGAAATCACAGAACTGATCAATAACGCTTTCGGCTTTATGGAAGAGCGTGTAACGCCTGATCAGGTAGGTTCTGCTATCGAGGGTATTCGTGAAAAATACGCTGCAGAATTCTATCCTTTTGAGGTTCGCGAGAGTGGCGGCGGTTGGCAGTTCCTGACCAAGCGCGATTACCACAAGACTATTGCACAATTAAATGGCGACAAGTTCTTGAAGCGTCTTTCTACAGCTGCTTTGGAAACATTGGCCATCATTGCTTATAAGCAACCCATCACCAAGGGTGAAATTGAAGCTATCCGTGGTGTGAACAGTGATTACAGCGTACAGAAACTGTTGGAGAAAGAATTGATCATCATCAGCGGCAGAAACGAAAAAATGCCGGGCCATCCATTGGTGTACGCTACTTCTAAAACCTTCATGGACTATTTCGGCATCAACAATACCGATGATCTGCCCAAGATCAGAGAAGTACTGGCAGATCAGGTTGTAGAAGCTACTGTTATTAAGCCGGAAGATTTCACCACACCTATTGATACTCCTCTTGAAGAGGAAGAAGCCGAAGCACCTTCACAAATAACGGTGAACGAAAACGGCGACTTGGTTATTGGTGAAGAAGGTGGCGATGATGCACCTGCTGCAGAGAATACAGACACTCCACCTGCAGAATAAGCACACGAGCGATTATCTTCGCAAGATGTCAGCAAGCATTACCCGAGAACAACTCCTAGCGGCTGCTAAGGAATTCGGCACGCCTTTATATGTCTATCACGCAGAGAAGATTGTTGAGCAGTACCGCAAACTGCAAACGGCTTTTGCGGCAACAGATACCCGCATCTTCTATGCCTGTAAAGCTTTAACCAATATCAATATTCTGCGTCTTTTGAAGTCGATTGATGCCCCTATTGATTGTAGCTCCATCAACGAAGTGAAACTGGCATTACATGCAGGTCATGCACCAGAAAATGTTTTATATACATCCAACGGTATTGCTTTCAGCGAAATAGCAGAAGCAAAAGAACTGGGCGTGAATATCAATATTGATAGTCTCTCTAACCTGGAGAAATTTGGCAAAGCATACGGACATAGTTATCCTGTAGGCATTCGCCTGAAGCCGAATATCATGGCAGGCGGCAACCTGAAAATCTCTACTGGTCACGAGAACAGCAAGTTTGGTATTCCGGTAGAACAGATTGATGATGTTATTGCCTTGATGCAAACACACAACATACAGATTCGCGGTTTGCATATCCACACAGGCAGTGAAATCAAGGATGTGGAAGTCTTTATTAAAGGCTTGGATGTGTTGTTCGAGTTGATGCCCCGCTTTCCGGAGCTGGGCTTTATTGATCTGGGCGGCGGTTTCAAAGTACCGTATAAAGATGGTGATGAAGGCACCGATATTACTGCATTGGGCAAAGCCATTGCCACTGCATTTGAGAAAGTACAAACCACTTATGGCAAACCATTACAAGTGTGGTTTGAGCCGGGCAAATTCATTGTGAGTGAAGCCGGCTATTTCATTACAGAAGTGAATGTGTTAAAACATAATCCGCAAATCAGTTTTGCTGGTGTGAACAGTGGTTTTAACCACCTCATCCGTCCTATGTTTTATGATGCTTTCCATCGCATTGAAAATATCAGCAACCCAGAAGGGACCAAGAAGACTTATACAATTACAGGTAATATCTGTGAGACAGATAATTTCGCTACAGACCGCGAACTGACTGAAATCAGTGAAGGTGATCTCTTAGTGTTCTACAACGCAGGCGCCTACGGCTTTGAGATGTCGAGCAATTACAATTCACGCTACAAGCCAGCGGAAGTATTGTATAAAGATGGTAAAGCCCACTTGATTCGCAAGAGAGACAATTTCGAAGACCTGCTGCGCAACCAGCCATCCGTTTTATAAATACGTTCAGGTTTGATTAACTTACATTAGCATCATGATCGAGATCAGGAATATAGAAAAGCATTTTGGCGACCGCACCATTCTCTCAGATATTTCTGCAGTAATGGAACCGGGCAAGTGTAACCTGATCATCGGCGCTAGTGGTAGCGGTAAAACCGTACTTACCAAATGCATGGTAGGCTTATTTGAACCAGACAAGGGAGAAATCATCTATGAAGGTGCAAATATGCTAG
>DALYHN010000256.1:0-3251 GCA_031970875.1 Chitinophagaceae bacterium
TACTATACTTTTTAGGAATCACAACAGGCACTTTATTCTCATACACAGGCTCACCAGTCTCAGTAGTCACATAATAACTAAACGAACCTTCTTGCTTGACCTTATATTTATTGTGTAAGACTACGGTATACCTCACCGGCTTATACATACCAAACATGGCATCCTTTGCTGCCGGTTTTAGTACAGTAACAATTTCACCCTCATCTTCTTCAGCACTTTCTTCACCATGGCCTTCATCGTGTCCATAATCTTCGTTAGAGACCGACTTCACACCAGCCTGAGGAAAGTTGATATCGGTAACCGGTGCTGGCTCAGGTGCTTTTTTCTTTACCTTATTCAAATCGGTATACCCAAACTGCTTGGAGATAGATTCAACCACATCACCCATTTCTGCACGAATGATGATTTCATAAAAACCTTCTCCATCAATCATAGGTAAATCAACAGGGATATCTAAATTTTTTCCGGCACCTACGGCAGCAGGCATTGAAGCATCGGTGATATAAACAGACTTTACGGTGGTTACTGTATAAGAAACAGTGCCTTTAAGATCGGTCTTGCTTTTATTGGATACGAGTAAACGAAACTTGACCGGACTTTTTGTGCTGAAAAATCCAGCTTTTGTAATGGGATCGAGGGTTAAAATGATATCAGCTTGCGCTAATACAAATAGCGGTAAGAGAAAGGCAACAAAGGTTGCCAAGCTTATCTGGAGATATCTTTTTTTGCTTTGCTTGATCATAACTTGCGGACAAACGTCTACACTATTCAGATCATAGGAGGGATTCAGCTGCCGGTTTTAGTTCAACACTTACTAGTTATGGACCAAAGACAACTATCGGTACTGCAAGATAAAGGCTGAGGCAGGGGTAGCCAAGCAAGCGGGATAATAAAAAGCTTAAAAATCACTCTGAAACATTGATTTGCAGGTCTTTAACATTGCCGGTGCGCTTTAAAACACCCCAATGCTGCAGTTCTCCCTTTACCGCTCTCAGCAGAGATTGAAACAGGACTACCAACATTAACCACCTGTAAATCAAGCGTTGCGGTATCAATAGAATCAATTGATAGAGCGTTTCTCCTTCTAACAAAAAGGCAAAAAGTGCAATACCTGTATCTACGAGCAGGAAGAGCAGGTAATAATCGAGCATTTGGTTATCCGTAGAAGAAACCCCGGCAGTGAGACTGACTAAAGCAATGATATCTGCCAGTGGCGTGAAGGCCGGAATAACATATTTGAAAATGATAATGTCCGGAATAGCAATCCAACTCAAGGCCTTGTTGTTGCCGCCGAGTGCAATATCCTTATGCTTCCAGATGGTTTGTAATACGCCGAAGGTCCATCTTACTCTTTGCCGCATGAACTGCCCAACAGTTTCAGGTGCTTCGGTATACGCAATGGCGCTGCTTTCATTGGCTACCTTATACCCGCATCGCAAAATGCGTATGGTGAGGTCACAATCCTCTGCCAAAGTATCTGTTGTAAATAAGCCGGCTTCTTCAATAGCTGTTCTTCTAAAGGCACCAATCGCACCAGGTACCACAGTAATGGCATTGATCACCGCAAATGCTTTTCTATCGAAGTTCTGACTCGTTACATATTCTAAATGCTGCCAGCGCGTCATCAGGTTTACCTGATTACCTACTTTCACCGTGCCTGCAACAGCACCAACCGATGCATCGCGCAGCATATGCTCCATCATGATGCGCACTGCATCTGATTTCAGCTTTGTATCTGCATCAATGCATATCAAGTATTCCGCATCACTGCGGCGAATACCTTCATTCAATGCAGATGCTTTACCACCATTGACTTTTGAAATGATTTTTACCTGAGCAGATTGCTCAAACACTTCTCTCACCCGAAGCAAGGTTGCGTCCTTACTGCCATCATCCACTAAAATCACATCAAAGTTGGGATAATCGCATTGCAGCAGATTCATAATGGTACCTACAATATTTACTTCTTCATTATAGGCAGGTACAATGATGGATACTTTTGGATAATCTGTTCGTACAGCTGAAGCGACCGACAACTGCTTTTCTCTTTTCCGCTGTTTCAATGCCAATACAGCTAACGCAATAATGCGCAGGGTGCCCAGCACTAAAAAGAGCAGGAATAAAGAGAAGAGGAAATGACCCACATAATAAAGGATGGTAAAAATGTATAGGTTCAATTGCAGTAAAGCATAGCCTCTTCCCTTAGGTACTTCCGGCATAATATCATCTCGTGATTTACCAAGTAAATCTGCAATCGTCGTGAATTGATATCCTTTTGCTTGATAATGTCGGATGATTTTTCCTGTTGCATCAACTGTTGCAGAACGATCACCACCGGCATCATGCAACAAAATCACATTACCCATATCCACATGCCGCACTACGCGATGAAAAATTGAGTCCCCATTCAAGTGCGGGTTCTCTTCTTTCTCCCAATCCAGTGGATCAATATTTTCATTCACCGTAATATAGCCACGCTCTTTGCTAATGGCCACCGGCAATAATTCTTCCATGGTCTCTGGCTGACTATCCGCATTGTATGGTGCGCGGAACATGGTGGTGCTTCTACCTGTGATACACTCTATCAATAACTGCGTTAAGTCCATTTCCAGTATGGCTCTGTTTCTACTGGCTGTAGCCATATTAGTATGGGTGAATGTGTGGTTACCGATCTCATGCCCTTCTCGATAGATACGCTTAACCAGGGGAATATTGTTTTCTGCTGCCAAGCCAACCACAAAAAATACAGCAGGCACTTTGTATTTAGCCAGTGTGTCTAATATTTGTTTGGTGTACAAAGGATCGGGACCATCATCAAAAGTGAGTACGAGTTTTTTGGCTTCTGTCTTACCCCATTTACGCACAACGAACATAGAAGGCAACACTTCATATCGCTGCTCACTAATCAGTAATTCATTGCTATCGATCTCATGTTCAATATGCCCTTTGGTTGGTTTTGACAACACTTCCAAAATCTCTCCTTCGCCGATATAGTCTACATCATCTGAACTTTCCACAACAGTGAGTGCAGAAAAATCAAAATTCTTCAATGCAGCGCGGTGTACAGATCGGTTATAAAAATCCCAGATACGGCTATCCTCACTACCCATGCGCCATATAGCGGTTCCCGCTAATCCATATTCTGTAGCAAAACGAAGTGTATTGAAATTGGTAGCTGCATCTGTAAAATGTACCTGATGTGTTTGGTTATTTTCATCATTGTACGTGTAGTACAAGTTATAGGTATGGTT
>DALYHN010000257.1:0-3182 GCA_031970875.1 Chitinophagaceae bacterium
AAGCAGATAAACGTGCCGATTCTGTATTCACCCCAACCAGAAATGATGAGCTAAACGCACAGCTTAATTTCTCGCTGAACAGGTATTTGCATAATCTCAGGGCCATCGTTGAAACAGATACCACTATCGCAGATAACGAGCGATTTATGTGGTTAAGAGGTATTCGCGAATTGTTGGAGCGCTTCACTTCCTCCTACAAATCTGGCGCTATCATGGGTAGTCTTTTGCAGGAAGTATTGGAAGGCTATGAAAAAGCAATGTTGCTGTATATACAAGGTAAATCCATTGCTCCGGTGATTGATCAATATGATGTGGAAGTGAGTAATCTCATCATGCAGAATTTTGCTTTTCAATCATTGCAAAACAAGTCGGTTCTGAATGAGCGTTTACTATTGAAGAGTTGCGAAAGATATCCCGACAGAATATTGAAATTCCTCAGCAGAACGCCTGAAGCAAGTATGGCAGATAGTTTACTCATGGAAGCTGCCAAAAGATCGCCTGAGGATTTATACAATTATGCTGCTGCTGCTGATTTATTGGGTAAAAGAATTCAAACAAGCAGTGAGCCATTGATCAAAACAATTGCCGCATTTTCATCCATGAAAAGTGGCCGATTATTCTTCCCTTTTCTTGATCAGGTGATGCAAGGAAAGATTGCTATTGAGCAAATAGAATCGGCAGTAAAAGACAGTATCGCTTATTTCAAGTTGCTGGTGCAAACCAAGATTGATTATGCAGAAAGAATGCGCAGGGCCGATACGCCACTAGCATTACAGGCTTTGGATACTTGGTTGGAAAGAAAAGCAACAGAAGATTTTATTGCCGATATCAATGCTTTGCATGATGAAAGAAATCCTGCAGTGCGTTTTCGCAAACTGGATAAACTCAGTCATACTGAGCTGTATTATTTAGCAGTAGCGGGTGAAAAAGAAATGTACACTTCCTCCTTTGTGGAAGGTATATATCCGCGCATTTTTCAGCGCATGCGCATTCCTAGAGCAGATAGCCTGCTAGCGAATGTATCTTTTGATTTCTATAGACGTTTTATCAGGATATGTGCTGCTTACAATACGCTGGGCGATTTCTTGCGACGAATGGATAGATCTTATGCGCGCGATTTGATGCGCAGCTTTGCTACCGGACTGGAGAAAAGTCGCTCTCTGGAAGATGCAGTAGATGTTGCGGATGCTTATGCTAGTATTTCGGATACAGAAATTCGTAATCTGGTATTGGCACAAGTTGGTGCTAACCGAGCATATGCAGAAAGAAAAAAGCAAGCAAGAGGCATCACCATTTATCGTTTGTTAGAACAAATCTTTTTATCGCTTGATACAACCAAGCATATTGATCTGACTGCTTCATTAGGCATCCCACCTGTATTCAATATGCCAGTGGAAAATTTGAAGGATACAGCAGGCAGGGTAGTGATGCATCAATTCTTTTACGGTGATAAAGATGGTCCGGTTATTTTCAATGCATTTCTCAATAGTTTCAGAAATGCGAATTGGCGTATTGAACTGAAGCCGCAATGGGTAGAAGTATCCAGCGTTAAAGGTGTGCCGGTAACCATTTATGCCAATCGGCCATTGGATGAATTGCAAGACCTCGACGCAGAAGCGCAGCAAAACCTGATTGCTTATTTAGAGTTCAATGATCTTCGGCCTGCAGTCACCATCCACCGCGGCCATAGTTATAATGTGTCTGCTACCATCAGTAATTTAATGCCCAGTTCAAAAGTGGTTTTGTTGGGTAGTTGCGGTGGCTATCAACGCTTGAGTGAAGTGCTGGATATTTGTCCAGACGCACATATCATCGCCTCCAAACAAATTGGTGCTGGTGTAGTGAATCAGATCATGATTACCGCAATTGCTGAACAGATTCGTCAGGACAAAGATTTATTCTGGCCACAACTTTGGGCGCAGTTGGAGAAACGATTTGTTGGTCAATCTAGAGAGCGTTTTGAAGATTATATCCCGCCACAAAAAAACCTCGGTGCCATCTTTATCATGGCCTATCAAAAAGCCCTGCTTTAACCTTGGATGAATGGGTTGTGTTGCTTTTCATGTCCAATCTTTGTGGGCATACCATGACCACTATACACCACCGTTTCATCGGGTAAACTGTATAATTTTTTGCGAATGCTTTTTAAGAGCGTTTCATGATCACCACCGGGCAGATCCGTTCTGCCAATACTTTCGCGGAACAACACATCGCCACTAATGATGAAATTTTGCGCTGCACAGTAAAAGCAAATGCTGCCGGGTGAGTGTCCAGGCGCTTCAATAACGGTTAGCTTGTCGTTACCTAAGTGAATGGTATATCCTTCGTGAAGAAAATGAATGGGACCCTGATAGTTCTCAAAAGGAAGTCCCCATTTCTGCCCAGAGATGGGCGCAAACTCCAGCACCTTTTGCTCGTTAGGGTGGGTGTAGAGTTCCAGTCCATAGGTCTTAGCCACCCATTTATTGCCAAAAACATGATCCAAGTGACAATGGGTATTCAGCAATTGAACCGGGGTTAAGGATTTATCTGTACAAAACTGCTGCAATTGCTCCTGCTCGGCACCAAAATAACAGCCGGGATCAATGATCAACGCATCGCCTGTTTCGTTGTACACCAAGTATGTGTTTTCTTGAATGGGACTGAACACGAATACCTTCACTTGCAGCATATTGTTAATTTTACAGGCTTTAAAGGTAAATACCTAACTTTAAAATCAACCATATGATACAATAGGCAGCGAATTATCTGCCGGTATCATCATGAAGTAATACAATGTAATTGGGATATGGATTTGATCAAAAGAATATGTTTGTTCTGTGTTGCGCTGATTGGATTAGCCGGTGTTGCAGTTGCTCAGGTAAATACGGTGGAGTTTGGCAAAAGCCGGGTTCAGTATAAGAAACTGAAGTGGAAATTTTATCAGTCGCCCAACTTTAACACTTATGTAGCACAGAACGGAACAGAACTGGGCAAGTTTGCTGCACAAGTGGCAGAAGAAGAGTTGAACTCATTAGAGAATACAATTGAATATTCACTCCAGCGCAGAGCCAATATCATTATCTATAACGATTACAATGACTATAAAGCCAGTAATGTTGGATTGGGTGTTGACTGGCAGAGTGCAGGCGGACTCACCAAGCTGGTGAATAATAAGCTGGTGATTTATTTCGATGGAAACC
>DALYHN010000258.1:0-3175 GCA_031970875.1 Chitinophagaceae bacterium
CGCATCGAATTCCACAATGGTTGTGTTGCTAATTTGACCAGCAGCCGCATTAGCATGAAAAAGATGCGCAAGATTCGTCTCTTCCAGAAAGATGCGTATATCGGCATTGATTTTCTTGCTAAGAAAACGGAGATCATTAAACTTAAGCAACCAGAAGACCAGAATGTATTCTCTTTTGATCTGGATACGCCTTCTGGAAAAAAGACTATTGCAATAGCCAATCCAGATATCAAGGAAAGCAATGCCATCCTTACGGAGTTACAAGCCTTCGTTGATGCGATCAATAACAATACGCCTACCATTGTGAGTGAGATCGACGGATTCCTGGCCATGGAAGTAGCGCACCAGATTTTGCACAAGATCAATAGCACCAGTATTCTTGTGTAATGCGTATCAGAATACCCATTGCGCTTTACTTGATCACTGATCTGCTCGGCACATTGGCGGTATTATTATTTCTATTTCAGCAGGATAGGTTAAGCAACCAAAGCTGGCTGCTGCTCTACTGGGTTTCATTGTTTGCTATTACAGGCAGCTATGCACAAAGTGTTTACCACAAATCTCGACTGAATGAATTCACCGATGGTTTTGTAACCATCCTCTTAGGCGTTACTGCGTTATTCCTATTTCATGTTTTCCCTGCAGAAACAACCAGCTATGCAGATCAAATACTCTTTGCTGGTAAATATTTTCTGTTACAATTGGGTGCTACCCTAATTACCCGAAGTATCTGGCTTTATCTTGCCAAATGGCAGATTATTCAAAAGCAGATTGGCTTCAATACCTTATTCATTGGCAATACACCAGCTGCTGTAAAAACTCATCAAGAATTACAAAAAAACCTGACTTATCTCGGCTTTCATGCAAAGGGCTTTTTAACCATTGAAGCAGAAACCAAGAATGGACTCAGTAAGTATATGCCACATCTAGGCACATTACAGGTTTTAGAAGACTGCGTCAATCAACACAATATTGAAGTGGTGATTATTGCGCTGGAGAAAAAACACCATGAACTAATTGAAGCCATTTTTCGCCGACTAGCTGATAAGAATATCCAGTTGAAAATGGTGCCGGATAATTTCGACATCATTGCTGGCTCAGTAAGAACAGATAATGTACTAGGCTCTGCGCTGATTCATATCAACACCCACGTATTACCACCTTGGCAGCAAAACGTGAAAAGACTATTCGATGTAAGTGTCTCACTATTATTCTTACTATTACTAACGCCTTTATTACTAGTAGTTGCCATCATTACGAAATTCAGCTCATCCGGACCTATTTTCTATGTACAGGAAAGACTCGGTTACAAGGGCAAACGATTTACCATCATTAAGTTTCGCAGTATGCTGGATAATGCAGAGCAAGGCATACCACAATTGTCTAGTGATACTGACCCACGTATTACACGCTGGGGAAAGTTTATGCGCAAATGGCGTATTGATGAACTGCCACAATTATGGAATATCCTGATTGGCGATATGAGCTTCGTGGGACCAAGACCAGAAAGAAAATTCTATGTGGATCAAATCATGCAACTATCCCCCTACTACCACCATCTGTTCCGAGCCAAACCCGGACTCAGTTCATGGGGCATGGTGCAGTTTGGCTATGCATCTTCAGTATCAGAAATGGTTGAACGCATGAAGTATGACCTCATGTATATCGAGAACGCTTCACTCCTGTTGGACGTAAAAATCATGCTGCACACTGTACGCATTATTCTCTCCGGAAAAGGTAAATAGCGATTACATTTACATATGCCAAGTGCACAAATCATTCCTGCAGCCGCTATTGATCCTCAAAAGTGGAATACACTGATTGATCAAAGCAATAACGGATTGATTTATGCCCAATACCACTATCTGAATACAATGGCAGACCATTGGGAGGCAATCGTATTAGATGATTATCGCGCAGCATGGCCACTCCCCTGGCGCAAAAAATGGGGTATCAAATATTACTATACACCTGCTTTCATTCAGCAACTGGGCTTGATTGGTAATTTTGAATCTGATGATTTAAACACCTGTATTCAACTAATAAAGAAAAGCGTCTCATTGGCTGACTTACAACTGAACTTCTCCAATGAAGTCGCAGCTATTCTTGAAAAAAAGGTGCGGACAAATTTTGTCATCAACCTGAATCAATCTTTCGATGAGTTGCTCAATCATTGTCAATCAGGATTTCGCAGTACCTACCAGCAATTGCTCAAGGAATCATCCTTATCATTTACAACGAGCGAAGATTACAGCACAATCATCGATCAGTATTATAAACTGTATCAAGAAAAGCACCAGAGTCTGCAACAAAAAGATATTGCACAATTCAAATCATTGATTGCACATTACGCTGCAGCTGATCAGTGTCGAATGCATGTTATTAAAGAAGGAGATCACTTACACGCAGCAAGCATCCTACTTTTCGATAACAAACGTATCTATAATATCCTGAACCTGCTAACCGAAGAAGGACGCAAAGCACAGAGTAATTATCTGCTCTACGGCTCAATCTTAGCTACCTATTGTGAACGAGATTTATTATTTGATTTTGAAGGATCTGATTTACCCGGCGTAAGAGCTTTCTATGCGAAAATGCAGCCCGTGAACCAACCCTACACACAATGCAGGCTGAATCAACTGCCTTGGCCACTTCGTTTATTCAAATGAGTTTCTTTCTTCGAGAATACGTTCCGCCATCAGCAGATCAATAGGTCTGGTTACTTTGATATTGCTATAATCACCAGCAATCAAATGCACCACGCCACCAGCTGCTTCTACAACTGTTGCTTCATCCGTAAAAACATCACGATAAGCTTGCTGAAAAGCAGCTTTCAACACCTTGGCAGGAAATGTCTGCGGCGTTTGAATGATTTGAACAAACTGCCTGTCCACCACATGATGACTGCCATCAGCAGCACTCAAACGAACACTATCTGTTGATGCAACCGCAGGCACGGCTGAACCCTTTTCTATTGTTTGTGCGTAACAAGCTTGAATCAATTCTGGACTAATCAAACAACGTACACCATCGTGTACAAAAATGATGGCATCATCAGCTGCAGCCATCACCCCATTTTTCACTGAAGCAAAACGGGTATCACCACCAACAATGAATTTAATATCCGCCTCAGGGAATTCAGCGGCAATTGCTTTACCATTATCGATATGTGCTT
>DALYHN010000259.1:0-3173 GCA_031970875.1 Chitinophagaceae bacterium
GAAAATGAACAGTGGTGGATGGATCGAGTGTCTTTTGGTGGCGGTTGCGTTAATAACGTGGCATGGCATCTCACCAATCATCATCTGCCATTTGGCGGTCGCGGTTTCAGTGGAACTGGCGCGTATCATGGCAAAGCCAGCTTTGATACTTTCAGTCACAAAAAATCGGTAATGAAAACACCCACCTGGTTCGATCCTGCCATCAAGTATCCGCCACTCAATGGTAAACTCAAACTCTTTAAAATGGTGATCAGATAATGCGTACTAAACTGCTAATAGCACTGGTAATTCTAATTGTATTCCTCACACTCGTGAAACGTACTGATATGACCTGGAGACAATCTTTGATGAAGACATTTTATGGACTGATTATGTTGCCGGGAAAACTATTTGGCAGCAAAACAGCTGTTCAATTGAATACAGCGGATCAGCTACCAAAATCATCTGTCTTTGCATTGAGCACAACCGGTATTAATGGACAAACATTGAACCTATCCGATTATCAGGGTAAATATTTATTGCTGGTGAATACGGCCAGTGATTGCGGCTATACCGGACAGTATGCCGAATTGGAAACCCTCTATCAACAATACAAGGATAAATTAGTGGTGATTGGATTCCCGGCCAATGATTTCAAGGAACAGGAAAAGGGAAGCAATGCATCTATTGCGGCTTTCTGTCAGAAAAATTACGGCGTAAGTTTCCCACTGGCAGCAAAAGCCTCTGTGGTAAAAGGTGCAGCACAGCAACCCATCTATCAATGGCTCACCAATCCTGCGCAGAATGGTTGGTGCAGTCAGGCCCCCGTCTGGAATTTCAGCAAGTATTTGATTGCTCCGGATGGCAAACTCATTGGCTTTTTTGCGCAAACCGTCTCACCATTAGACAAGCAGCTTATTCAACACATTCAATAAACAACACAACATGAAAACAATTTTGATTACCGGAGCATCCTCTGGTATAGGGGAAGCTACTGCCCTTTATTTTGCCAACAAAGGTTGGAAAGTAGCGGCTACTATGCGCAATCCTGCAAATGCTAGTACAGTTTTGCAACATGACAATATTCAATGTTATGCATTGGATGTAACTAGTGAAGAAAGTGTAGCCAAAGCATTGGCGTTAGTAGCCACTAATTTTGGCAGTATTGATGTATTGGTGAACAATGCAGGCTTTGGCGTAGATGGTGTCTTTGAAGCCATGGATGATGCCACCATTCGTCATCAGTTTGAAACAAATGTATTTGGACTCATGCGTGTCACCCGTGCAGTGATTCCTTATATGCGTCAGCAAGGTGGTGGCAATATTATTCAGATTGCATCAGTGGGCGGACAGGTGACTTTCCCGCTTTACCAGATTTATCATTCTACCAAGTGGGCTGTAGAAGGCTTCAGTGAATCCTTGCAATATGAATTGCGCCAGTTCAATATCAAAGTGCGGATCATAGAACCTGGTGCAGTAAAAACAGCTTTTTACGGCCGAAGTAGAGTAGAAGTAAAAGCTGATACTTTATCCGAGTATCAAGCTTTTGTAGATAAATGCAATGCGCTGTCACAAAAATCTGGTCAAACAGGTATTGATGCTGCTAAAGTAGCAGCAACGGTGTATCGCGCAGCTACCAATACTGGTTGGCGCATGCGTTATTCCATTGGTTATCCTGCTCCTTGGATTATCCTAACCAAGCGATTTTTGCCCGAATGGCTCTACTTGGGTTTTGTGCGCATGACTTATGGCATCTGATTGTTCCGCAAATAATCAGTAGCTTACCAGATGCTTGGCATTCTAGTACAACTGATTATCTCCTGGCTCATCCTGCGTTTTATTGCTAAAACTAGTATGGATGTTTTGGGATATCGCATCAATACAACAAGATTGCTACTTTGTGTGGGCTTGTTGTTATTCACAACTATGGCGGCATTGCTGGCTTACGCATTGCGCTGGTGGTTTGGTGAACGATGGGGCATGAATCCAAGTTTTTCTCTGCTGCTTTTAGCGAATGGTATCTGGTGGAATATCAAGTCTGTGTTGTTTGAAGAATTAATATTCCGCGGTGCTTTGTTTTATCTACTGATTCAATGGCTGGGTGCAAAAAAAGCTTTGTGGCTATCAGCTGCTGCTTTTGGTGTCTATCATTGGTTCTCTTATGAAATACTTGGCCAACCCATACCGATGCTGGTTATCTTTTTGCTGACTGCTACAGCAGGATTGGTCTATGGGTATGCGTACTTAAAAACTGCTACACTCTATGCACCCATCGCCATGCATTTTGCCTGGAACTTCACCAATAATTTCCTATTCTCTGGCGGACAAATCGGTAAAGGTATTTTCGTTCTACTACCTACCGACACAGTTCAAGTGGGCTATATCGCTTTTGTATTGGTGCAATACCTGCCATTGGTGCTATTCTTTGTTGGCAATTACTTTTTGTTGAAACGCTTTGGAAAAGTCTATGTAGGCAAACAACATCAAGCGCCACAGCTATAAGCCATAGCATCCATATCAATCTTTCTGCGTTCAAACTGATAGCCGGTATAGGCTTTGATAACTGTGTCCAACACTTCGTTCAGCTCTGGCAAGGTTTTCAGCTGACACAGTTGTAATCTATATTCTTTGATATTGGGTAAGCCTTTTAAGTAGTTGGCATAATGTCTACGCATTTCCAAAATACCTAGTATCTCACCCTTCCACTGTACAGAGCCACTCAAGTGTTTACGAATTACTTCCACACGTTGTTCAATTGTGGGTGGTGGCAGGTGCTCACCTGTTTTCAAAAAATGTTTGATCTCGTTAAAGATCCATGGGTAACCAATGGCAGCTCTACCAATCATGATACCATCCACACCAAAGCGGTTTTTGTATTCCAATGCTTTCTCTGGCGAATCAATATCGCCATTGCCGAAAATCGGAATCTGTATACGCGGATTGTTTTTGACCTTACCAATCAGTGTCCAATCTGCATGACCTTTGTACAATTGTGCTCTAGTACGTCCGTGAATAGATAGTGCTTTAATGCCTACATCTTGCAAGCGTTCTGCAACTGTTTCAATATTCTTGCTTTGATCATCCCAACCCAAACGTGTTTTTACGGTAACAGGTAAGTTGGTAGATCGCACACAAGCAGCAGTGAGGCGTTCCATTAAATCAATATCCTTCAGCACAGCAGCACCTGCACCTTT
>DALYHN010000260.1:0-3148 GCA_031970875.1 Chitinophagaceae bacterium
AGCAAACCTGTTGCCAAAGGATCCAAAGTGCCTGCATGACCTACTTTGGATACCTTAGTAAGTATTCTGATCTTCTTGACAATATCGAAGGAAGTCCAGTCGAGTGGTTTATCGAGTAATAAAACCCGACCTTCCAGAAATGAGGGAATTGGTTGCACGGCGCAAATGTACAGTGCTGCTTAGATATCGCGGAATAAACCTTGCTCCTTCAATGCTTCCGTACCAATCACAGACCAAAATATCACTACCAGTGCTAGGAACAGTATTGAAATAATCAAGCCAATAATGCCACATATCTTACCAGCTTTCAGGTTGGCCAATGAACCCGCTGTGTATTGCTGCGGATAAGCCGCATATAATTTAGCATCCTTACCTGCCAGATAGATCGCAATAGCACCAAAAACGATACCTAAACCGTAACAAAAACAGGATAGTATGGAAAGGATACCCATAACCAATACAGCTGTTGCATTGGGCAATGCATATTGATAATTAGGCTGCGCTTGTGCTGGTTGATACTCGTAATTGGTTTCCTGCATATCCATATCAGGTGTTTTGGAAATGATGAAAAATTCTGGTTACGTAAGATAATAAGATTAACGCTGTTACAAACAGATAGCCCGATTGAATCCATGAAGCACCGGTTGTAAACTGTTTGCGTACATGCAATAAAACAAACAAGAGCAAACCCAATAATGGGATCAAGCCTGGATACATTTCAAAACTCAATAACCATTCACCTTTCATGAATGCCACTAATGATCTTTGAAAACCACAGCCCGGACAAGGCAAGTAAAACCATGCTTTGAAAGGACATGGCATTTGATGCTGCTCTAGCCAATGCACTGCAGATGTCCACAGAATCAACATGACTCAGTATTAGTAAGCTCTTGCAAATAATACCCTTTGCGAAGAAGGTTTACCTGTAAGAATACAAGCGCCCGCTTCTTCAGTATTATTCAAGGGAATACAACGAATAGTTGCTTTGCTCAACTCTTTGATCTTCTCTTCTGTTTCTGGCGTGCCATCCCAATGTGCTGCTACAAAGCCGCCTTTCGTATCGAGTGTCTGCACAAACTCATCCCATGTATTCGCAGGCGTGATGTGTTCATCGCGGTATGACTTTGCTCTATTAAACAAGTTTTGCTGAATATCTTCCAGTAACTGTTGAATATGTTGCGCAAAACCATCCAAGCTCACAGATGACTTTTCCTTCGTATCTCGACGAGCCACTTCAGCAACATTGTTCTCTAAATCTTTCGGACCCAAAGCCACACGCACAGGTACGCCCTTCAATTCATATTCAGCAAATTTCCAACCTGGTCTGGCATTATCACTATCATCATACTTCACTGTGATACCTAATGCTTTCAATTGCTTCACCAATTCCTGCACTTTCGCATCAATCACTTGCTTCTGTTCTTCACCACGATAAATCGGTACAATCACCACTTGAACAGGGGCAATCTTGGGCGGCAATACCAAACCATTATCATCGCTATGTGCCATTACTAAAGCACCGATCAAACGTGTACTCACACCCCAGCTAGTAGCCCAAACATAATCCAGCTTGTTTTCTTTATCGCTGAACTTCACATCAAATGCTTTAGCGAAATTCTGACCAAGGAAATGCGAAGTACCTGCTTGCAAAGCTTTACCATCCTGCATCAATGCCTCAATACAGTAAGTATCCTCAGCACCTGCAAAACGTTCGTTCGGCGATTTTACGCCCTTCACCACGGGTAATGCCATCCAGTTCTCTACAAAATCGGCATACACATCCAACATCTTCTTGGTTTCTACAATCGCTTCTTCAGCAGTAGCATGCGCTGTATGTCCTTCTTGCCAAAGAAACTCAGCTGTACGCAAGAAAAGACGCGTGCGCATTTCCCAGCGCACAACGTTGGCCCACTGGTTTACCAGAATAGGTAAATCGCGGTAGGATTGAATCCATGTCTTATAGGTATTCCAGATAATCGCTTCGCTGGTTGGACGAACCACGAGTTCTTCTTCCAGTTTTGCTTCAGGATCAACAATGAGTTTTCCCTTGTTATTTGGATCTGCTTTCAGGCGATAATGTGTTACCACCGCGCACTCCTTAGCAAAACCTTCGGCATTCTTTTCCTCTGCTTCAAACAAACTTTTCGGTACAAAGAGCGGGAAATAGGCATTCACGTGACCAGTGTCTTTAAACATCTTGTCCAGCACATCACGCATATTCTCCCAAAGGGCAAAACCATAGGGTTTAATGACCATACAACCACGCACAGCACTATAATCGGCTAAACCGCTTTTCAGAATCAGGTCGTTATACCATTGGGAATAATCCTGGGCCCTGGAGGTAATTTCCTTGCTCATGTAATTCTTTTAAGATTTCTTTAACATTTCAACCTTCCTGTTTGCGATCTATGGCAAACTATTTGGATTTGATAAACGGAAGACGGAAGCGTCGCAAATGTATGTAACTTCACCATCACATCACCTAAAACAGTGGCCATGAAAACCAATTTATTACCCCTCCTTTTAGCCGCCTCACTGCTGAGCAGTTGTGCTACTTATCAATCGGGTCAAACACCTGATGACGTGTACTACTCTCCTGGCAGAGATGCTATTGCGAGAACCGACAAAGAGGAGTATGAGGAATCTTACGTAAAAGACGACAACTACTTGCGTCGCCGCGTAAGTAATCGCTACAGATGGGGCAGTATCGACGATTTTGGTTACTGGAATGACCCTAGGTTCGATGTTCGTTTCGGCAACTGGAATTCATGGAACACAATGGGCTGGAATACCATGGGTTGGAACAGTTGGGGATGGAATAGCTGGAACAGACCTACTTTCGGCTGGGGTTTAGGTGGCAATGGTTGGGGCAATCCACTAGTACTGGTTAACAACTTCAAGAATCCAAGCAGAGGTACCAACACAGGCTCAAGCGCTACAGCTTATCGCAACAGAAATTACAATAACGACAATTATCTGGTAAAAGACGCCAAAACAGGTATTTCCTCAACTGGAAATAATCAGAATGCCGGCTTCGGTAATATGGTACGCCGCGTTTTCTCTAGCCCAAGCTCAAGCGGCAGTAACAACAGCAGTTGGGATCGTTCAGCACGAACTTTCTCCTCAGGCAGTAGTTCATCCTATAGCG
>DALYHN010000261.1:0-3141 GCA_031970875.1 Chitinophagaceae bacterium
GTGTGCCATTGGTTTGTACTAAGTATTCTGTTTGTGCACCGGGTGGTACAAATGCAGGTGCATTATTGATAAATAGTTGTGCATTCTTAATTTGTAAAACATCTCCGGGAACAGCTACACATCGCTTGATATAATTATCTGTTTTATCCATTGGATGTACTAGAATAGGAAATTCATTCATCAAAGCCTCTCTGTTGCCATTGAATTGATAACGTAAAACATCATAGTATGGCACTTTACTACCGTAATCTGGTAAGTTGATGATGGTATCACCTGCGGGGAAATTAAATACCACAACGTCGTTACGTTCGATAGGATCAATGGCCTTTAAACGCGTATACGGAATCTGCACTTCTTTGATGTAAGATGGTGTTGTTAGCGAGAAAGGCATGGTATTGTGTACGAAGGGGAAACTCAGTGGTGTTTGCGGAATACGTGCGCCATAGCTGATTTTATTCACGAATAGAAAATCATTCACCAATAAGGTTTTCTCCATGCTCTCTGTGGGAATCACATAGGCTTCAAAGATGAAAGTGCGAATCAAGGTAGCAGCAACTACTGCAAATACACCAGCATCAATCCATTCTCTAGACGCAGGTTTTTTATATGCTTTTAATGCTTCAGCACCAATGAATTTTTCGTTTGGTGAAAAACCGAGGTAAGGAAAGTATATGAAAGGAAGCAATGTAGCGGCTGTGTGATGAATCATATCAAACCTGCGGAAATGCATCACAAAAATGATGGTAATCCAGATGGTAATGAACTGTCCCGCAATGGGGATTAACTGCAGCCAAAACCAGTATTGTTTGATCTGGCATTTTTCAACAATTAGCCAGGTATTGTAGAAGGGAATCAATGCTTTCCAAGGTTCTATGCCCGCTTTTTTAAACATGCCATACATGCCCAAATGCCATCCAATTACACCAACGATAAACAGAATCCAGCCCATACAGTTAATTTATAGTCAACAAAAATAAGGTTACATCTCCTTAATTAATTGATTTTACGCAAGTTGGTAGTCGATGTCCGCTTATTCTTACAGAAGAAACTTGTTAAACTTTTTACTTCAAATATTTAAACTGAAAATATGATATAAATCATTCATAATGAATGAGAAACAAACGTATTTTTATTTTACCCAAACAATCTCATGAATCATTTCTCTATTAAGGATATAGAAAACCTTTGCGGCATCAAAGCGCATACCCTGCGTATTTGGGAGCAGCGTTACCAAATTCTTGTTCCGAAACGAAAAGAAAGCAATCATCGATTTTACGATAACGAAGACCTGAAACACATTCTTAGAGTTGCTTATCTCTACCACAGCGGTTATAAAATCTCCAAAATTGCCCAGTTAAAAGAAGCCGATATTAAAAAGCTCACTATTGATATTCCGCCTAATGAGCACTACATTGATGTGTTTGTGAATCAAATGCTGGAAGCTTCTATCGATTTTGATGAAGAGCGTTTTGAAAAAGTACTGAATACAGCACTACTGCATCTTGGGTTTGAAAAATGCATTTTGCAGGTTACTTATCCATTTCTGGAGCGTCTTGGTCTGATGTGGATGACAGATAATGTGATACCGGCACAGGAGCATTTTGCCAGTAATATCATCAAGAGAAAAATCATTGTTGCCATTGATGGTTTGGATGGTCATCAGGAGAATTCGACTGATACATCTTTAACAGTGCTTTTCTCTCCCGAAGGTGAATACCACGATATTCCCTTGCTGCTGATGCAGTTTCTACTGAAGAAAAAAGGTAAGAAAGCGGTGTTTTTTGGCCCCAATGTGCCCATGGATAATTTAGAATATTATTTATCTAGAAGGAAAGCTACCCATCTGTATTTTCATTTAATCACGAATATGAGTAATCGGGAGGTGGATGATATGGTGACAGACTTATGTGAACGCTTCCATTCCTATCAATTAATCATGTCAGGGCCATTAACTAGGTATGTCAATAGCAGGCATAAAAATCTAAGACTGATTCAGTCTTTAGACGAAATGATGCAGTACACAGGTGCTTAACCAGGCAAAACGTGACTCCTTACATCGCTGTCTGTAATGGTCTTTCCAGACAAGATGATTAAGCGTTCTACCACATTTCTTAATTCACGGATATTACCTGTCCAGTTGTGTTGCTGTAAAGCAGTAATGGCTTTTTTGTCTATTGATTTCTTTGCCTGTCCGTAATCATCCGCAATATCTTGTAAGAACTTCTCAACGAGCAGCGGAATATCATCTTTACGATCGTTTAGCGAAGGAACATGAATCAGTATCACGCCCAATCTGTGGTATAAGTCGAGTCGGAAATTTTTGTCCTCTACTTCTTTTAATAAGTCCTTATTGGTTGCTGCAATAACACGTACATCAACTGAAATTTCTTTGTCACCACCTACACGGGTAATCTTTCCTTCCTGCAAAGCACGTAATACTTTAGCCTGTGCAGATAAACTCATATCACCAATCTCGTCCAGAAAAAGCGTACCCCCATTGGCTTGTTCAAATTTGCCGATACGCTGTTTAATAGCAGATGTAAAAGAACCTTTTTCATGACCGAATAATTCGCTTTCAATCAACTCAGCTGGTATTGCTGCGCAGTTCACTTCTACGATAGGACCATTGGCTCTTAAACTTTTCTCATGCAACCAACGCGCAACGAGTTCTTTACCCGTACCATTTTGTCCGGTTACCAGAACACGCGCATCCGTAGGTGCAACTTTCTCAATGGTTTCTTTAATCTTTTGTATCGCATCACTTTCACCAACAATCTCCTGTACCCTACTGATCTTTCTTTTCAGTGTCTTTGTTTCTGCAACGAGTACTGTTCTGTCAACAGCATTTCGAATGGTGACGAGTAAGCGGTTTAAATCAGGAGGTTTGGAGATATAGTCGAAGGCGCCTTTTTTAACTGCATCTACAGCTGTTTCAATCGTACCATGCCCACTGATCATGATGATGGGAATATCTTGCTTGGTAGCAGTTGCCTGTTGTAAAAATTCAAGCCCATCCATCTTAGGCATTTTGATATCGCACAAGACAAGGTCATAATTGGCCGCTTGGAATTTCTTCCAGCCTTCTTCCCCATCTGCAGCTTCATCAACTTGAAATCCTTCATTACTAAGAATATCTTTCAA
>DALYHN010000262.1:0-3141 GCA_031970875.1 Chitinophagaceae bacterium
ATTTTGCGAAGAGAGAACTATCCTAACCCATACGAGGCCTTGAAAGAATTGACACGTGGCAATCATGCGATCGACAAAAAATCAATCCATCAATTTATTGACGGACTCAAAGTTTCTGCAGCACTCAAAAAAGAATTGAAAGCCATCACACCGCATAATTACACCGGCGTGCATCCAGACTTCTAATGCTTATTGACTGGGTGATTTCAGAATAGTATACCCTTGCTGTTGTAAAGTGCTAATTGTAGTTAGTGCAGATAGACCTACCTGCACATTTGGCAAGAGGCTTTCTCTTGCAATTCCGCGTCGTTGCATGGTTTGTCCGCATATAGTAACCCTTACACCCGCATCTTGGATTGCTTTAATGAGTGGCAGATTGGGATTATCCTTACCATACTTTTTCTTGTATGCTTCGTTATTAATGAGTGTGAACGCAGCTACATTGTGTAATACAAATACGACCTGCATTTTTTTAGGTGACACACCTGCAGCTGCATGCAAATTCATAATGCGTGCGCCGTTGAGTAAGCCTTCATTCACACTATCCGGATTGGGCGACTGCATCACATCAATCACTAGCTTATAGTGCAGCTTTGGATCAATACCGTAATCAACAGAAGGCACTTCCAGTACTTGACCAAAACCTTTCACCAAGGGTGTTGCATTGAACTGAGCCTTGCTACTCAATACCAGCATCAAACCAAAAAGCAGTAACCAATTGCGCATTGTTTAGACTTTGCGAAAAGGTAAAGCCTTTTATTTATTTGCCAAACTTTTGCTTTAGGGCGCTGAGTGCATCACCCATACTCAGATTGCTCAAATCCTTCTCCTTTTGCATGGGCTTTGGCTTTTGTCCGCTACCCTTGGGCGGCGCATCTTGTGTTTGCTTGATGGAAAGTGCAATACGCTTACGCGCGATATCCACTTCCAGCACTTTAACCTGTACCTTATCATTCAACTTCAGCACTTCACCTGGATCAGTAATATAACGATGGGCTACTTCACTCACGTGTACTAGTCCATCTTGTTTTACACCAATATCTACAAACGCACCAAAGCGGGTCAAGTTGGTCACCACACCAGGTAGAACCATACCCACTTTTACATCCTCCATGCTATAGATATCTGCAAAAGAGAATTGCTCTAATTCACTACGCGGATCAAGGCCGGGCTTGGACAATTCTTTCAGGATATCCTGAATCGTCAATGTACCAAGTGTTTCAGTAACGTATTTTTTAGGATCAATCTGTTTGATATTGGTTTCATTGGCTACCAGTTCCTGCACAGGCAGACCAAGGTCTTTCGCCATTTGTTCAACGAGTGGATATGCTTCCGGATGCACAGCAGTGGCATCCAAAGGATGCTCGCCCTGCGGCACACGCAAAAAGCCCGCGCACTGCTCATAGGCTTTACCACCGAGGCGCGGCACTTTCAATAATTGCTGTCGGCTCTTGAAACCACCAATCTCACTTCTATAACGAATGATGTTTTCTGCAAGCGTACCACCGATACCACTCACGTATTGTAAGAGGTGTTTGGAAGCTGTATTCAAATTCACGCCTACCTGGTTTACACAACTCACCACTGTTTGATCCAGTTTTTCCTTCAAGCGAAACTGGTTCACATCATGCTGATACTGCCCAACACCAATACTCTTGGGATCAATCTTTACCAGCTCAGCTAAAGGATCCATTAATCGTCTACCAATACTCACTGCACCACGCACGGTTACATCATGATTGGGGAATTCTTCTCTAGCAGTTTCTGACGCAGAGTATACAGACGCCCCATCTTCATTCACCAGAAAAACAGGCAGATTTAATTGCAGGCCTTTGATGAATTGCTCGGTTTCTCTACCTGCAGTACCATCGCCGATGGCGAATGCTTGAATATTGTGTTTTGCAACAAGTTCACGAATTGTCCAACGACTCGTCTCTAACCGATTGGCTTCATGCACATAAATCAAATCGTTGTGCAGCAGCTCGCCTTTTTCATCCAGACAAACCACTTTACAACCTGTTCGATAACCGGGGTCAATCGCCAACACACGCTTACTACCGAGCGGAGAACTCAGCAACAACTGACGCAGGTTTTCTGCAAATACTGCAATCGCTTCCTCATCTCCACGCGCCTTGAGCGCTGTTCTGAATTCAGATTCCAGACTAGGCTGTAACAATCTTCTGTAAGCGTCTTTAATCGCTTTCTTCACTTGTTCAACAGATGCGTTCAAATGGCCAGTGATGAATTGGTCTTCGATCATACCAATCGCATCTTCTTCCACCGGTGCAATATTCATGCGCAGAAACCCTTCCAAGAATCCACGCATCACAGCCAGAATACGGTGTGAGGGAATTTTGTGGATGGGTTCTGAAAAATCAAAATAGTCCTTGTACTTAATCGCTTCTTCTGTCTTATCAGCTAATACCTTGCTCTGTAGTGTAGCACTATCTTCAAACAGTTTACGCAGCTTAGCACGCAGCTCTGCATTCTCGTTGATGTTCTCTGCAATAATATCGCGTGCACCTTGTAAAGCAGCATCCGCATCTTTCACTTGCTCGTTTACAAAAGTGACGGCAATGGCAGCAATATCTTGCTCTTTTTGTTCCATCAACAATACAGCCAATGGTTCAAGTCCGTTTTCACGTGCTGTTTGTGCTTTGGTTTTACGCTTGGGCTTATATGGTAGATAGATATCTTCCAGTTGAGCAATAGTGGTTGCTGCATTCAATTTCTCTTGAATGGCTTCAGTAAGTTTACCCTGCTCTGCAATGGTCTTTTCAATAAAAGCTTTTCGATCATTGAATTCTTTCAAAGCTTTAGCATCATCTTGAATTTTCTGGATCTGCACTTCATCCAATCCGCCAGTTACGTCTTTTCTGTATCGCGCAATAAAGGGAATCGTTGCACCTTCTTCCAAAAGGCTCAATACTTTCTCTACCTGCATCAAACGCAAGTTCATCGCAGCAGCAATCTGTACAGCTATCTCCATAATCTAACCATTAAAGGGTTGCGAATGTAATGGGCTTAGCGAAAGAAAAAAATTTGATTTTCTCGCAAGCTTAGGCGCACACAGGCAGGACGCGGGTAGGAAATTTTTCCACATATTTCCGAACCATGGAACGGATGACTTCATTCTCAGGA
>DALYHN010000263.1:0-2882 GCA_031970875.1 Chitinophagaceae bacterium
GACCTCACTTTCAAAGCCAACAAGATCAAACACACCTTGAAAGTAATCAGTAAATAAAATGCTGATTAGCGAATGATCTTCGGAGGTATTTGCATCAGGAAACCAATACCCAACAAGCTTTTCACCTGCAAGCCAGGTGATTTTTTATTAGGGCCAAACAATCTTACATCATCATCATAGATCAAATCCAGATTGTAGGTAGCCGACAACAGTTTATTGATTTTAAAAGACAGCACATTGGTCATGAACAAATCAATATTCTGCGGATTATTCTGATAATTAGAGAATAAGTCAAGCCTCGCTTTGTACACAATATTCTTTGCAATCGTGTTATTGTAGTTGGCTGATACAAACGCACCTAACTCGCTAACAGAGCTTTTTCCTTTAGGCACACCGTATAAGCCCAATTTATTCAATCGGCCATTGGCCACAATTACCCAACGAGAAGTGATGGGTGAAAGGAACAAAGAGAACTTAGTGCTACGCTTATAATCGAAACCGACAGAGAAAAGCACATAAGCAGGCGCCAATAATGAAGAAGTAAAGTTGGGTATGTTGTTACTGAATGTATAACCATCAAAAAACTGCGAACGGAAGTTGAAGAGTCCGGTTAAATACCATTTGCCTGTTGTATCAACTTTATAACCATATTTCGACAGGAAATCGAAACGGTCGTCATTCTTTCTGCCACCCAAACTGGTGGTTTGTACAAAACCCAGGTTCACATCCAGGTTATTGTCCCAGGTATGTCTGTCCTTCTTGAAAAAGGTATAATAGTTTGTGTAAAGGTTGGCCGCCAGAGAGAAATTATCACCACCCGCTGCCCAATTACTCAAAGAGCCCTGAGCCAAGGAACTACTGAAAACGCCGCCCTTTTTCCAACGCCAGGTAGAGGTATCTGCATCTTTCTTTATGGAACGATCTGTTTCCCTACGCAATCTAAGTACTGCAATATCTTGGGCTTCAACTACATGTGTTGCCATTAGCAGGATTACTGCCAGCAGCGTATATCTCATTATGGTTGTTTTCAACAAAAGTAACTACCCAAAAGTTCCATTCCAAGAATGAACCCTGCCAAACTGGCATTTTTGAAGAGTTTATCTGTATTTTTGCAAGCTAATTTTTGAACCAATGGAAATGCTGGAAATCGCTTCTAAAGTGCACGATGAACTGCGTCAGGGAGAAGCGTATGCACCTGAGACGAGTGATGCGCGCCCTTTCAAAAAGAGTTTTTATATAGAGAGTTATGGCTGTCAGATGAATTTCAGCGACAGTGAGATCGTTGCTTCTATCCTAAATCAAGAAGGTTTTGGTGCTACGCGAAATTTCGCTGAAGCTGATCTGGTACTTTTAAACACCTGTTCCATCCGCGAAAAAGCCGAACAAACTGTCAGAAAGCGCTTAACCGAGTTTCGCAAAGTGAAGGAGAGCCGCCCAGGTATGCTGATCGGCGTATTGGGCTGTATGGCAGAGCGTCTGAAGAGCAAATTGCTGGAAGAAGAGAAACTCGTTGATATCGTTGTAGGCCCTGATGCTTATAGAACCCTACCTGGGTTGATTGAAGAGGCAGAGACCGGACAAAAAGCTGTGAACGTTTTATTGAGCCGTGAAGAGACTTATGCTGATATCTCGCCTGTGCGTTTAGATAGCAATGGCATTACTGCATTCATCTCCATCATGCGCGGCTGTAACAATATGTGTAGCTTCTGCGTGGTGCCTTTTACGCGTGGCCGCGAACGCAGCCGCGATGCTCATTCTATTCTTGAAGAAGCAAAGGACCTTTATGCAAGGGGCTTTAAAGAAGTGACCTTATTAGGTCAAAACGTGGATAGTTATTATTGGGTAGATGAAGCCAATAACGAAACAGTAACCTTTGCCCGACTGCTTGAAATGGTTGCATTGGTAAGTCCTGAACTGCGTGTACGTT
Organism: Chitinophagaceae bacterium; assembly: GCA_031970875.1. Taxonomy (GTDB): domain Bacteria; phylum Bacteroidota; class Bacteroidia; order Chitinophagales; family Chitinophagaceae; genus JAFLBI01. Next base: position 1,928 of record DALYHN010000263.1, read on the forward strand.
TTAGCACTTCACATCCTAAAGACATTACAGATGAAGTGCTACATACCATGGCCAAATACGAGAATATCTGTAAATATATTCACCTGCCTGTACAAAGCGGCAACACCCGCGTACTGCAGTTGATGAATAGAACCTATACTCGTGAATGGTATATGGCTAAAGTGGACCGCATTCGCGAGATCATGCCCGATTGCGGCATTAGTGCGGATATCATTGCCGGATTCTGTTCAGAAACGGAAGAAGAACATCAGGATACCATTAGCATCATGGAATACAGCAAGTATGATATGAGCTATATGTTCTTTTACAGCGAACGCCCAGGTACATTGGCTGCCAAACGTTATGCAGATGATGTTCCTGAAGCAGTGAAGAAACGCAGACTTCAGGAAATCGTAGAAGTACAAAACAAATTATCACTGGCCAGCAATCAAAAAGACCTTGGTAAAACATTCAAAGTATTGATTGAGGGTAATAGCAAAAAGAGTGATGCCGACTGGATGGGCCGTAACAGCCAGAATAAAGTAATCGTCTTCCCTAAAGAAGCATACAACTTACAACCAGGTGATTATGCTTGGGTAAACGTAACCGATTGTACACAAGCTACTTTATTGGGTAAGATAACGACAGCAACAGCATAAGCAAAGTGACGTAAGCAAAGGAGGTAAACATGGATTTGCAATCAATGAAAAACAGGTTTGGGATCATCGGTAACGCACCGGCACTCAACCATGCACTGGATACAGCCGTGCAGGTAGCAGCTACGGACCTTACTGTATTGATCGTAGGTGAAAGTGGTGTAGGTAAAGAAGTGTTTTCACAAATCATTCATGCCCTCTCTTCGCGTAAGCACAATCCTTTTATTGCAGTGAACTGCGGCGCGATTCCGAGCGGCCTCGTCGAGTCCGAGCTGTTCGGGCACGAGCGCGGCGCGTTCACGGGCGCGGAGGGCCTGCGC
>DALYHN010000263.1:2895-3141 GCA_031970875.1 Chitinophagaceae bacterium
GTGGCACTATTTTCTTAGACGAGATTGGCGAAATGCCGATGGGCACCCAAGCCCGTCTGTTGCGCGTCCTCGAAACTGGTGAATTCATTCGCGTTGGTTCTTCCAAAGTGCAGAAGACTGATGTGCGCGTGATTGCAGCGACCAATAGAGAACTGCTCGACTTTACCCAAACCGGCAAGTTCAGACAAGACTTATACTATCGTTTGAGCACTGTACCCATTCGCGTGCCTGCACTGCGTGATAGAA
>DALYHN010000264.1:0-3131 GCA_031970875.1 Chitinophagaceae bacterium
GCATTGCGCTTTTCATCAAAACTCAGAATGCCATATCGTGTAACAAAAAGATAAAGCTCTCCTTTAGAAGATGGTATGATACGATATGAAGCACGTACCGGTAACTCTGAACGATTTTGTACACCAACACGTTCATAATACAAACGAATAGGATCGAAGACGCCAATCTCTTTGCGTGCACTGAATGATAGCATCAGCCGTCCGTCTTTCAGTGGTACAATCTGGGTAAGATCGCCAATAGGTAATTGATGCTGGCTATTGGCCGTAGAGCCATAGCTAACAAACTTATTACCATCAAATCTCTGTAAACCGTTGGCTGTACCTACCCAAATAAAGCCACGCGCATCTTGGTAAGTGGCAAATACCACATCTGAAGCCAAACCCAAACCATCGTCTCTCCCTATACGCTGATAAGAATAACTCTTCTGCCCTATTGCAGGCAGCATTACCCAGCAGGTGATGATGATTAGGAGTATTCTCATGCTCAACAAATCTAATAAGCTTATTTGGAGCAACCTGCGCTGCCCGGTCAAAACCACATCTTTATGTGATGAATTTCCTTGCAACCTGATTTTTTTCTGCGCCTTTTATCAATATTGACGGGGCTTTCAGCCAAATACAGTCAATCTGCATATAAGCGATATTTCACACAGTTGTGCGATTGTTCTGGTCTTTGAATGGAGTGACATTTGAATCGTTAATTCATTCATCACCGCCACCCTGTGGCAAAAACAAAGAACTATGAAAAGAATAATGGTAGCTGTAGCAGCTGTGCTGATTTCCGGAGCGGTGATAGCCAGTCCGCTCGGCGATTCAAAAAAAGACAAAGCCTCTGTTGCAAAAGACGTAACTATTGGTGCTGATTATTATAAAATCGTTATTGACGATGATATTGATCTAGCCCTGGTTGAATCCAACAAAAAAGACATGCGCATCCTCGCGAAGGGTAATACCCACGAAGATGTTAGCTGGAAAATCAAAGATGGTGTGCTTTACCTGAGCAGCAATGGTAGCTCACTCAAAGACAAAGTAAAAATCACGCTTACTGTAAACAAGCTGAGACAGCTGATTGTGAATGGTGCTTCTAATGTGCATTCAGTAGGTTATCTGCAATCGCCAGGCATCAGTGTCACCATCAATGGCGATTGTACAGTAGCACTGCAAAACAGAGGTGCAATCGAACTGAAACGTACACCCGATGCTGATATGGAAGTAACCAGCTCAAGCGGTGCAGTATATGTAAGGAACAAATAGTTTCTCCAATAGCAAGCAACCTAATCCCTGCCATATGGTGGGGATTTTTTATGCCCAAATATGTGATGGTTATGCTGCAAAAAGACTTGAAAAGCATATAAAGGTGCTGCTTTTCACACAATCATGCGATTGCACCCCCTTGCGCCTTGATAGATATTTGCACTGTCAACAAATTCATCAAATACAACTCATTCAATATGAAAGGTAAATTCATCACAAGTAGCCTGATTATCGCAGTCTTATCGGTCAAGAAGTAAGCCGGCAATTCTCACTCGATATATCTTAAAACCGGAACCTGTTTCCGGTTTTTTTAGCAAAATTTTTGGCCGCAAAGGCAACCTTTTGGTATCAATATTGGTCATATATATAACCGTCCAACCGGTGTAAAGAGCAAAAAGCAACGTATGAAAAGCATCATCTACTGTATCTCAGACCAACTCACCATCCTGAGTTATCTGCTGAAAACAAACGACCGTGGATGCAATATCCACCACCTTCTGTAAAAAATATCCCGCCATTAGCTGGCGGGATATTTGATTTTTACTACTTTTAGTCAACCATTGTTATGTTTAACAATGACCCCCAATAGGTCCCGACCCCCGGGACCTTCGTCTTTTCTAGACCTACTTTATTCCGGGTTGTTTCAATTGCCAGTTCTGCTTTTTCTTCTCAGCATCCACCATGGCTTTCACGTCAGCTAATAATTTCTTAGCGTCATAGACAATGCCATCTTTGATAGTGTACTGAACGCCGCCTCTACGGATAACATTATTGTCTGCTGCCAATTCAATCGCACCTGTACCATACAAGGTTTGCAAGTTTTGTAAAGGATTGGCTTCTACAATCACCAGATCGGCCAGCTTACCTATTTCCACCGAGCCTAAATCTTTTTCAGCACCCAATGCTTGCGCACCATATAAAGTAGCAGAGCGAATCACTTCCAAAGGATGGAAACCCGCTTCACGCAGTAATTCTAACTCACGTATATATCCAAAACCATATAGTTGATAGATGAATCCATTATCTGAACCTGCTGTAACTCGGCCGCCCCTGTTTTTATACTCATTGATGAAAGTCATCCACAACTGATAATTCTTCTTCCACTCCACTTCCTGCTCTGTACCCCAGCTATGCCAGTAAGAACCATGCGATGTTCTGCTGGGCGCATAAAACTTCCACAAAGAAGGCAGGGTATAGTCTTCATGCCACTCTGCTCTTCGGGCACGCATCAAATCGCGGTTGGCATCGTAAATATTGAAAGTTGGGTCCAAGGTGAAATCCAAGCTTATCAATTCATTCATCACTTTATTCCAATGCTCGCTATAAGGCGCAGCAGCCTGTTTCCATAATTTACCTGCTTCTTCGAAACGGTTTTGTTCATTATTGTAATTATAGCCCGCAGGATACTGCTGAATGGTTTTATCTGTAAATAAAGCTTCTGGTAATCCATACCAATGCTCCATAGAAGTGAGTCCGGCTTTAGCCGAATTCAACACATTCCATCTGGCTACATCTAATTGTGCGTGGTGACAAGCAGAACGTAAGCCCAGCTTTTTGTTCTCGCGTAAAGCAGCATCCATCACTTCAGGTGAAGCACCAAAAAACTTAATCCCGTCTGCACCTTTTTTCGCGTTTTCATTCACCCAGGCACGCGCTTGTTCTGCGTTAGCAATCGTACCCTTACTTCCTTGACCGAAGGCTGTATATGCATAGATACGCGGTGCAGTTATTTGATTGGCTGCACTTTTTCGCTTGTGTTCTAATACCCATTCCAATCCATTACCACAAGATGGATCACGAATCGTGGTGATACCATGCGCCATCCATAGCTTGAATACATATTCTGCAGGCGTGCCTTGTTCTGTACCACCAATATG
>DALYHN010000265.1:0-281 GCA_031970875.1 Chitinophagaceae bacterium
ACCGGGTACAGACCACGCTTCTATTGCTACTGAAGCAAAAGTGGTGCAGATGCTCCGTGAAAGGGGTATAACCAAATCTTCCTTGAGCAGAGAGGAGTTCCTCAACTACGCTTGGGAATGGAAAGAAAAATATGGTGGCATTATTCTGCAGCAGTTGCGCAAAATGGGTTGCAGCCTCGACTGGAACCGTACTTCCTTTACCATGGATCCACACTACTATGAGTCTGTGATCAAAGTATTTGTGGATTTATACGAGAAGGGCTATATCTATCGCGGCAAGC
>DALYHN010000265.1:476-3130 GCA_031970875.1 Chitinophagaceae bacterium
CTATCAGGCATTGCATGGTAAATATGCGCTAGTACCCCTAATCAACAGACTGATTCGCATCATACCTGATGAATATGTAGAAAAAGATTTTGGTACAGGTGCGTTGAAAGTAACACCTGCACATGATATGAACGATTACCAGTTGGGACAAAAACACCAACTGGAAGTTGTGGATGTATTGAATGATGATGGCACTTTGTCTGAAGCAGCGCAAATCTTTGTGGGTGAAGATCGTTTTGAAGCACGCAAGAAAATCGTTGCTGAACTGCAAGCCAAAGGCCACTTAGTAAAAACCGAAGACTATACCAGCGAAGTTGGCTATAGCGAGAGAACAGATACTGTTGTAGAACCACGCCTCAGCGAGCAGTGGTGGGTTGCCATGAAGAAGATTAGCGAGCCCGCACTAAAAGCAGTGATGGATGAGCAGATCAAATTCTTCCCGCCGAAGTTTCGTAATCTGTACAACCACTGGATGGAGAATATCAAGGATTGGTGTATTAGTCGCCAGTTATGGTGGGGCCACCAAATTCCTGCCTGGTATACTCCTGACGGACAATTTGCAGTTGCAGCCAATAAAGCAGCAGCGTTTGAGAAATTACAAGCACAATATCCGGGCAATTATACCATTGAAGACATTCGTCAGGATGAAGATTGCCTGGATACTTGGTTCTCTTCCTGGCTCTGGCCTTTTGAAGTATTCAAGGGTTTGAGTGATCCCGGTAATAAAGAAGTACAGTACTACTATCCTACCAACACACTCGTAACAGCACCTGAAATCATTTTCTTCTGGGTAGCTAGAATGATTATGGCGGGCTTTGAATACCAGGGCCAGATTCCTTTCCGCGAAGTGTATTTCACAGGCATTGTGCGCGACAAGCTGGGCAGAAAAATGAGTAAGAGTTTGGGTAACTCGCCCGACTTACTTGGCTTGATAGATCAATACGGTGCAGATGCAGTGCGTTTTGGTATCATGATTGCTTCACCTGCGGGTAATGATATTTTGTTTGATGAAGCTTCATTGGAACAAGGCAGAAACTTCAATAACAAATTGTGGAATGCCTTGAAGCTGGTGAAGATGTGGGAAGGCAGACAAGCCGATATTCCTGCAACAGAAAGCACATTTGCACTGAATTGGTTTGGCCATCGCTTGAATGAAGTAAAGCATGCGCTTGACCAAGCCTATACAGATTTCCGATTGAGTGAAGCATTGAAAATGTTGTACTCATTGGTTTGGGATGATTTCTGTTCTTGGTATTTGGAATGGGTGAAGCCCGGCTTTGAGCAACCGATTAGTAAAGGAGTTTACGAGCAAACCATTGCTTACTTTGATGAGTTGTTGCAATTACTGCATCCCTATATGCCTTTCATCACTGAGGAAATTCATCATTTGTTGAAGGATACTGATCAGGATTTGTGTGTATCGCAGTTTACCAAAGCTGGTTCAGTAGATACAACCATCATTGCAGAGGGTATTTTGCTGAAGCAAGTGATTACAGCTATTCGAGAGGCAAGAGCCAAGAATCAAATCAAACCAAAAGATCCGATCAGTCTGCATATTCAAACAAGTGCGCAAACACAGTATACAGCCATTCAAAGTATCCTGGCTAAGCAAGTAAATGCAGAGACGATTCAGCTGACAGATGCTGCAGTAAACAATAGCATTGTAGTAGCAGTAGAAAAAGACAAGTTCTATATTGTTACTTCGGGACAAGCAGTAGATACTGAATCATTGAAAGCAGAACTGCTGAAAGACCTTGCCTATCAGAAAGGTTTCTTAGAGTCTGTCATGAAAAAATTGGGCAACGAACGTTTTGTACAGAATGCCAAGCCTGAAGTGATTGCGAATGAGGAGAAGAAGAAAGCAGATGCTTTGGCGCGTATTCAGACCATTGAAGAGAGCCTGGCCAATCTAGGCTAATCATATGAACCTACTCTTACTGGCGTTGGCACCAGGTATTGCCATCTCTGTGTTTATCTATGCCAGAGATCAATACAACCGTGAACCATTTGGTCATTTATTGGCCTCATTTGGTTTGGGGGTACTGGCCATCATTCCGCCATTGGGTATTCAATTGATTCTTGGCCCGATTGCACATAAATGGTTCTACTCGCTCAACAGCTGGTTCTACTATTTCTTCGATGCGTTTTTGGTGGTTGCCTTATCAGAAGAACTCAGTAAGTATTTTGTATTGCAGCGCTACGCTTTACGCAAGCGTGCATTTGATGAACCCTTTGATGGGATAGTGTACAGCGTGATCGTGAGTATGGGGTTTGCTACTGCTGAAAATATCGGCTATGTATTGCAGCATGGTTTTGCCACGGGTATGATTCGCATGTTCATGAGTGTACCTGCACACGCTTGCTTTGCAGTGATGATGGGTTATTATGTGGGCAAAGCCCGATTCGATAAGCACAACAGAGATTTGTATTTGCGAATGGGGATTGTACTAGCGGTGATTTTTCACGGCTTGTATGATTTCTTTCTGATGCTGGCAGCTGATCAACAAATCACCAAAAAGACCTCCTCACTACTTTTAATCACAAGTGCAATCCTCTCTTATTTGATAGCATTCCGCTATTCTTTAAAAGCTATTCAACTGCATCGTAATATTTCTAAGATCAAACATGAAAACAGTTTCCGTACGCAAAGCTGA
>DALYHN010000266.1:0-3115 GCA_031970875.1 Chitinophagaceae bacterium
AGGAAATTTTTCCACATATTTCCGAACCATGGAACGGATGACTTCATTCTCAGGAAACTGCTGAATTTGTGCTTTTAATTCGTCTAGTGAAAGTCCGTGTACTGATTGGGCTACGGAGCCAATTCCATAAAATTTTCCGTCTTCTATCAGTATGCAATCAAAATCTGTCTCACTGATGATAAACGTGCTGTTATTCTCCTGAAACGAAGCAATCGCACTTTCCACCAAAGCATTGTGTGCTTTGACTGGTGGTAAGGGAGTTTGTATTGTTTTATCAAGAAAACACAAGCCAGCGTGTAAAGTATGCTCCCGTACCAGTTTCCACAATGCACGATGTGCATCTGTTCTATTGGCAAAAGTTTGAATTGGTTGTGTGTATTTTCTTTTTTTATCTACAGCTAATCGCTGATAGCCCAACTGGTCTTCAAAAGCGTAAATTCCCCAGAGTTGCTCATAGTTTTTCTGACTCTTATTATAGCGTGGCCAAAGTCTTTTGATCTCCACACTTTCAAAAATGGATGCAGAAAATTCTGTTGGACAAGTTTGATAACTGATGCTGTAAATATTGCGTAGAAATTCCTGTCTCTTACGACCTGTATTCAGTCCCGTAAAATGATTGGTTACCCGAAATTTAATATTCTTGGCCTTACCCACATAGATCACTTTTCCTTTGGCATCGTGGAAATAGTAAACACCTGGTTCGTAAGGCAGGTTTTTCACTTGCGTTGCCGGGAGATTTGGTGGCAATAATTGCTCTTTATTCTCGCGCAGAAACATCTCCTGAATGGTATTCATCCCATCCTTAGCCATCACTTTTTCCAGTACTTGTGCTGTCGCCAAAGCATCACCGCCGGCACGGTGCCGGTTCGAGATAGTGATGTCCAATTCCCTGGTTAAGCTACCCAGTCCGTATTTATGTAACCCGGGAAATACTTTTCGGGCAAGCCGGATCGTGCAGAGTTTGGGTGATTGCAGATCGAATCCGGCCATTTTCAGTTGATGCTTCACAAATGAGTAGTCGAAATTGACGTTGTGCGCCACGAATACCCTGTCTTTCAATAAGTCGTACACTTCAGCCGCAACTGCTGAAAATATGGGTGCTTTAGATACCATTGCATCGGTAATACCCGTCATACCCTGAATATAGATGGGAATGGGTTGCTGTGGATTGACCAATTGTTCATAGACACGCTCTACCTTCTTGCCATCGTGTAATACAATAGCGATTTCCGTGATGCCATGCTCATTGGGCCAACCGCCCGTGGTTTCTATATCAACTACTGCAAATTGCAAATCTGAAAAAATGACAAAAATCTTGTTTTCAAAAAGGCAATTTACAGTATTTTTATACCAGCAAATCGGACAAACTACTAGCACTGGATTTCATTAATTGCGTGGCTCAACAGCAGCAAAGGCTTTCCCCCCTATTCTTCACTTAAAATGCTGGCCATGGAACATCTCCACTTAAACAACAATTTCAAGCAGGGTATGCTCTATGCTTTGGTGATTACACTGGTATTTAGTGTGATTATTACCATTGCATACATCGTTGATATGCCCAAATAACTAAGCTCCTGCTTGGTTGATACAGACGACTGTTTGTCAATTACTTGCAATCCATAAGGCATTGCAGGCAGGGTTGTATACACTTGTAAATTGTCTGACCGACTCGCAAGTCGGTCTTTTTTTTGCGCGTGCCGTAATAATCTGACTGGTTTTGTGACCAATAAAAAAACTAGTAACACAGTTGTAACATTCTTCCTTAACGCCCGTTAAGGATTATGTAACACTGGTTAACCTGATAATAAGGTAGTACTGGTTAATTTTACACTGAATCTGCTGCAAAAATGAAATACATCTTTACCCTTTTGTGTGTTGCGCTCTTAAGCGGAACATCTTGTAAACAAATACGTTCGGTTAAAAAACTGGGCGAAACCACCTGCAATACAGCTAAGGTTTGTATGGATAAGGCTAAGACTATTCGTGAACAGGCGGCCATACAACTGCAAACTATCCAATTAGAATCAGGCGGACAGGAAACTACCATGGTGCCCGATGACGCCATTCCCACCCGTTTAATGATCTGGTAAGTCTTTTTTCTCATGTGCATATCGCCGCGTCCGTTCACGGAAGCGGCTTTTTTATGCCTTTACCCCAACGGCTGCCGCTGCTTTTCGTTACTTTTGCCACCCTGTTAATTATGCAGCAACCATGGAACTGAGCAAGAATTTTACCCCATCAGAAACGGATAGCAAGTGGTACGAACATTGGCTGAGCAAAGGCTATTTCAATAGTACACCCGACGAGAGAGAACCCTATACCATCGTGATCCCCCCTCCGAATGTAACGGGGGTATTGCATATGGGCCATTGTTTGAATAATACCATTCAGGATATTCTCACCCGCCGTGCACGCATGAGCGGCAAAAATGCCTGCTGGGTACCAGGTACAGACCACGCTTCTATTGCTACTGAAGCAAAAGTGGTGCAGATGCTTCGTGAGAGGGGTATTACCAAATCTTCCTTGAGCAGAGAGGAGTTCCTCAACTACGCTTGGGAGTGGAAGGAAAAATATGGTGGCATCATTCTGCAGCAGTTGCGCAAAATGGGTTGTAGCCTCGACTGGAACCGTACTTCCTTCACCATGGATCCACATTACTACGAATCCGTGATTAAGGTATTTGTGGATTTATATGAGAAGGGCTATATCTATCGCGGCAAGCGAATGATTAACTGGGATGTGAAAGCCAAGACTGCGTTGAGCGATGAAGAGGTAATTCGTAAAACCACTAATCAGCAACTATACCATATTCGTTACGCGATTGCTGATGCCAATGGTGCTGCAACAAACGAATACATTACCATCGCCACAGTGCGCCCTGAAACCATTATGGGCGATACTGCACTCTGCGTGCACCCCGATGACGAACGCTATCAGGCATTGCATGGTAAATATGCATTGGTTCCGCTGATCAATAGATTAATTCGCATCATCCCTGATGAATACGTAGAAAAAGATTTTGGTACAGGTGCGTTGAAAGTAACGCCTGCACATGATATGAACGATTACCAGTTGGGTCAAAAACACCAATTGGAAGTAGTGGATGTTTTGAATG
>DALYHN010000267.1:0-3115 GCA_031970875.1 Chitinophagaceae bacterium
CCTAGTGCGATATCTGCATTGCCTTCATTAGCAGGAATCACCATATCACAATCCTCATCTGCCAACTGCACAATTTTATCATCACCTACATGCCATACAGACAAAAAGCTTCTGCGCAATGTCTGCTGCAGTGTTACCAATTGTTGAGGCTGTAATTCATCATCCTTGTGATTCCAGATATCCAAACGAGCTGTTTCGAAGTCAACGAGGTTAGTATCTTTCACCGGACGAATCGGCGCAAGCCCAAAGAATAATTTCTTACCGTCTTTGCTAAAATTATTGTTGTAATCAGGACTCACGGTTAAGCCTCCTACTACACCTTTGGTAACACGGTCGGCTTTAATACTTGCTGCAGCCATACCCTGCTGATAATGCCATAAGCGATAGAACTTACGCAATGCCTTAGTAGCACTATCGCGCTCTGCAACAAAAGCCACCTGTGTTGCATCTTCGCTAATAGCATAGTTTTTCGCATCATTGAAGCCTTTCAATAAAGTATCTGCTTTCCAGCTATTGAGATCATACCACAACACCAATGCTTTGGTTGCAGTATCCCCATTCTTACGAGAAGTCTCTACCAATAATTTACTTCCATTCTTACTGAAGTAAAATTCATTTACCAGCTTGATACGATTCTCTCTTCCAGAGTTGGTATTACGTACAACCAAGTCTGTTCCTTCTTCTACCGGTTCTTCTGCTGGTCTTACTGCAGTTGCAGGACGATTGCTTCTATTTTGCAAAACAGCCAAACCTTTGGTTTGCGCTTCACTTACTTTAGCACGAATACTATCTGCTACTTTCAGCAAACTATCTGCCATGCGTGTGAGTTGCTGCAATTGCGTTGCTGAATCTGGACGTTGACGTTGTGCAGGTGCTTCAGGCAATGCTTTCTCTAAATGATACGCCAACCAGCCTGATGCTTTCTCTGGTGTTTTGTATGATTTTACGCGAGGCAGTTTGGTTAGCTGATCCTTGCCTAATACATAGATACCCAAACTGTCTTTAGGCATATCGTCTGGCCTGCGCTTCTTGATACGCGCTTCTCTGGTATCCTTAAATAGCGGACGAATGCGGAAGAAAACATATTGATTGTCTTCGCTGATGGTTGCATTATACCCTCTTGCAATTTCTTTTTTGAAACTGCCATCGCTGGACTGAATGTACAAAGTGCCATCTCCTTCCTGCGGGTTAACTGCATAGACCACAAACTTTCCATCGTTGCTGATCATACGTTCACCGACGCTTTGCCAGCTATCGTACACACTATGATCCAGTGGTTTCTTTTGTGCCTGAACCGTTATTGCAAGGATGCAAGACACGGCCAGAATCAGGGGTTTCTTCATAAACAGTAATTAAGGCAATAAATATAACTGAAGAAACAACAGACAAATCAGGAATTACAGGACCGGAGCAATATTGTGCTGCATCAGCAACTGGTCTAGATCGGGTTCTTTTTTGGATTGATAAATGGGCTGATGAAATTCATGCAGTTTTTGTAGGATAAACAATAATTGTAGCTTCTCTTCCTCAGATAAATTACCGGAAACAATATGGGTAACCTTCGTCATGGCCTGAAAACTGCCTTCGAGGGTTTGTCGGCCTGCTGCAGTTAAGGTCAGTCGCTTACTCCTGCCATCTTTTGGATCATCTTGTTGATCCAGATAACCCTTTTCCAATAAACGCCTGATTACTTCCATGCCTGTGGGCTTTTCTTGGATATTGCGTTCTATCAACTCCATCTTAGTCATACTCCCAAAGGGATATAGCGCAATCAAAAAGGTAAACTCATCGAAACTATTGATTCCGGTTCCTTCCAAAGCCTTCTTCACATACATACGTGCATATCGGTTCATGAACACCACCAGTTTGCTAATCATGCTTTCCAATGTTTCGCCACTGATAGCACCATCCGGAATAGCTGGGACCTGAAAACGATGCTGGGCACCTGAAAGCCAAGCTGCAAATGCTTGAACATCAGTACTATTATGGCCCTCCTGCTCGTAGCGTTCCAGCTCATTCATCAGGTTTTTGATCAACAAATAGTTCATAAACAGCGTTTATTACAACAAATATGTATAAAATTATACCATTTTAGAACAATTTCATGCTAATTTTGTTCTCCATTTTAAAATACAGCAACCATGAAGTTTAGGATGAGTGTATTGGTCATATTGCTGACCATACTGCAGGTAAAAGCACAGAATACAGGTTCAGTGTCAGGTACTGTAACCAATAAAAACAACAGCGCGCCCCTCGGCGGCATTACGGTAAAGCTACAGAGCACCAATAAAGCTACAGTAACTGATAGTGCAGGTCGTTTCAGAATTACAGGCATACCAGTAAAAGCCTATACCATACAGTTCTCGGGACTTGGTTATGCAGAACTATTGAAATACAACATCATCATTACAACAGGTAATGAACAAACCATTCTGGCTGAAATGGAGCCAGTTGCATCTGAACTGGGTAATGTAACCGTTCGCTCCAGTAGAAAAACAGCTAAAGCAGCTACCCTGGAAACACCATTGAGTGTGCAGCGATTAACCACTGAAGAAATCAGGGCTAACCCCGGTGGTAATTTCGATATCTCTAAAGTAATTCAAAGCTTACCCGGTGTTGGTGGTGGAGCCGCAGGCGGTGGCTTCCGTAACGATATCATCATCCGTGGTGGTGCGCCCAATGAACATGTTTTCTATTTAGATGGTATCGAAATCCCAACGATCAACCACTTTGCCACACAAGGTAGCAGCGGCGGACCGCAAGGTATTTTGAACGTGAGCTTTATTGAAGATGTAAAACTGAGCAGCTCTGCTTTTGATGCAAGATTCGATAATGCCTTGTCCTCTGTTTTTGAATTCAGGCAAAAGAAAGGTAACACCAATCGCGTGCAGGGTAACATCCGCTTAAGTGCCACAGAACTAGCTACTACTTTTGAAGGACCACTTTCCAAAGACAAGAAACACACTTTCCTTGCTTCTGCAAGAAGAAGCTATTTGCAGTTTTTGTTTCAGGCAATTGATTTACCTATTCGACCTAACTATTGGGATTTTCAATTCAAGACAACACATCAGCTCGACAAGAAAACAACCCTTACCTTCTTAGGTGTTGGCGCCAT
>DALYHN010000268.1:0-3112 GCA_031970875.1 Chitinophagaceae bacterium
TATGATGAGAACGATGAGAAAATGCTGAAAGATTTCTTTGAGCAGGGTAAGCTGATGATGGAAGCAGCCGGCGCAACAAATATTCATTGGCATGATAGTAAACAGGCCCCAGGACTGGATATTCACGAAATGGGCGGTGTGCGTATGGGCAGAGACCCCAAAACATCTTTGCTGAATGAATGGAACCAGGTGCATGCTTGTAAAAATGTATTTGTAACAGATGGCGCTTGCATGACGAGTACAGGTAATCAGAGTCCCAGTATTCTTTACATGGCATTGACAGCTCGTGCGGTAGACCATGCTGTTCGCTCACTCAAACAAAACGAATGATAATATGCGCATACAGATGGATACAATTAGTCCGTATGGCTTAGCCATATTGCGTATGGCAACTGGCTTACTCATGGCTTTTCATGGCATGGAAGTTTTTGATGCAGCTACCATGCGTACTTATTACGATTGGGAAGCATTTCAGAATTTTTCTTCTCCAGAGCGAATTGTCTATGTAGGAAAAGGACTAGAGTTTGTAACGGGCATACTCTTGGCCATTGGGTTTGGTACGCGAATCGTAGCAGTGTGCATGGCTGTAGCGATGTTGTATATTACTTTCTTTATCGGTAAGGGAAGGTTTTGGTATGAAGACCAGCATCCTTTCTTATTTGTGTTATTGGCATTGATCTATTTTTTTGAAGGCGCAGCTACTTGGAGTGTAGATGCACATTTGCGTAAACTAAACACGGAGAAAATGAAAAAGTGGTACTTGTTGGTATTTGCTTGTTGTATGGCAATGGGTGCAGAAGCACAGCAGAAAACCTACTGTAATCCTATCAATATTGATTACGGATACACGCCTATTCCCAACTTTAGTGAGTGGGGCAGGCATCGTGCTACAGCTGATCCTGTTGTGGTGAATTATAAAGGAGATTATTATCTCTTCAGCACCAATCAATGGGGGTACTGGCATAGTGCAGATATGCTCAATTGGACTTTCCACAGCAGACGATTTCTACGTCCCTGGAATGCAGGCTATGATGAACTCTGTGCACCCGCTGTAGGCATTATTGGGGATACGATGCTTGTTTTTGGTTCAACCTATACACGCAATTTCACCATCTGGATGAGCACAAATCCCAAAGCCAATGAGTGGAAACCCCTGGTAGATTCATTCGATATTGGTGGCTGGGATCCTTCCTTTTTTACTGATACGGATGGTAAGCTCTATATGTATAACGGCAGCAGCAATAAGTTTCCGATGTATGGTGTGGAGCTAGATAGGAAAACCATGCAACCCATGGGTACAAGAAAAGAAATGTATTTGCTCGAACCCTGGCGTTTTGGTTGGCAGCGATTTGGTGAGCATATGGACAATACCTTCCTTGATCCCTTTATTGAGGGTAGCCATATGACTAAGCACAAAAACAAATACTACCTGCAATATGGTGCACCGGGAACAGAATTCAGTGGCTATGCAGATGGGCTATTGGTAGGCGAGAATCCGCTTGGTCCATTTAGGGCCATGCCTGATCCGCTGAGTATAAAACTGGGTGGCTTTGTTCGTGGAGCCGGTCATGGCGCTACGTTTCAGGATAATTTTGGAAAGTACTGGCACATATCTACAACTGTTGTATCGGTTAAAAACACATTTGAAAGAAGATTGGGTGTTTGGCCCACCGGTTTTGATGCAGATGATATGATGTACTGTAATACGACATTTGGTGACTATCCGCATTATATTCCTTCTAAAGACATTGCAGATGGATATGGAAAGGATGGAAAATCGCCTTATTTCACCGGCTGGATGCTGCTCAACTACAATAAACCAGTACAGGTATCATCCACACTTGGTGGTTACTTGCCCAATAACGCGGTGGATGAACTGATCAAAACCTACTGGAGCGCAGCAACAGGTAATGCGGGTGAATATATTCAAACCGATTTGGGTAATGTCAGCACCGTTAATGCGATACAAATTAATTATGCAGATCAGGATGTGGCCACGGATAGATTGGGTAAAATTGCCAATCAAGCGCATCGTTACAAGCTCTGGCATTCAACAGATGGTAAGAAATGGCAGTTACTGATCGATAAAAGCAATAATGAAAAAGATATTCCGCATGATTATGTAGAACTTCCGCAAGCTGTGCAAACAAGATTTATCAAACTGGAGAATATCGCCATGCCAACCGGTAAATTTGCCATCAGCGGTTTGCGTGTTTTTGGTAATGGTAATGGAGCTAAGCCGGATGAAGTGAAAGGATTTATTGTATTGCGCACAGAGAAGGATAAGCGTAGTGCATTCATTAAATGGAAACCTGTGGACAATGCCTTTGCCTATAATATCTATTACGGCACACATCCGGATAAGTTATATACAAGTATTATGGTGCATAGCAATAATGAATATTGGATGAAAGCAATGGATGCGAATAGCACTTATTATTATTCCATTGAAGCAGTAAATGAGAACGGAGTTTCTGTAAGAACCAAACCCGTAAAAGTAGATTGATATGCGTCGTTTCTTTTTCTTGATTGTGACACTATTTTCTGTCCAACTCGTATTTGCGCAGCCTTTTGCAAACGAGATCGCAGCTTTTCGCAAGCAGGATAGTATCACCATGCCGCCTAAGAAAGCGATTCTCTTAGTAGGTAGCTCTTCTTTCAGGCTCTGGGATAATTGGCAGGATTATTTCCCCGGCAGAAAAATGATCAATCGAGGTTTTGGAGGTTCTTCTTTACCCGATGTAATTCGTTATGCCGATGATGTGATATTCAAGTATCGCCCAAAGCAAATCATTATTTACTGTGGTGAGAATGATTTTGCCGCTAGCGATACGGTTTCTGTGCCTACTGTTGTGGAGCGATTTAAGACCTTATTTGGGATGATTCGTGCTAAGTATAAACGTGTGCCCCTAGCTTTTGTGTACATGAAGCCAAGTCCGTCTCGTCAGAAATTTTTGACTAAATATGTTGCTGCTAATGCAGCGATTAAGGACTTTCTCGCAGCACAAAAGCGTACAGCTTATATTGATGTATACACGCCCATGTTGCAACCTGATGGCAATGTGATGACAGATATCTTTAAGGCAGATAACCTGCACATGAATGCCAAAGG
>DALYHN010000269.1:0-3052 GCA_031970875.1 Chitinophagaceae bacterium
GTCATGGGTAGACCTGTATATTGATGCCAAATAAACCCAAACAAATAAGCAATCAGAATACCCATAAAAAATGATGGGGCTGAGATACCCAACACACTGGAGAAAACAGCACCTGTATCCATCCAAGTGTCTTTATTGGTTGCAGCAATTACGCCGAGTACAATTCCCAAAACTGTTGCAAACAACATTGCAGCCGCAGCCAATAACAAAGTGCCTGGCAAAGCTTCTAAAAGAACATCTGCTACAGGCTTTTTAGATTGATACGACTGACGTAGATAAGGAAACTTAATAGCGAATTGTTGATCATCACTACCGAAGAACCAGCCTTTGAGTTGCTTGGATGCAATCTCGCTTTTACTGTGTACAGCAATGGGCGATACATCATTGAGGTATTGTAACAATTGTACCGACTTAGGCTGATCCAGCGCCAATTCTTTTCGAATATTATTCAGCGTAGCGCTATCCCCTGTTTGTCCAATGACCAAGCGAGCGGGATCGCCAAAACCTTGAAACAAGAAAAATATCAATAAGACTACACCCAGCAATACCAGGCATCCGTAGAATAATTTTCTGGCTAAGTATCGCAGCATGTTTATGGATTGGGTTGAATCAATTGCTTGGCATCAGCTAAAGCACGTTTACCTTCAATCAAAGCGCCCCTCATTTTGAACAAAGTAGGATTTACCCTGGCCGCAGTTTTGATAACGGTTGCATCCGCTTTCAGGATATGTGTAGGGCCAGCATACTGTAAGGCTGCATCCACATCTGCAGTTACTAACCACCATTGCTGGTCTGTACCTGTAAGTGCTTGAATCAAATCACGCAAAGCCCGAGCATCATTTACTGACGCATCTTTCATAAACAGCAGATAATATGGCTGTATGAATTGAAACAGTTTTTGTGTGGTATCTGTATTACTCAGCGTATGTAAGCTAAAATCGGTGATAGGCGGTACAGCATCACCTTTACGGATAATCACATCCTTTCTATCGAGAAATACATAAGTACTATCGAAATCATCCGGAAAATGTTCGGCGTCAAAACTGAGTTCTTTGCCATTTTTGAGGTAGCGATAGACGATACTAATACTATCGGGCAGTGAACCATCTGGACGCTGCATTTGCTGCAGAATATTGTTTCCTTTTTTATAAGGCAGGCAATCCACGAAGGGCAAATGCTTCAATACAAATACCTGTGCCCAAGCACTGAATACAAAAGCCAATGCAATTAGCATGACAGATGTGCGCGTTTGAAACCTGGAAGCATAAGGCATTTTGAAGAACAAAAGAATCAAGCAAAGCAAGACTATATCTTTTCCAAAAGACATGGCAGGTGTTAAAGGCAAACAATCGCCAAAACAGCCACAGGTCTTAATCTTACCTGAGAATAAAGCGTACCCTGTAAGAAATGTAAATACTAGTATGAGTAATAAAAGCAACCAGTTGAATAATTTCTGCTGCCATCCTGTGATCAACGCAACACCGGCCACCACTTCAAATATATTCATGACAATGGCCAGCCAAAGTGTATAATCATGTAAGCCATGCCAGCCCCATACTTCAAAGAATTCCTGCATTTTATAACTCAACCCTGCAGGATCATTCACTTTTACCAAGCCTGATACTATGAACAGAAGTCCCACCAGCCAACGAAGTGCTATGTTGATTGCTTGTAGCATATCAATGTTTGCTCTCCTCCATCAAGATCAATGCAAAGACTGCGTAATTGATGATGTCAATATAGTTGGCATCAATACCCTCACTGATCAGGGTTTTGCCATCGTTGCTTAGAATTTGCTTGATACGTAGCAGCTTCACCAAAATCAAATCAGCAAAACTTTGCTGACTCATATCGCGCCAAGCTTCACCATAATCATGGTTCTTATCGAGCATCGTAGCTTTAGCCTGACCGATATATTGATCATACCAGGCATTTACTTGTGCAACTGCCACGTCTTCTACAGCTGGCTTATCCAATGCCAATTGTATCAAACCAATAACACCATAGTTGATAATGCCCTTGAACTCAGAAGCAATATCATCACCTACTCGCTGCACACCTTTATCCTGAATCGTTCTGATGCGTAATGCCTTAATGAAAATCTGGTCTACTACAGAAATCGTGCGCAGTACACGCCAAGAAGTGCCATAGTCGGTAGTCTTTTTAATAAAAATATCTTTACAGGAAGCAACTGCCTGATCGTATTGATTGTTGGTATTACTCATCTTTGCCTTACTATCTTTGAACCCTCGCAATATACTTGAATACCTGCAATGTTAACACTCAACTGCAAAGGCCGTTTATTGACACTGGAGAAACCTCTAGTAATGGGTATCATCAATACTACACCCGACTCCTTCTATGCCAATAGCAGACATACCGCTTTGGATGAAATTGTACAAACAGCTGGGCGCATGTTGGAAGATGGGGCAACTATCTTGGACTTGGGCGGACAAAGCACCAGACCTGGCAGTGAGCAAATTGGCGCGAGTGCGGAGATAGATCGTGTTGTACCAGCTATTGAAGCAGTGTATAGAGCATTTCCGGAGACATTCATTTCTGTGGATACGTATCATGCTGCAGTTGCTCAAGCAGCTGTTTCAGCGGGCGCTTGTATCGTGAATGATATCAGCGGCGGTAATTTGGATGAGGCCATGTTGACAACAGTTGGCACATTACAAGTGCCCTATGTGTGTATGCATATGCAGGGTGATCCAGCTACCATGCAGGATAATCCGCAATACAATAATGTTGTAACAGAAGTCCTGGATTTCTTTATTCAACAAGTCGAAAAATGCCATCAAGCCGGCATCACAGATGTAATCATTGATCCAGGCTTTGGGTTTGGCAAAACCATTGCCCACAACTTTCAATTGCTCAAAAACTTACGCGCACTGGAGCTCTTACACTGCCCTATTTTGGTGGGCATTTCGCGCAAGTCGACCATCTACAAAACACTGAATATCTCAGCAGCTGAAGCCTTAAATGGAACCACCGTTTTAAATACGATCGGCCTCATGCATGGTGCACAAATCTTACGCGTGCATGATGT
>DALYHN010000270.1:0-3032 GCA_031970875.1 Chitinophagaceae bacterium
TATTTGGTGCAGATAAGTCGCGTTGTTTAGATAGAGTCATTCGAATCGGTAGCATTCCTTATCGTGTAGTAGGGTTGTTGAAGCCCAAAGGTTCTAGCGCAATGTTGCGTCAGGATGATGTGGTGATTACTTCTTACAGAAATGTGAACAGACTAGCCAGATCATCGCCAAGCTATATGATGGGTGTGATGGTGGCCAATGTAAATGAATTAGAGCCTGCTATTGGTGAAGCTACTGCGGCGTTCAGAGCAGTGCGCAAATTGCAACCAATTGATGATGATAATTTCGTGATTGAGAAGAGCGATAAATTCGCTGAGCTCTTTATCGGTTTCTTGAGCAGCATTACCGGTTCTGCTGGCGCGATTGGCTTGATTACATTGATAGGTGCTGCAATCGGTTTGATGAATATTATGCTCGTAGCTGTAAATGAAAGAACCAAAGAAGTAGGGTTGATTAAAGCCATCGGCGGAAAGCGCAGCAATGTGCGTCAGCAATTCTTGTTCGAAAGTATGATTATCAGCTTGCTGGGCGCTATTTTCGGTATCATTCTTGGTGTACTGGTTGGCAATTTATTCGGGATAGTATTAGGAACAGGTTTCCTCATTCCTTGGGGATGGGTGGTTACCGGTATCATCATCTGTACCGTAGTAGGTTTGCTGGCTGGTCTATATCCTGCAATGAAAGCGGCTAAGCTGAATCCTATTGTAGCCCTGCGTTACGAGTAATTATTTTCTTCCAAAAAATATCTTCAACTGATCATTCAAGTAATACTTGAGGTCTTCCTCAGTATGGTATTTTCTCAACCACTTGTATGGTGGTCTGTGCGCTTGCATGAAAGCATGTAGTTTTTCATCAGTGAGTCCCGTATACTGTTGTACCAATTCTTGTGTAAAATAATAGTTGATATACGCTTCTTGCTCTTGTTCATCAAAGAATACAAATGCTTTTCGCTTGTGCTTTTCATGTTTAGAAAATCGATCGAGATTAAAGCCAAGGCCTGCACCTGAATTCGATAAAGCAAAAGTGGGAATCTTGTAATCGCCACCTACAGCTTGCAAGAACTCTGCTCTGCGTTGTATGCTGTCTAATTGATAGCGGCTCCATTTTTTATTAGCTACTACAGTAACATCGGCCAATTGTCTGCCCAATGTTTTCATCTGAACATAAATCGTGTCTTTAAAATCCAATCCAAGCAAAACTGTATCAAATCCATAACCCACTGCTGCAAAGGAAAGGATATGCCCGGCATTTACATTCATTCGAAACTTACCTGCCTGATTACTTACCACGGTTTGTTTGGTGACTGTATTGGTTATGCTTGCTAAGGCAACAGGTTTGCGTGAAACACTATCGATCAAATAACCGTGAATGGTTTTTGATTGTGTCATACCACTGAAGCATGCAAAAACGAACAATGTAAAGAGTAGATATTTTCTCATGGTATAATTACTGTTGCAAGATGCACCAATAAAAAAGCTCCGGCAAGAAACCGGAGCTTTTTAACAATTCAACCGATGTTTATTTAGGATCCAAAGCCTGCTTGATTTTCTCAGACAGGTCTTGCAGATGCACTTTGCTCATCTTATCTGTTGTGCCCGCAGCAGCTGTGTTGATTTGGCTGCGCAGACTTACCAGTTGTGCACGTACGATGGCAGGTACATCGCTCTTACGCGTATCTGTGCCAACTGTAAGTGTACCAAAACCAGGTACTGAAACAGTTTGTGCAGCAGCAGGAGTAAGGATGTTCACCAGCTTGTCTACATAGCTCTTCTGCACTAAGCGACGGTAGAAGTCGATAGGCTTCTTGCTGCTCAGTTCACTGAAGATGCCTTTTTCAACATCGCTCAACATTTCCATTGGCGTATAGCCTTTGTCAAGACCGAAACGCTCAGCACTGATCTGCATACGGTTTAATCTGTCTGCGCTAACTAAGCCAGACAATGCACCTTCTTGCATACCAACAACTGGGTCATTGGCAATTGGGTTGTTGATTTTATTCCAGATATTCTTATCAATCAACCAAGTTGGTGTTTCAAACACTTGCTTGTTCAGGAATGCAACAGCTTCTTTTTGTCTGCTCTTAGGGGTGATTTCATATACTGCTTCGTTTTCATCAGCAGTCTTGAATGTTTCATACACACCACCTACGTTAGCAGTTACATGGCCAACATAGCGACGGAACTGGCCTAGCAATTGAACATACATCGTACCCAAGTTCTCATACTGATCAGCTTCTTCTTTCGTCCACTCAGGTAAACCTTTGATAATGCGCTGCAGATTCTTGATACCATACTCACTTGCTTTTACAGCATTGTCAGACAGGTCTTCACTCTGGCTACGTGGATCGGCTCTGTTACCACGCTCATAAGTACCAAACCAATGACGTGGATTTTCTTTCAGCGCTGCAGTTACCATCTTGCTGCTGTTCTTTTCTGTTTCTTCTTCGTTGCTACCTGGGATATAACCATAGCCCCACTTGATGGCCCACTTATCATAGTCGCCAATGCGTGGATACAAACCTTTACGGCTGATATTATCTTCAGGCTGTGCTACGTAGTTGAAACGTGCATAGTCCATGATAGAACCAGTATGGCCATTGGCTTCAACCCATGCTTTGTCACGCAGTTTTTCAACTGGTGTCTTAGAGCTATTACCCATGTTGTGTGCGAGACCTAAAGTATGACCTACTTCATGTGAGGATACAAAGCGAATCAGATCGCCCATCAAATCATCATCATATTTCATTTTGCGTGCACCTGGATCAACTGCTGCAGTCTGAACCATATACCAGTCATGAACCAGCTTCATTACGTTGTGGTACCAACCGATGTGGCTTTCCAGAATTTCACCGCTGCGTGGATCGTGTACGTTAGGACCGTAAGCGTTCTCAATATCAGAAGCGAAATAGCGAACCACAGAATAACGTGCATCTTCCATGCTCATGGTGCTGTCATTCTCTGGCCACTCTTTACCCATTATGGCATTTTTGAAACCAGCTTTTTCGAAAGCTGCTTGCCAGTCATTGATACCTG
>DALYHN010000271.1:0-3029 GCA_031970875.1 Chitinophagaceae bacterium
TTTTATTGCGTGCAGGTACAACTTATCGTGGGTATCAGTGGTACCTCAACGGTGGCTTATTGATAGGCGCCAATGATAGTACATTGAATGCGACAAGGAGTGGGGATTATACTGTTGTGATCACTTCTGCAGAAGGTTGCCGAAGCGATGAAAGCGCTATTGCTAGTGTGACTTTGAATAAATTACCTGCAGCGCCTGTTGCTCCTAGTGCATTCTATTGTGTGGGTGGAACGCCTGCGCCGATGACGGCTACAGCTTTGCCCGGACATACTTTGTTGTGGTATACAGCAGCAACGGGTGGAACAGGATCCAGCACAGCGCCAACGCCAAGAACGGATTCTGTTTTCATACAAGATTATTTCGTTTCACAAACTAGTCCGCAAGGATGTGAGGGACCAAGAGCAAGAGTATCTGCTTTGGTATTTGGTGCTCCTGTAAGACCAACTATTACTTGGAATGGTGCAGAGCTATCTGTCAGCCAGGGTTATTCCAGCTATCAGTGGATTCTGAGTAATTCAGCCTTAACAGGGGCTAATCAGTATTTCTATCGTCCATTGTCTGCAGGTAATTACCGTGTTCGTGTAACCAATGCAGGAGGATGTGCGGATACTAGCTTGGTGTATAATCTTTTGGTAACCGGGTTAACAACCATCACACCTGAGTTGGGTACTGTGCAGATTTTCCCAAATCCGGCTAGTGATCAAATCATGTTGGAGTTTAGCAAGACACCTGTGAGTGATATGCGTGTTCGTTTGCTGAGCAATGATGGTCGCCCAGTGAAATCTTTGGTGACCAGACAGAAGCAGCAATGGATTCCGATTGCAACATTGCCTGCCGGTATGTATTATGTGGAAGTGGGCAATGGTAAGCACAAAGCCGTATTGAAAATTCTTAAATTCTAATCCATGCGAAGCATGCAAAAATATTTATTGGTGATTGCAGTGATTGCGGGGCTTGCTGCTTGTAAAAAGCCTGACACTGGTATTGGAGAGGATAAAATTTCTTTTACCATTGATGCTACCAATGGGGCGTTTAGTGCTGCAGCCAATTATCCATTCAAATTACAGCTCAAGAGCAAAATGCCTCCAGGTGGTATTAAAATTGAAATACTCGCTAATCAGGAAGCAAGTGGTACGGCTGTTACACCACAAACACCTGCATTTACTACCAAGGATACATTGGTGAATACAGCAGTTAGTAATCTACCTAGACAACTATGGGTAGTAACCAAAGTGCGAGTGAGTTCTGTTACAACAACAACGAATAAAGACTCAGCAACGTTTCGAGTGATTTTCAAATAAATAATGACAGACCGCCGAAAGGCGGTTTTTTATTGCGTGAAGGATTGGCGCTAATGCATTAGTTGTCAGACTGCAGCGAAGTTATTAAGCTGCGCATGATAACATATTCACAAAGCTTTATCTGTATTCTGGCTTGATTCAGCTATCTTTGCCATTCTTATAGTAGTCCACTACTTTTTATTTGTTTAGTTGTTTCGTGCATTCTTCCCAAATACTTTGTGTAGCTAACGTAAGGCAGATGATGTGCTTTGCACTTGCATAGCAGCCTTGTCACATTTTTTACAGTTAAATTTTACGAATGTTATTTCAACAAATGGCTATTATTGAGCCAATTCTTCGTGCCCTGGCAAAAGAGGGGTACACCAATCCTACATTAATTCAGCAACAAGCAATACCTGAAATATTAGCAGGAAGAGATTTATTGGGTTGTGCACAAACAGGTACAGGTAAAACTGCAGCTTTTGTGATTCCCATTTTACAGCAATTACATGCTGCTAAGCAACAGCAATCAATTGGGCAAATGCCCAAGGCGTTGATTCTAACGCCCACAAGAGAGCTGGCTATTCAAATTGGCGATAGTATTGCAGCATATGGCAAATACCTTTCGCTTAAGCACGTGGTTGTGTTCGGTGGTGTGTCGCAACATGCTCAAGTACAACAGGTGCAAAGAGGTGTTGAGTTGATGGTGGCTACACCCGGTCGCTTAATCGATTTGATTCAACAAGGGCTGGTTAGCCTGAGGGATATTGAATACTTTGTATTGGATGAAGCTGATCGTATGCTGGATATGGGTTTTATTCATGACATCAAGCGGGTGATTGCACAATTGCCTGAACAACGTCAGACCTTATTTTTCTCGGCTACTATGCCACCAGAAATTCAGCAGTTAACCCAGCGATTATTGGTTGATCCGGTAAAAGTTACTGTGGCGCCAGTATCGTCTACTGTTGATCGCATTGATCAATCGGTATACCATATTGCCAAGCACCAGAAATTGCCTTTATTGATTCAGTTATTGGAGAATACGCAAATCAATTCGCTGCTCATATTCACGCAGATGAAGCATGCAGCCAATAAATTGGCCAAGAAATTGAGCGAAGCGGGTATTGCTGCTGATGCCATTCATGGTAATAAATCGCAGAATGCCAGACAGTTGGCATTAACCAACTTCAAAAGAGGGAAGATCAGGGTATTGGTGGCTACCGATATTGCTGCCCGTGGTATTGATATCGATGAGTTGGGTCATGTACTCAATTTTGATTTACCAGCTGTTCCGGAAACTTACGTGCATCGTATTGGTCGAACCGGTCGTGCCGGCTTTAGCGGCAGTGCCATTAGTTTTTGTGACCCCGAAGAGAAAAACTTTTTAACTTCAATTGAGAAACTGATTCAGAAACGAATACCATCAACGGCACATAGCTTTTCTGGTAACTCGCCAATGCGTCAACAAACGAACACCGTTTCGTCTTTTACCGTTGTAAAAAACAAGATGCCTGTTCAATCTACAAAACATAAAAAACAACTACATGGCAGAATTCTGGAGCAAGCGTGATCGTGAGAAAAAAAAGCAACAAGCTAAAAAAGACAAAGAAGAGCGAAAGCGTGAGCGAAAAGAAAATGCCCGTGATGGTAATGTGTTGGACAATATGATCGCTTATGTGGATGAGAATGGCAATCTAACTTCTGAACCTCAGGATTTGTCTAAGCGACAAGAAGTGAGCTTGGATG
>DALYHN010000272.1:0-3027 GCA_031970875.1 Chitinophagaceae bacterium
GCTATCTGTGGCGCGCTGGCTGTAGAAGACAAGCAATTGGTTAATTCAGGACTAACGGCTGTACAGTTAAGTTCAAGGCAAAAGCAGTGGCTTCCGTAATCGTATTATTGTTTTGATGCCAGTAATTCCAGATATGCTTTGGGACAAAGTAACCCTGTAGTTTTCACTTCATCAGACAAAATCATAGCTAGCCAGTTATCCGGCACGCGTATAGATAAGAGATTCAGATTTTGCTTGGTTAACAGTTGCCTGTTTATCTGTACCAACTTCCCACTTACGGGCATATTGATCTCAATGGTGAGTTCACCGCAACGAACTAGTCCATAAGCAGCACCTTCCTGCTTATAGGTAAAAACACTGCTCATCTCAAATGAAGGAGCTTCCTTGCAGGGCGCACATTTGTATTCAGTGATACCTATATACGCGATTCTTCCATCCAGAAAAACCCATTCATGGTTTTTGGTGAAGTATAGCTTGTCCGTCAGTTGGGGGTCGTCCAACAGATAGTTCATGCACATTCAATTTCTTGCCTTTCATTTTTAATTGGGGGGCGTGGTAGTCTTGGCAAGGATTCTTGGATAAATCTGACGCAATTTATTGTAATTATCGAAATATCAAAGAAGAATCTTATCTCTTATGATTGATTTTCAATATACTAGATTCAAAAACAAGCACTTGCTGCTAAAAAAGTTAAACACTAATAAGTCAACTCGTACTGGGTAGTTTTTTATGATTTGTGCCTTTCTTATTGCTCATCATTGATTTCCACCCAATAGCCATCAGGGTCTTGCAACCAAATCTGGTGTACGCCGTCTACACGGGTTGTAAACCTACCCTTCTGGCCCTGCACATCTTCAAAACCAATCTTCCGGTTGATCAGTTTTTCAATAAATAATTGCAGACTCGATACACTGAAACATGTATGTTGATTCTTATAATATTCGCGTTTTTGGATGGCACCCTCAATAATATGCAAGGAAGTTTTTTCTCCTGTCTTAAACCAAGCATGCTTACCATCACGAAACGGTTCGGCAAGAGTATCTAGCCCTATCACTTCTCTGTAAAAATCTGCCGAAGCCTTCAGATTGGTTACATAGATAGCCGTATGATTAATACGCACTTTGGTTTGCGCCTGCGTGAAAAAGCCTGTCAGCAACAGTAAGACCATTATGAGATACCGCATACAATTTTTGAACAAGGTAAGCATAGAACAACAATATTTAGTAGTGCGCCAGAATCTGCTCTATCAATGCAGTTGCGTGCGCCTCTTTCATTTCAGCATACAGCTTCCGATCCCGCCCCGCAAGGGCAGCTAACTCCAACTTAATTTGCTCGTAAGCATTTCTTGCTGCATCACTCGCCCTTAACGCATCGCGAAAACGCAAATGTCTGTTCAGTTCAATACTATTTTCCGGACATACATATAAATGATGTTCAATGCTATCGAATACAGGATGCGCAACAGTATCGAGTCTTTTGAAAACTTCTCTATCAATGATTCCTTGATTGCCGTTGTGGTAATAACCTGTAGCTTCTAGTTTGGTGCGAATAGCATCAAAACTGATTGCTTGCGGAAACACAATATCCATATCAATAATTGGCTTGGCAGCCAAACCAACTACGGATGTGCTGCCTACATGCTCGATGCAAATAGGTAAGTCCGCCAATGCCGCTTGCAAATGTTCTGCTAGTAGCTGAAAATCTTCAGCCCATTTTGTCTGATATGGTTGGATGAGGGACAAAGCTTGATTCACTATTCCTCTACAATCCGCAGCTTGGCATAATTCAACATGATCTTCTTCTCGCCATTCAGCTGAAACTGAATATTGGCAATCGGATTATGCGCACTGCCCTCCACCTTCACCACTACACCAAAACCAAATTTCTGGTGCTCTACTTTTTGTCCCGCTTGCAGGTTACTAGTATCGCTTGCTACAAAATCCGCTGAAGGTTTGTGCTCTACTACTTTCGGTGCAGGTGGTTGTACCGGTAAATAACTTGGTTTGGAAGGTGCGGCAGGTTTTTTACTTGGTGGCGGACCATATTTTCTTTCTGCATCTCTTACATCATTGTAGTCATTACTACCACCAAAACCTCTTTGCATGCGTTCAAATGCTAAACCCATGTTACCAAAGCCACTGTTGCGTGCGCCACCGCCGGCATATGACTTATCCAAAAATTCTTCCGGCATTTCTTCTAAGAATCGACTTGGCTCATTCTGTACCAGACTACCAAAACGATAACGCGCATTGGCATAGGTTAACCAGAGTCTGTGCTTGGCGCGGGTAACAGCTACATAAAACAAACGCCTTTCTTCTTCCAGTTCTTCGCGGGTATTAATACTCATACCACTGGGGAAAATGGTTTCTTCCACACCAGCTACAAATACTACTGGAAACTCCAAGCCCTTGGCTGCGTGAATCGTCATCAGCTTTACCACATCACTATTCTCTTCTTCATTATCAGCATCCGTTAATAAAGTAATCTGCTGCAAGTAAGCACCCAATGATTTGCTGCCTACTTCGCCATCTTCGTTGTCGGGACTTTCTGTCCATTCTTTAATAGAGTTCAACAATTCCTGAATATTCTCATATCGCGCTAAACCCTCCGTGGTCTTATCGTTGAAGAGCTCTTTCACCAGATTGGTATGCTTGCCCACTTGCACAGCCACATCATACGCATTCTTATCTGTAAGCAGGCTCTGGAAATAACGCATCATGGTCACAAAATTGCTCAACGATTCCAACGTACCCGCTTTGAAACCAAATTCAGCAGCGCGCGTCAACACTTCCCAGAATGTGATATTCTGTTCGTAAGCAATGATGCCGATTTTTTCAATCGTAGTTTTACCAATCCCTCTTACCGGATAATTGATGATGCGCTTCAAACTCTCCTCATCCTTCGTATTCAAGATGATGCGGAGATATGCCAGGAAATCCTTGATCTCTTTGCGCTGATAAAAACTTACACCGCCATAAATGCGGTAAGCAATACCCATGCGGCGCAGGCTTTCTTCAAACGCACGGC
>DALYHN010000273.1:0-3021 GCA_031970875.1 Chitinophagaceae bacterium
ATAACATACCATCTACTTTGGTAATGATTTCACCGAAGTGTTCATCGTTTTCTGCGAATTTGTTTTTGTCGCCATCGATTACCAAGATAGGACCTTCTTTATAAGAATCGATCCACTTATTATAGAGTTCATTCAGTTTCTTCAAATAGTCTAAGCGGATATTCTCTTCGTACTCGCGGCCACGCTTTTGAATTTGTCCTACCAATGTTGGCACTGAAGCTTTGATATAAATCAACAAATCTGGCGGCTGCACCATGGTCTTCAATGTCTGGAAGAACTGGTAGTAGTTTTCGAAATCGCGCTTGCTCATTAAGCCCATCTCGTGTAGGTTGGGTGCAAAGATTTGTGCATCCTCATAGATGGTTCTGTCCTGAATCACAGTTTCCGTGCCGCGATGTATTTCCAGTAACTGGTTCAAGCGACTGTTCAAAAAGAATATCTGCAGGTTAAAGCTCCAGCGGGGCATGTCTTCGTAGAAGTCCATCAGGTAGGGGTTATGGTCCACATCCTCGAACTGGGGAATCCAACGATAATGCTTACTCAGCATTTCTGTAAGGGTGGTCTTACCGGCACCAATATTGCCTGCAACTGCTACGTGTTTTGGTTTTTTTGCCTTTGCCATGGGGTTGAAAATACGAAATCTGATCTATTGTCAGGGGGTGAAAATTAATAGTTCATACCAACTGCTTCGCGAACCAGTTTCAGGGTTGCTGATGCACTTGCTCTTGCTTTGTCTGCACCTTGCTGTATGATCTTGCTCAACAAAGCGTGATCGTTCTGTATGGCAGCAGCGCGTTCGCGGATGGGTGCAATAAAGCGAATCATGTCTTCTGCCAATTGCTTCTTCATATCGCCATAGCGAATCACCACATTGCCGGTACTGCTATTGTTGAAGTCGGCTTCAAACTTAGCCAGAGTATCTGGTGTACTTACCAGTTGCATCAAAGTGAACAGGTTCTGGATATAATCTGGTTTAACGCTGTTGGGTTCTGCCGGGCCTTGATCAGTTTTGGCCTTCATGATTTTCTTGCGGATGCTCTCATTATCATCAGCTAGGTATAAAGTAGCCAATTGATTTTCGCTCTTGCTCATTTTACCATTACCATCCAGGCTCAAAATCTTGACCAATTCGCCGCCGTAGTTAAATGCTACAGGTGAAGGGAAAACATTGCCATAACGATAATTAAATCGTTCAGCAAAGTTTCTCGCCATTTCCAAGTGTTGTTCCTGATCCTTACCCACCGGTACTTTTACTGCACGATGTATCAAGATGTCAGCAGCTTGTAATACTGGATAGGTCAACAAACCAGCATTCACGTTATCTGGCTGTTGGCGCACTTTGTCTTTAAAGGTGGTGGTTTTCTCCAACTCGCCCTTATAAGCCATCATGTTCAGGTAGAGATAGAGTTCTGCAATTTCAGGTACATCACTCTGAACATAAAATGCCACTTTCTCTGGATCAAGACCGCAGGCTACGTTCTCTGCAATTACGCGGTGTACGGCACTTTTTAACTCCTTGGTATCAGGATGCGTGGTCAGGCTATGCCAGTTGGCCACGAAGAAATAGCAATTGTACTCATCCTGCATACGCACATAATTGCGCATGGCACCGAAATAATTACCCAGGTGTAAAAAACCGGTGGGTCTGATTCCGCTTAAAACAACCTCTTTCGACATAGGCGGCGAAGATACTGTTCCGCCTTGGTTTGCGTTTCCAAAATCCGGGCTTTTTTCAGGCATCTATTTGTACAGAAAAAGGAAATCTGGCTGCTGCAATGGATATTTGTTGTCTCACTATGTCTGTTAGGCCAGCGCATATCCTTCAATCACCCATAGAATTCCTAAAAGGAGTTGGGCCTTTGCGTGCAGATATGTTGAAGAAGGAACTGGAAATTTTCACTTTTGAGGACTTATTGGAACATTTTCCCAACAGGCATATTGATAAGACCAAAGTGAGCCGTATTGCAGACATTACGCCACAGACAGATTTTATTCAGGTGGCTGGTACACTGCAGCATATCGAGGTGATGGGTGAAAAAAGAGGGAAGCGTTTAGTGGCGCAGTTGCGCGATGCATCAGGTGTATTGGAATTGGCTTGGTTTCAGGGTATTCATTGGGTGCAGAAAGGTTTGCAGCCGGGGATGGAATACCTGGTTTTTGGGCGAACAGGCTTTTTCAATGGCAAACCACAGATTGTGCATCCGGAAATAGAACCGTTTACGCCGGTAAAAGCGGGGGGTAAGATTTTTCTTGATCCGGTATATCCAACGACGGAGAAATTAAAAGCCAAGGGGCTTAACGGTCGCCAATTGGGTAAGCTCACGTTTACTTTGTTGGAAGCACTCAAGCAAGATCCACCGCAAGAGAACCTGCCAGCCGATTTGTTGAAGCGATTGAAATTAATGTCGCGCTGGGAAGCTTATTGCAATGTGCATTTTCCGCAGAGTCCCGAAGAGCATGCAGCAGCATTAAAGCGTTTGAAGTTTGAAGAATTATTTATTGCGCAAGTGCGTATGCAGTTGGTGAAGTTGCAAAGACATCATAGCAGTAGAGGAGTCGTATTTGAAAAAGTGGGCGAGTATTTCAATGAGTTTTATAACAAGCATCTACCTTTTACTTTAACCGGCGCGCAGAAGCGCGTATTGAAAGAAATCAGAACAGATACGGCACGAGGCCATCAGATGAATCGTTTGTTGCAAGGCGATGTGGGTAGTGGTAAAACGATTGTAGCATTATTGGCAATGCTGCTGGCTGCAGATAATGGTTTCCAAAGTTGTATGATGGCGCCTACAGAAATTCTGGCACAGCAACATTATAATGGCTTGAGTGCTTTGCTAAAGGATATGCCTGTCGGCATTCGTTTATTGACGGGCAGTACCAAAACTGCTGAGCGAAAAGAAATCTTGCAGCAGTTGCAGGAAGGTAGTTTACACATGCTCGTAGGAACGCATGCGGTGATAGAAGACGTGGTGCAGTTTAAGCAATTGGGTTTAGCTATAGTGGATGAGCAGCATCGTTTTG
>DALYHN010000274.1:0-2997 GCA_031970875.1 Chitinophagaceae bacterium
CCCATATAGATGCAGACGCGATCGCCCTTTTGCACACCATTGTTCTTAAGCACATGGGCAAACTGACAAACCTTCTCGTACAGTTTTTTATAGGTAAGAATGCGGTGATGTTCTTCCGGATCATTGGGTTCCCAGATAATAGCTGGGTAGTCTCCGTATTTCTCCAGATGTCTGTCTAAACAGTTCTCTGTGATATTCAACTTAGCACCTTTGAACCACTCTACTTTGGGTTCCTTGAAATTCCAATCCAGCACATTGTCCCATTTCTGCTTCCACTGAAAGTGTTCGGCAATGCCGGCCCAGAAGCCCGCGGGGTCATCAATGCTTTGTTGGTATTGCTGACGGTAATCGTCCAGACTCTTGATCTGATAGGGATATGACATAACAATCGTTGTTTTAAGGCAAGTCTAAGTACGGATAGAAAAATCGTAAGAACAAGCCGTGAAAACTATATTTTGCTAAATAAGTATATTAATGCTAATTTAGTATATACGCTTTAGAACAGCCAAATGAAAATACCCAATTGTCCCAAATGCAATAGCAATGCCATCACACGGAGTGGTATTGTAAAAGACCGACAGCGTTATGTTTGCAAGGATTGCCATTACTATTTCACAGTAGCCAAAGAAGGTAAGAGTATTGATCCTTATTATGTGATCAAGGCATTACAATTACATATTGAAGGAGTGAGTTATCGGGAGATTGAGCGCATCTTGGGTGTGAGTCATGTGAGTGTAATGAACTGGGTAAAGAAATACCGCATCAAAGCACCGGAGAACCATGATTACCGACCTACTTATAAAGTGCTCAATCATACCGAACTCACTGATTTTTTGTCTGTTGCTGCCAATTTAAAAAACGCTGGCATGATGATTACAGAGCTGGGCGATAAATACATGGTGATTAAATGGCAGCGACTGAAATCAGTCTAAAAAAACTATCTGTTTACCAAAACTATACCTGTAAAGCAAGATTTCGAAAAGCAACTTGGTAAGTTCGATTAGCGAAAGCGAACCTTAACCCTTCTAACAACCAAATTGCTTACCATGAAAAAAAGTCTGACTGCAGTAGTCATGCTTTTCCTCGTAACAAGCCTTGTTGAACAGGCTGCTGCGCAGGGAGGCACTGACTATGGCAGTGGTATGAAGATCAACTTCGACAAAGACGGGCAGAAATCACTCCGCTTCATTTTCTGGAGCCAGATGTGGGCCCGCAACGTTCAAAACAATCCAGGTACTTTAATTAACGGTGAAGCCAAATCATCCACATTCGATGTTGGTGCACGCCGTATTCGTGCATTGGCTTTGGCACAAATCTCTCCGCGTTACCTTATTCTTGCACATTGGGGTATCAATAACCAAACCATTTTGAATGGTGGTGGTTCGGGTACTACCGGTACTGGTGCTTATGGTGCCGGTAAAAAGCCACAAATGTTTTTCCATGATGTTTGGAATGAATATGCAGTCATTCCTGCAAAAGACCCAATAACGGGCAAAGCAAACAAGCGTACATTGTATGTGGGTGCAGGATTGCATTACTGGCATGGTATCTCTCGCATGACTTCTGCCAGTACGTTGAATTTTCTTACCGTAGATGCCCCTATTTTCAACTGGCCATTGATTGAAAACAGTGATCAGTTTGCACGTCAGTATGGTCTATATGTAAAAGGTGTTATTGGTAAACTGCACTATCAGGCTCATTTGAATAAACCATTTGCTACCAATCTTACCCCAACAGCTGGTGCGAATCGTGCAGTAGATAACAATGGTGATCCGGCATTGGCACCGGGTGCTTATCTGGATTATCAATTCTTTGATCAGGAATCCAATGTGCTGCCTTTTCGTGTAGGTAGTTATATCGGCACTAAAAAAGTATTCAATATTGGTGCAGGCTTCTACCATAATGCACGTGGTACCAAAAGTTCTCCTGCAGCAGGTGTTACCAAATCGCACGACATCAGTATCCTCAGCGCAGATGTATTTGCAGATTTGCCCATTGGCGATAAGCAAAAGTATATGGCCGTAACGGTATACTCTGTTTTGTATAACTACAATTTCGGACCTAATTACTGGCGCAGTGTGGGTATCATGAATCTTGGTACGGATGATCCTTCTATTCCTGCTTCTGCAAAAGCCATTGAAGGTCCGGGCGATGCAAGGGTTTTCATGGGTACAGGTAATATCTGGTACACACAAGCCGGATTACTCTTGCCCAAAGGCAAAACCAATAAAGTGCGTGTACAACCATTTGCAGCGTATGCTTTAAAAAAGTTGGAAGCATTCGACCATAGCTGTCACTACTTCGATGCCGGTTGTAATTTTTACTTAGATGGACATCATTCAAAAATGACTTTCCAGTATTCAAGTAGACCAACACACGACAACAACAAAAAATTACTCCCCAACAAGGGCGAGCTGATTCTACAATTCCAAGTTTATCTATAAACCCTCATCCTTTCATTCATAAAATAACGATTATGCCAACTGAAACAACCAATAGCTTCTCTGCCACTTTTGTACCGGCAGGTAATGGTGCCAAACCGGATAAGCCGGTGGAAAAAGGCATCTGGAGCGTGATAGGCGCATCCTCTGTAGGTACCCTGATTGAGTGGTACGATTTTTACATCTTCGGTTCTCTCGCAATTATCATTTCTGAAAAATTCTTCCCACAAACCAATCCAACAGCAGCTTTTCTTTCCACCTTGGCCACATTCGCTGCAGGTTTTATCGTAAGACCTTTTGGTGCGCTGGTATTTGGTAGATTAGGTGATATCATCGGCCGTAAATACACTTTCCTGCTCACACTGGTTTTGATGGGTGGTTCCACATTCCTGATTGGCTTAATACCTAGTTATGAAAATTTTGCCTGGGCACCGGTGGTGATTCTCTTACTCAGATTGGTGCAAGGCCTTGCATTGGGTGGTGAATATGGTGGTGCTGCAACTTATGTGGCAGAACATGCGCCTGAACACCGAAGAGGTTATTTCACTAGCTGGAT
>DALYHN010000275.1:0-2991 GCA_031970875.1 Chitinophagaceae bacterium
GGATGCTTTGCGCAAGTCTTCATAAGTACTACCCTGCACTATTGGAAATAGGTTCTGCGTATAGCCATATTTATCTGGCGTTTCTGCCAAACGCTTGAAACAGCGATCTAACCAACGGTGCGTCAACTCCATGCTTTTTTGCGCATAGCGGTATTCGCTGGGGTAAGGCGGACATTCGTCGAATGCCATTATGATATCTGCTCCAATGCTGCGCTGGATATCCATCACAGACTCAGGCGTAAACAGGTGGCGACTGCCATCAATATGGCTTTGAAACAAAGCACCTTCTTCAGAAAGTTTTCTGTTGGCGGCCAAAGAAAACACCTGATAACCGCCACTATCCGTTAAAATGGGTTTGTTCCAGCCATTGAAACGATGCAGACCACCTGCAGCTTCTAGCACTTCCGTTCCTGGCCTCAGGTATAAATGGTAGGTATTACCCAAAATAATTTGGGCCTGCACATCAGCATGCAATTGCTGCTGGGTAACGGCTTTTACTGTACCAACTGTACCCACCGGCATGAAAATAGGTGTCTGTATGGACCCATGATCTGTTACAATGGTACCCGCCCTTGCAGCACTCGCCGCATCCTTACCTTCTAAAGCAAATGTCAAAGCTGCCATGGGCGCAAAAGTAAGCTTTGGCTTTTATCCACATATTCACGATGTTATCTAAGTTGGCGACTGCAAGCATTATTTTTGCCCGATGATCGTGATACCTTCTTTTGTCTGGGATATCGTTCTGGTTGTTTTCTGCATCGTAATAGCCGTTCAGGTCTATTACTACCTGTTTTTCTTCAGAAGATTGGCTTTTTATAAAGCGCCTGAAAAACAGGAGAATATGGAACATCCCGTTTCTGTGGTGATCTGCGCCCGAGATGAGGCTGATAATCTCGTGAAAAACCTGCCTGGTGTCTTGGTGCAGGACTATAAAACCACTACGGAGATTGTGGTGGTGAACGACAATTCTACCGATGAAAGTAAATACATCATTGATGAGTTTAAAAAGTCGTTCAAGAATATCAATCATATTGAACTAACCCAAGAAGCAAAACTCATCACGGGTAAAAAGTTTCCTTTGTCAATGGGTATCAAAAGTGCCCGACATGAGATGATTCTACTAACGGATGCCGACTGTGTACCTGCCAGCGAACATTGGCTGCAGAAAATGCAGGATGCTTATCAGGACAATACAGAGATTGTACTGGGTTACGGTGCTTACCACAAAAAGCCGGGACTACTCAATAAACTGATCCGTTTTGAAACCTTCCATACTGCTTTGCAGTATTTCTCTTATGCCCTTGCGGGGAAACCTTATATGGGCGTGGGTAGAAACCTGAGTTATAAGAAAGATGTTTTCCTTCGTAATAAAGGATTCTCTTCCATCAACATGATTCCTAGTGGTGATGATGATTTGTTCATTAATCAGGTAGCTACTGCAGACAATACTGCCATCGTAATTGATCCAGTGGCGCACACTTTAAGCGAACCCAAGCGCACCTGGAATGATTGGATGAAACAGAAATACCGTCACTATTCTACTTCAAGATATTATAAAGCACAGCATCAGTTTTTATTAGGACTTTACTCGTCAAGTTTATTCTTGATTTATCCATTACTCGCTGTAAGCTTGATCTTTTATCCAATCTGGTGGATACCACTTTCTGTATGGGGTGTGCGGTTTCTACTGCAAAGTTTTTTCTTGTTTAAGACCATGAAAAAACTGAATGAAGCCGACCTCTGGCCATGGTTCCTCTTCTTTGATATCTGGATGTTTTTCTATACCCTATTCTTTTTACCTGCACTATGGAAACGTCCCGCAACAAATTGGAACTAATCACCCAATACTTTGCTGATTTTACCGAGCACCAGTTACAACAACTGACTGCCTTGGAAGAGTTATATAAAGAATGGAATAGTAAAATCAATGTTGTTTCTAGAAAGGATATTGAAAGCCTTTACCTCAATCACGTTTTACACTCATTGAGTATTGCGGCGGTGATTCAATTTCAACCGGGCACACGCATTGTAGATATTGGCTGTGGCGGAGGCTTCCCAGGTGTACCATTAGCCATCTTCTTTCCTGAAGTGGAATTTCATTTAGTAGACAGTATTGCCAAGAAATTAAAAGTGGTTGATGCGGTTTGTGAAGGCGCAAATATTCAAAACATTACAACACAGCATACCCGCGCAGAAGAAATCAAAGGACGCAAATTCGATTTTGCTGTTTCTCGTGCAGTAGCACCGCTAAAGGACTTGCTGCGCTGGTCGCATCCACTGGTTGAAAAAGGCAATAAACAAGAATTGGCTAACGGACTTATCTGCCTTAAAGGTGGCGACTTAACACAAGAAATATTTGAATCAGGCGCAAGGCCCGGCGTGGTATCAATAACCAGCTTATTCAAAGAAGATTATTTCCAGGAAAAATTTGTGCTACATGTAGCACGATAAAAAAAGCCTCCGAGCGGAGGCTTTTTCATTGTATCGATGATGTGATTAATCAGGAATCACAATCTTGTTATTGGCTCTGTTGATATCAGCCATTCTACCTGTTGCATCAATCTCTACAGACTTAATATCGGTTAATGCACGATTGGTACTGAACACATAATCAGGATGCGTCCACTTCCACTCAGGATGTACAGTACGATTTTTCGCACCGGCTTCTGCAGGCTTTTCGCCATACATCAGGTTCAAAGGGATATAATGATGCTCAACACTTCCGTCTTTGAATGTAATGGTTACGTCTAAAGGCATCGGCATCTTGCCCATTCTTCTCAAAGCAATATTGGTTTTGTTGCCATCTACGCTCATATCACCTACAGCATAATCAATCGTCTTCGTTGTGTACACAAAATACTCCTTGTACCACTGCAATGTTAAGCCGCTCACCTTCTCTGCCACACGAACAAAATCATTCACATTCGGGTGCTTGAAACGCCACTGGTTGTAATACTCCAATAAGATTCTATCACGAACACTATCACCAAC
>DALYHN010000276.1:0-2989 GCA_031970875.1 Chitinophagaceae bacterium
TACTTAACATAATATTAATTATAAGAATAAATAGACAAAATGAAAGGCTGCCAGATGACAGCCCTAAGTATATAAGCTATTGATTATCTATTTATTACTACGCTTGATATCTGAACTGCCGGAGCTGCTTACTTGACGCTTCACAGGCTCGCCCTTATAATAGATATCACTACCGCCACTGGCGTCGGCCGTTAATTCCTTCTGGACTGATACATGAATATCGCTACCGCCGCTAGCACTCAGATTAGCAAAATTGCTCACTAAGCCGTAACCTTTTACATCACTGCCGCCAGATGCCTGCACTTTTAACTGATTTACCTGACCCTCGAGAATCGCATCGCTGCCACCACTTGCTTGGATACGTAATTCCTGTGCTTGTACGCGGCCCTTACAATCAGACCCACCGGATAAACTCAGGCTTAGGTTTTGGCAATTCAGGCCTTCATTGATAAGTATATCTGATCCACCGGAAGCCCTGAGTATATCTATTTGTTTTACAGAGACATATGCTTTCAACTGCTTGTTTCCCCATGAAACACTGAGCCAACTATCCGGCTTCTTGAAATAAATCTTGAGAATACCGTTCTCCACAACCGTTTTAATCATATCGCGGTCTTCGTCATCGCTAGCACTTACGGCTACAGCTGTGGAATTACTTTGGTCCAGATATAAGTCGATACCGCCCGAAACCTCAATTCCATGAAAGGTTTCTACTTTACGAATTTGGGCATTTTTATCATTCAAGTATTTTTGCGCTGAAGCAACTGAAAGAAATGATAATGAGATAATTAGAAATGATAATAACTTTTGCATGAGCAGCATATTTTTATAGTGTAACGGACTGCAAACACAAAAGTTACAAGCTTACAATTGTTTACCTGATTCCACAACAGCCCTGACCTTGGTGGTCTTACCTTTTTCCAGTGCGATATCAACCGGCTGGTTGTTTTTCCAGTTGCCACGGGTGAAATCTGGGATATCCATGCTTCTACCGCGTTTGGCTACGGATTGTTCCGACAAAGGCGCGATGGCACTCCACAAAGCCGCATCGTATACATCCTGATCCAGTGGCAAACCGTTGCGCAAGCAATCAATCAATCGCCAGTCCATAATAAAATCCATCCCCCCATGGCCACCGATTTTTTTAGCAATCTCACCCACATGTTTCACCAACGGCGTTTGGTGTTTCTCGTACAGCTCTTTCAAACCATCCGGCTTTAGCCAGCCATGTCCGAAAGCAATTCGCTCCGGGGAAGGCCATTTACTGGCGACACCTTTGGTGCCACTAATTAAGTGAATACGAGAATATGGCCTGGGCGAAGTAACATCGTGCTGCACCATCATGGTCTTGCCCTTATGGGTTTTGATGATGGTGGTATTCATATTGCCGCGATAGCGCTTATCCGTATAAGGCTGAAAAAATGCATCCTGAGCCGCTTTCTCTTTGGCCATGGCCTGCATCATGAAATCGGCACTACTCACAGACACCAGATAATCCATCTGGTCGCCGCGATTGATGTTCAAGCATTGGGCAATCGGCCCCAAACCATGGGTTGGATATAAATTACCATTACGGCCCGCATTCTCCTTTAATCGCCACATTTCTGCATAACCACCGGCGCTGTCCTTCATAAAATTCAAATCACGCAGGTCATGGATATAGGCACCCTCTGCATGAACCGTTTCACCCAACATACCCAAACGCACCAGACTCAAAGTCAGCTGCTCAAAGAAATCATAGCAGCAATTTTCCAGCATCATGCAATGCTTTTTGGTTTTCTCTGAAGTCTCCACTAACTGCCAACATTCTTCCAAACTCACCGCTGCAGGCACTTCAGTTGCCGCATGTTTACCATGCTCCATGGCATATACGGCCATGGGTGTATGTAAATGCCAGGGGGTGCAGATATAAATGAGATCTAAATCATCTCTTTCACACATTTTCTTCCAGGCATCTTTGCTGCCGTAATAACCAATAGGTTTTGGCTGACCTGCTTTCGTCACAATCTCCTGCGCCTTCACTACCCTTTCTTCATATTGATCGCACAGCGCTTTTATCTCCACACCTTCAATAAACGACATACGTTCCACCGCACCAGGGCCGCGCATTCCCAAACCTACAATACCGATTCGCACCGTATCCATCTTCGGTGCTGCATAACCACTCATATTGAATACGCCTGGCTTTTGCGCATACTGGGCCATAGATTCTGGCAAGCCTGTAGCTAGTGCGCTTGCGCCTAATGTAATGTTGCGTAAGAATTTTCTGCGGTTAGTTGACATGTATTAAAGGTTGTTGGTTATTGTCGATTGATTATTTTCAATTGGTTATTGTCGATTGATGATTGTCGATTCACGCTTCATCAATGCTCTCAATAAATGTACTTGATTCCCGGCACGTACATAATTATGCCCGGGATATTTTGCGCCATAGTAGCCATCGTTCAGCAAATGATCAGTAAGAAAACGTAGGGCCTGCATATACACAATAAAATGTCCGGAAAAACGGATATGCTTTTTCTCCCAATCGCTCAACACATCACCCATGACGGAGAGATAGCCTTCTTCGATAGCCCTACAACAATCTTCTCGCACTAGAATCTTGCTGAAATCTTTTTCTTCCTCTGAAACCGGACAAACATAAGTCCGATACATATCGCCCAAATCACTGATGAAATAACCGGGCATCACCGTATCCAGATCAATCACACAAACCGCTTTACCAGCCTCATTGAACAAGACATTACTGATCTTGGTATCATGATGTGTTACGCGTGTGCTTGTTTGTGCGTGACTGATAAAGGCCTCGTATTGCTGCACCAAGTGATGGTATTGATGTAGCTCCTGAATCAGCGACATCGACTCTTGTATACGCGATGGATTACCAAACTTACACGCATCCTGAAACTGCTTATAACGTAAAGTCAGATTATGGAAATCAGGAATGGTGATGCGCAATTGCGTAACATCAAAATCCTGCAGCACTGCT
>DALYHN010000277.1:0-2958 GCA_031970875.1 Chitinophagaceae bacterium
TCTATTGAACATATTCCCAGCATAGGTTTTAGTCTACTTGATTTCAGCATGGAAGCTGATTTTTCAGGTGCCCAGCACTATGCTCGTTTACTCGTACAACAAATTCTCGGCAAGAAGATTGATAAACATCTCTGCCTGAACGTGAATATCCCTGCTATTCCTAAAGAATTGATCAAAGGTTTTAAAGTATGCAAGCAGGCTTATGCCAAATACGATGAAGACTTTGTTGCACGCAAAGATCCCCATGGCCGTAAATACTATTGGCTTACTGGAGAGTTCGTAAATTTTGATAAGGCCAAAGACACAGATGTATGGGCATTGAAGAACAACTACGTAAGTGTGGTACCCGTTCAATTTGACCTAACCAACTATGCCCTCAAATCCAAACTAGATAAAATCATTCGCTGATATGCTGAAAAAAGACAACCTCTATTTTGGATTGGTACTAGGCTTTCTGGCACCAGTACTCGGCATGCTGGGTTTCTACTTCTGGAAATTTCGCTCCATTGGTTTTGGCGAGTTTTTGGCATACATGCTGCAATGGAAATCATTACTCACCTCTGTGGTGAGCGTTTCACTCATTGCCAACGCAGTGGTATTTACTATCTATATCAATAAGCATATCGATAAGACAGCTAGGGGAATTTTCATTGCAACTTGTATCTATGCGCTGGCAGCAGCCGGTATTAAGTTTTTTGCATAAAAAAGGGCCTTTCGGCCCTAATCAATTCTATCAATCTTCTGGTACGAAGAAGGTGATACTTTGCTTCATCAAGTATTTCACGTCCTTCCCATTCTGCTTAGCCGGAACCCAATTGGGGCCTTTTTTAATCAAGTTAACGGCTTCTGCAGCTGTACCATAACCAGGATCATTCTCAGCCACAATGTTGCTTAGTCCACCTTGTTCATCCACTAAAAATCTTAAGGTGACATTATATTTACCTGGAGGCGCCCCATTTTTTACAGGCACATCCACGTCTAAATTCTTTGTCAAATATTCTTGCCAAGCTTTGAAACCACCAGGAAACGAAGCTGGCACTTGGGTCTTCGTAAACACTTTATCGTAACCTTCATCAGGTTTTGCCTGTTCCTTCGCTACGGGAGGCGCTGGCGGCGGCGGCGGAGCAGGCATAGGTAGTTTTCCATATTTCTTTACTGCCCTGTTCTTACTGGCTTCACTGGTTAAATCATAACTTTCTTCCGTACCATCTTTTAATGCTACAATCATGCGCAAAGGGCTATGTTTCCAGTATACCTGCTTTATCTGAGGATTTCTTTTCTGAAAATCTTTCACACCCACGGGATCTGATGGAATAACTTCTATTACTTGTTTCCCTTTAGTCATCACTTCTATCACTCCCCTTTCTTTTGCAAGTGCACCATACTTTTTAACAGCATTATCGCCCTTCAATACTTTAACCATAGCAATCTCATTCGGATCAATACTATTAAGAGCTTCTACATTGTCCATTTTCTTACCATCCACATAAACAGTTGGCTTATCCTTGACATTTTCAATTGATTCAATCTGAATATCTTGTACAGAATACTTATTTTTTGGATTATTCCTTGAAGAATTTCTAATAGTAATTAGATCAACTTTTCCCCAAGAATCACTTTTAGTATTTTGTAAGCCCTGAAATGAAAGTGGCAAAAAAACTGCATACCTAATATCTGCTGGTTTGGTTGCAAAAAAAGCATTTTTATCAACCTTCTGCCCATCAACTGAGTAATCAAGTTTATACTTCCCATTATTTGTTATTGAATCAATCAGGGTCTTAACATATGAGAAGTCATTTAGTGAAAATATTGGGTGACCATGAACCATAATCCTACCACCACCCTTCAAAGTTTTTTTCAATCCATACTCATCAGTATACTCGACTTCTGTGACCCTGCTTACAATGGATTCATTTTTTTTCAGTTGCTCTTTTTGCTGTAGATATTTTTCAATAACCTCTAATATAGCTTCTGCTAAATCACTTCTATACAATTCTGATCGCATAGCTTCAACTTGTTTCTCGCTAGCAATGTTTCCGGCCATTACAATTGCTGCCGGCGCTTTAGGGGCATCCAGAACGTAAATACCGTTTGCAGTTCTGGTTTTTAAATCGGCATTCATGCCTTTGGCTTGTAGCTTACTGACAAGTGCACTTCCGATAAACTTGCTTTCTGCATAAGCTGGGTGATTACTTAACTTGGTTATATACACATCATTTGTGGGAGTTGATTTACCGGGCAAATTATCTACATGAACAGACAATATTAAATCAGCAGAGACTTCATTGGCTAATTGTACTCGCTTTTGCAAAGGAACAAATTCATTTTGCGACCTTGTTAAAACAAAACGAATAGAAGGGTTTGTATTTAATGCCTCTATTTTCTTAACAATTGCTAAAGTGATTTTAGCTTCACTTACTGCGTCTGCACCTTTTGCCCCAGGGTCTTCTCCTCCATGACCGGCATCTAAAATAACTGTATAGGTTTTTGAAAGTGCCACATGACCTGTACTACTTTCTGTTCTGAAAGCAAATAGCGTGGCAATCACAAAAGCAATCGGCAATACGACCACTCTTCTGAAATAAGAGAACCGCGGATGATTATTTTTTGTGAGCATTAGTATTCTTCGTTTTATGGGTGAAAAAAAGAATGAATGAGTTAACAATGTTCTTTGTTGCGGATAAATAGCCGTTAAGAGCATACTGGCCAATGCAGCTGTATCTCCATCGCGCACAGCTTTTTGATCAGCAATAAACTCATGAATCATTTCCAGCTCTTTTTTGATCAACCAGAGTATAGGGTTGATCCATCCAAATACCAACAATAACTGAATCAATAATTTATCTACACTATGCCATTCACGCACATGTGTTAATTCATGTTCCAGCATGCGCTGACCATCATCACTACGCAGATCTATATCCGTGTGCCAGAAAATGTATTTGAAAAAGGAAAATG
>DALYHN010000278.1:0-2896 GCA_031970875.1 Chitinophagaceae bacterium
TAATTTTGATCAGATTGGATGATGGCGATGAGATTGCGGCTATCTCGAAAATTGATGAGCAGGAAGAAGACGACCAGCTGCCAACAGAAACTGAGAACAACGAAAACACAACCAACAATGATCAGCCAGCTGAGGATAATACCACAGCAACTGATACAACAGAAAACCAATAAGAAAACCTCTAGTATGAAAAAGCTATTGTTGCTTGCCGCCATGACCGGTGTATTTCAACTGAGTCAGGCCCAAAAACTCGACAAGGTAAAAACAGTGATGATGCTGAACCAGGTTGAGAACGCCCGTACAGAAATTGAGAAAGTAAGTAGTGACCCAAAAGCACAAAACAATCCTGAATTCTGGTATTGGAAAAACCGTATTTATGCTGCCTTGTATAAAGACGATGCCATGCTGGCAAAATATCCAGATGCTTTTAAAATTGCCGATGAAGCAGCTAGAAAATACCTGCAACTCGACAAGGAACTGAAGTTTGTAAAAGACAATAATGCACAAGGTTTCTTTGATTTGTACTCAACTTCTTTTGGCAAGGGTGTACAGAAATTCAATGATAAAGCCTGGGAAGGTGCGGTTGGTTATTTTCAGACTGCCGTAGAATACAGCGATTTGATTTTCACCAACAAGTGGAGTAG
Organism: Chitinophagaceae bacterium; assembly: GCA_031970875.1. GTDB lineage: Bacteria > Bacteroidota > Bacteroidia > Chitinophagales > Chitinophagaceae > JAFLBI01. Next base: position 645 of record DALYHN010000278.1, read on the forward strand.
TGTACCAATGCCTTTTGATACAACATCCATCTTGTATGCAGGTTACTCTGCACAGAACGCCAAGCAGGAAGCTCTTGCATCTAAATATTATCAGCGTTTGATTGACAATAATGTAGTGAACATGGGCGGACAGGAAATGTCTGAGCTCTATCGATATGTATTGTACAATCAGATCAACGAAAAGAAAGAAGCTGACTTCAAAAAATACCTGGGTATTGCAAGAGAGCGTTTCCCTAAAATGGAGTGGGATGAATATGAAACCGAGTACCTCGAAAAAAATTACACCCTTGCTGAGCGTGTAGATGTATTCGATAAAGAAGATGCAGCTGGCACATTAACAGAAACCAAATACTTGCTGTTTGGCGATATGTTCTACAATATTCCTAAAGAAGATAAGGATAAAATGGACAGCGCTACTGTTGACAAGTTCAAACACAAAGCTGCTGAAGCTTTCAAAAAAGCATTTGAAAAAAACAATCAAAATGGTTTGGCTGCTTTTAACGTAGGTGTTATCCATTACAACGATTTTGGTATTTGGGATGATCGTTACAGAGCCAATATCAAACTGCTGCAGGAAATCAACGCTACTAAGAAGGTAGAAAAAGATCCAAAGAAGAAAGCTGCGGTTGAAGCAGAGTTCAAAACCAAAACAGATCCAATCCGCAAAGCCAATGCTGATATTGAAAAGCTATTGGATCAAGAAGCCAATGTTGCCATTGAGTGGTTGGAAAAAGCTTATACCGTTTTCAAAGACAAGGCAACAAGAACCAAGACCGAAAACAGTATTGGTAACAAGTCTGTTGACTTTTTGTCTAACCTCTATGGTTTCAAGCGCGATAAAGCACGTGGTAAGGATCAAAAAGCATTTGATGCTTATGAGGCTAAATACAAGCTTTACGACGGATTACATGATTCATTTCATTAATTGATATTGAAAAGCCCCTTCAAAAGGGGCTTTTTTCATAGAACCAACTTGTACTGAAAAACGTAATTATTCAAAAGATTAACCATGCCGTCCATGACCAATCTATTATTTGCCTCAATACTGTTAGTAACAGCCTGTACAGAGAATAAGGAACTGGTTGATACCACACAATCACAAAGCCCAATCACAACCAGCACCACCATTGTCAATAATCGTGAAGTGATCTGGGGATTGGATTTTCTACCAGACGGGGATATGCTTTTTACAGAAAAGAGGGGGAGATTGGTACGTGTTAATAAAACCACCAATAACTTGACTGAAATTTCCGGTTTTCCTACAGATGTAGATGCCAGCGGACAAGGTGGATTGATGGATATCAAGGTTCATCCCAATTATGCCAGTAATGGCTGGATTTATGCCAACTATTCCTCAACAGGCGGATTTATTAACCTGATACGCTTCAAGTTGAATGGCAATCAGGTGAGCAATATCGAAACATTACTGAAATCCAATACGCCATCAGCATGGAGGGGACATTACGGCGGACGAATTGTTTTTGACAAAGCTGGTTATCTCTATTTAAGTGTAGGTGAAGGTGGCACTACCAGTTACGGAGGTGAGAATTCACCAAACAAGAATGCCCAGAACCTGCAGTCGCCATGGGGTAAGATCCACCGCTTAACAGATGACGGTAAAGTGCCGGCAGATAACCCCATATTCCCGGGAGCAACAGCACCAAGCACAGTTTGGTGTTATGGTCTCCGTAATCCGCAGGGATTGGTTTATAATCCATTCACCGATCAATTATGGGAAACAGAGCATGGCCCAATGGGCGGTGACGAACTAAACTTGATTCAAAAAGGGAAAAACTATGGCTGGCCATTGGTAAGCTATGGTAAGAACTATGATGGCGTGCCCGTATCGGCTAGTCCTTTAAAGGAAGGCATCGAGCCACCGGTAACGTATTGGGTACCGTCGATAGCAGCAAGTGGCTTGATTGTGGTTACCAATCCGAAATTCAAAAGATGGTATGGCAACCTGATGTCGGGTGCATTGGCTGGCGCCCATGTACATCGAATCATGTTCCAAGGCGATAAAGTAATTGAAACCGAAAAGCTTTGGAATGGCATTGGTCGAGTACGTAATATTAAAGAGGGCCCCGATGGTAATATCTATCTGTGCGTAGAAGGACCAGGCAGAATCATTAGGGTTAGTCCAAATAATTAATCAATAGAATAGCCGTCAGCAATGATGGCTTTCTTTTTAAAGTATTACTTAACATAATATTAATTATAAGAATAAATAGACAAAATGAAAGGCTGCCAGA
>DALYHN010000279.1:0-2892 GCA_031970875.1 Chitinophagaceae bacterium
TATTGCGGCCGGGGCTATATCAACCCCAAATCGCAGATCATGGTGCGTTTGCTCACCCGCAAACAGGAAACCATTGATGAGCAATTTTTCCATAACCGCATTGCACGTGCTTGGCAGTATCGAAAAAACTTAGGTTATACCGAAAACTGCCGACTCATTTTCGGCGAAGCCGATGAAATGCCCGCACTCATCATCGATAAGTTCAATGATTATTTCGTGTTGCAGACCTTGTCTTATGGCATGGACCAGTTCAAGCCATACATCGTGAATGCGCTCAACAGCATTTTTCAACCCAAGGGCATTTACGAAAGAAACGATGTGCCTGTAAGAGAGCTGGAAGGATTAACTCAAATCAAAGGATTTTTATCTGAGCCATTCGATCCAAACATCATCATCAATGAAAATGGATTGAAATTTCATGTGGATGTTGAGAACGGACAAAAGACCGGTTATTTCCTCGATCAACAAGACAATCGTCGCGCGATTCAACACATCGTCAATGGTGCGGAAGTATTGGGTGCATTTACCTACACAGGTACATTCGAAATTCATGCAGGTCATTATGGTGCCAAATCTGTGTTGGGACTCGATATCAGCGAACAAGCAGTGGCACAAGCCAATCGCAACGCCGCATTAAATGGTTTAGAAAATATTGTGCGCTTTGAAGCCATGAATGCCTTTGATGTATTGAAACAATGGGGCAAGGATGGCAGACAGTATGATGTGGTGATGCTTGATCCACCTGCATTTACCAAGAGTAGAGAAAGTATTCAGAAAGCCATCACCGGTTATAAAGAAATCAACCTGCGCGGTATGAAACTGATTCGCAATGGTGGCTTTTTGGTAACCAGCAGTTGTACCAATCTGGTGCAGAAAGATTTGTTCTTAGACATCATTGACATGGCGGCGAAAGATGCACGCAAGAAAATCAGGCAAGTGGTGTTTCAAGCACAATCGAGCGACCATCCCATTGTGTGGGGATTGGAGAACACGCATTACTTGAAATTCCTGATTGTGGAAGTGTGCGACAGATAAATTATTTCACTACCTGAAACTTTCCGGAATCTACAATGCGTCCGGTTCTGTCTTTAATCTGGTAGATATATAAACCACGCTGGTAATCGCTGAGGTTTATGATCACTTTCGCATCGCCCAACTTCACCTCGGTCATCTTCTTACCAATAAAACTATAGACCTGCAGCGTAAAGCTGTTGTCTACTGTTTTGTCTAATTCAAAATTGATGATGGTGGTAGCGGGGTTGGGATAAAACTTACTCAGCTTGGGTTGCAAATCCACAAAAGCATCATAGCCCCGGTCAACCGTACCGGAACAGAGAAAAGCGGCTAAAAAGAGTAAGTAGATTTGCTTCATCTCCTGTTTTGCTCCCACAAATTAACGAATTATCCCTGCAATGCATTGCCCCTCAGTTAAGGGAATACAAAAACCGCAGGAACAAGGCTATGACAGCCAGTCAATCCTGCGGTTTAATATTAGGTGGACTTAATTAAGCCAGTGTTGACAAAGTCTGCTGGATAGCTGCGAAATCAGGCAGGTCGCCAGGCGTAGGGCAAACTTCCGCGTAGCGCACAACACCTTCAGCATCAATCACAAACGCAGCACGCTTGCTTACACCCTGCATTTCAAAAGCGGGGAAAGTCTCATACAATACACCAAAAGCCTTGGCAGCATCCTTGTTGAAATCGCTCAACAAAGGAAAGTTCAGGTTCTGCTCAGCCTTGAACTTACCCAGTGTAAACAGAGAGTCTACTGATACACCCAATACAGTGGCATTGGTATTGTTGTACACAGCGATATTATCACGCACATTACACAGTTCAGTCGTACAAACACCGGTGAAAGCCAGAGGGAAAAACAAAACAACAACATTCTTGCCTTTCAGATCAGCAAGGGCTACTTTGTTCTTATCGGTATCATACAGGGTAAATGCAGGCGCAGCCTGTCCAACTTGAATACTCATATTAAAATTGATTTATTGGTTTAACGTTTGAATAGGTCTTTTGTTGATGCAAAAGAGCCCTGTTTACCAGAGCTCTTCTACAGTTATCTTCATGTCGATTAGATATCGATGGCTTCACCATAAGCAACAGCTGTTGCTTCTTTCAGCGCCTCACTCATGGTTGGGTGCGGGTGAACAGCATTCAGGATCTCGTGTGCTGTTGTTTCCAACTTACGCGCAGTAACTGCTTCAGCGATCATTTCTGTAACGTTGGCACCAATCATGTGACAACCCAGGAATTCGCCATACTTGGCATCGTAAATCACTTTCACGAAACCTTCAGTAGCACCGGCTGCACTGGCTTTACCGCTGGCCATGAATGGGAACTTACCAACCTTCACTTCATAACCTGCTTCACGGGCAGCTTTCTCTGTCATACCCACGCTAGCAATCTCTGGTGTACAATAGGTACAACCTGGGATATTGCCATAATCCATGGCTTCAGGTGCATGGTGGAATTTCTTCTCCATATAACCAATGTATTCAGCAGCATTGATACCTTCTTTGCTGGCAACGTGTGCCAAAGCCTGACCGGGTGTGCAATCACCAATAGCGAATACACCGGGCAATGAAGTCTGACCAAACTTATCTACAACGATCTTACCTTTTTCAGTTTTGATACCGCTCTCTTCCAAACCAATATTTTCGATATTGGCTACCACACCTACTGCACTCAATACCACATCCGCTTCCAATACTACTTCACCTGCTTGTGTTTTTACTTTCGCGCGAACACCGGCACCAGAAGTATCTACTGCTTCTACAGAAGCGTTGGTCATGATATCAATACCCTGCTTCTTGTATTGCTTTTCCAATTCCTTAGATACATCTTCATCTTCCACAGGCACAATGCGTGGCATGAATTCTACGATGG
>DALYHN010000280.1:0-2890 GCA_031970875.1 Chitinophagaceae bacterium
GTACCCTATATCGTTGCCAGCCGAAAACACGAGGGCTTACTCAATCGCTTATTGGAAGATGACTACCCCATCCTCATGGAAGGCGTGCATTGCACCTGGCTGTTGAATGACCCACGCTTCGCCAACAGAAGGAAATTTGTCCGCATCCACAATGTGGAACACAAATACTACCAACGACTCTTTCAGAACAGTACCGGCATTTTCAAGAAACTCTATTATGCCAATGAAAGCCGACTCCTGAAAAAGTATGAACACTGGATGGCCGATAAAGCCACCGCCTATTGGGGCGTTACTCATGATGACGTGAACTATTATCGTCAGCAGTTGAACTGTAGCACCATTGATTACCTGCCGGTATATCTACCTGCCGACTGGAAAGTGAGCGGACTCGAAGGCATGGGCAGTTATTGTTTGTATCATGGCGATCTAAGTGTGCCAGCAAATGAACAACAAGCAGCCTGGTTGCTGAAAGAAGTCTTTGGCAAACTCACGATTCCTTTTGTGGTGGCTGGTAAAAATCCATCAGAAAAATTACAGGAACTAGCACACGCCCAACAGCATACCTGCATTGTATCTAATCCAACAGAACTCGAGATGCAGGACATGATCCGCAAAGCGCATATCCATGTATTGCCATCTACCCATACCACCGGTATTCAAATCAAACTACTAAATGCTTTGTATAATGGTCGCCACTGCGTGGTAAACGATGCCATGGTGCAGGGAACAGGATTGGAACCAGCTTGCTTTATTGGGAATACGGCCAATGCCATGCAAGAGATCATTGCACAACTGCATTACAAGCCCTTTACCGATGAGGAACTAAAAATCAGGGAAAGATTACTGAGCAAGATGTTCAGCAACGAAGCCAATGCCCGCCAACAAGTAAAATGGATTTGGGGCGAATAATTATTGTTGGGGATTAGGCACCCAAGTACTATCCACTACTTTACCGCGTTCTGTCTTCAACATTCTGGAAGGATAGCGATTGATCACGATGAAATCGTGCGTAGCCATGATGATGGCCGTGCCATAGTCTTTGGCAATCTGCACCAGCAATTGCATGATTTCATCACTGGTTTCAGGATCGAGGTTACCTGTTGGTTCATCTGCCAACAAAAGCTTGGGCGAGTTCAGCAAAGCACGCGCAATATCTACACGCTGCTGCTCACCACCACTCATTTCAAAAGGCATTTTAAAGCCCTTGCTTTTCAGACCCACTTTCTCCAACACATCATGGATCTTCTCTTCCATCAAACGTTCGTCTTTCCAGCCGGTGGCTTTCAATACAAACTTGAGGTTATCCTGTACATTACGATCTGTCAACAATTGAAAATCCTGAAATACCACGCCCAGGTTTCTGCGCAGAAAAGGCACATTCTTCCAGGTAATATCATGCAGATTAAAACCAACCACAGAACCCTCTCCTTCACGTAAAGGCAGTTCGCCATACAATGTTTTCAGCAGACTACTTTTACCGGTACCTGTTTTACCAACGAGGTACACAAACTCACCACGCTCTACAGTAAAGTTTACGTCTTGCAGAATCAGGCTTTCACCCTGATAGATATTCACGTTTTTGAGAGAGATCACAGTTTCTGGCATAATCACGGTTTTAAAGAGTCTGCGCGTGTATAACGCTCAGGCACCCCAAAATACTATGCAAACAAAAAAAATACTTGTTAATACTGAAATGTTACGGTTTCGCCTTGGGCTTCTAATACCAGCGAAGCTTTATCGGCAGCCACAGTACGACCCACAATCTTTGCTTCAATGCCCAATGTTGCAGCCGTAGCAATCATTTGCTGCGCTGATGCTTCATCCGTGAAGATTTCCAAACGATGCCCCATATTGAATACCTGATAGAGCTCCTTATTATTGGCACCGGAATTCTCACGAATCAATTCAAATACTGGCGGCGGTGTAAACAAATTATCCTTGATCACCTGCATGGGCTGAGGCAGGTATTTCATACACTTGGTTTGTCCGCCCCCACTGCAATGAATCACCCCCTTGATGGCATCAAATTGCTCATCCAATAAACGCTTCATCAGCGGTGCATAGGTTCTTGTGGGCGATAACAACAATTTACCGATGGCGATCTCCTGTCCATTGATAGACATGGTATCCGTCATCTTGTTCTTACCGATATAGACAACCGATTGATTCAAGCTTGCTTCAAATGTCTCCGGATATTTTTCTGCATAGACCTTCGACAACACATCGTGCCTAGCGCTGGTTAACCCGTTGCTGCCGAGTCCGCTGTTGTATGCTGTTTCATACGCAGCCTGACCATCACTCGCAAAACCTACGATTACTTGTCCGGGTGCAATCAGCTCGTTGGTGATGAGTTTGTTCTTGGGCCAGCGTGCCGTCATGGTACCATTCACTGCGATGGTGCGCACCACATCACCTACATCGGCAGTTTCACCACCGAGATAATGAATATTGACACCAAAATTTTTCAGCTGATCAAAGAATTCCTGCGTACCGTTGATCACTGCTTCCAGCACTTCACCGGGTATCAAAGCCTTGTTACGATCAATCGTAGAGGAGAACAATAAATTATCACACACGCCCACACACAACAAATCATCTAAGTTCATGGCCACTGCATCTTGTGCAATGCCCTTCCAAACCGATACATCACCGGTTTCCTTCCACCAGAGATAAGCCAGAATACTCTTGGTACCTGCCCCATCTGCATGGCTGATATTCACCCAATCGGGGTTGCCACCTAGATAATCGGGATACATTTTACAAAAAGCATGGGCATACAAACCTTTGTCCAGCTTCTTGATGGCTGCATGTACTTCTTCTTTCTGAGCAGAAACACCTCTTTGTGCGTATAATGAGTCTGACACCGGGAAAATTTGAGTTGCGGCAAATG
>DALYHN010000281.1:0-2872 GCA_031970875.1 Chitinophagaceae bacterium
TCCCGCTAAAGCGGAAAGCCGCAATCATGCGTTCAAAATAAATAGAGTTGAAAGGAATATACACCATGTAAAGTCCCAACCCCACCAATGTCATCCATACAATGGGCGATAACTGCTGATGCAGAAACAACCAAGTGCTGCTGCCCGCGATGATAAAACCCAATGCAATGATGCCATGCGTGATGAGAAAAGCGCGGTAACTGTTTTGCAAGAAGACCATACTGCCAATCAATGCCAGCACGGCTAAAGTGATGGGCAGTTCTGTTCTGGTGAAGATGGCAGGCTGATTGAGGTAACCCATTTCCTTCCACATGTCTGCGCTGAAATTATCGCGTATATCACGGAAGATGGTGGCAAACAAGTAAATAGCTACTGCTGCAATGATGCCCGGCAGAAAACGACGAATCAATGCTTTGCGTTCTGCGCTGCTCATGGGTACACGCTCCATGCGTGCGGCTGCATCTGCATCAGATGGTGCAGGTATTTGCTCCATCATCCATACAAACAATAATAAAGGCAAAGCAAAAACAAGACCTGTACAAAATGGCACCCAAAACTCGCTAATCTGCAAATGCAGCAAGAGCCAACCGCCAACAGTTTTTACAAAGCCGGAAGAAAAGATAAAACTGACTGCTAAAGCTGCGCCAATAAAATCGGTACTCTTTCTACCTTCTACATAACTAAAGACAACTCCCCATAGCATACCGAGAGGAAAACCATTCAGAAAAAGAAAGACAATATTGTAAGGCGCAGGCGTAATAGCAAACAATAGCCAAGCCAGCCAGGCAATGCCTACGAGTAAGAGAATGGTTTTGTTGCGGCCCATTCTTTTGAGTTCTGCAATAAAACGGATACCGTAAAACTTAGCGCACATATACCCCAGCACTTGCGCAATCACCAACAAGGTTTTATAGCCTAGTCCCCAAAAACGAAGTCCGTCAAATGTGCAAACGGTAAATGATTTGCGAAACCCAAAGATGAGCATATAGGTTAGGAATGCAGCTACTGCTGCATACACAGCAACAGCAGCGGGTTTCTTGAAAATAGCGTTGGGCAAGGAATGTTTTTGTTTGAAGATACAGGTTTTGGAGAAATAGCAACCTTGTAGAACACATGATTAGAAATGATCTTTTTTTAACTTTAAGTCTAGCATGTCATGTAACAGTAAATAGAAACGATCTTAAAAACATTTTATGAAAAATTCGCTTACATCATTATGTCAGCTACTATCAAGTATCGCTTCAATTATCGCAAGTGTTTATTTAATACTCATGATTTTTGATAGAATGACATTTAAAAAAGAATTGTTTAAACTGGTTAACCCATTTGGAGGTAAGTATCTAATTCATTTTATTTCGTGGGCGGCTGTTGCTATAATATTGTCATTGATAGTTAATCTCATAAAAAATGCTAATAGAGAAAGATGAAATAAAAGCTTATCAACACAGAGTAGCTAAAATTACAAGAACTAGATTTCTAGCGGCCCAAGACTATGTTGCAGCCAGATGCTGTCTGTTAAATGGAATAATACTCCCAGGTTATATTCTTGCCGCTCAAGCAGTAGAAAAAGAATTAAAAAGCATTATAATGCTTGTAAAGCCAGAGTCTCATCAACTAAAAAAGTATAGACATGACTTAGTGAGGATTATAGATGATTTAAACGAGATATATAACATCAATCTTTTGATCTACAAAAGCTTCGTTGAAACCCTCTCTCTTGTTTACAAAAGCAGAAGATATGCTGATGATAAGGCTGAAAATAGTGTACAATATCTTTCTAATGATATACTTGCGGACCTAGATAATATGTTTTTAACTTTTGCTGAGTTTAATTTTTTGAGATACAATTTAAAATATCATAACGGTGTATTAGCGATAATGCTTTCTGAAAAAAATCATCCTATTAAATTTTGGGCTTTAAAAGAAAATGTTTTTTTTGAAAAAAATTTAGCTCGCTTTAAGGAAGAAAAAAAGCAATAAGAAGAGATAAAACACATTGATTCGCTATTTAAACTCTTTTTTTTATCATTATCAACTCATTCAATCACCCTATCATTCAATCATTCCATCATTGATCTCTCCCAAACAAGTCTTACAACAATGGGTTGATGCATTCAACCGTTACGATGCGCATGCGTTGGCTGCATTGTATCATGAAGATGCCATCAATCATCAGGTGCATACAGATCCATTGGTGGGCAGAGCTGCTATTCAAGCCATGTTTGAACAGGAGTTTGCTCAGGCAGAAATGGTGTGCATCGTTGAAAACATGTTTGAGGATGGCGACTGGGCCATCATGGAATGGAAAGACCCCAAAGGCTTACGTGGTTGTGGCTTCTTTCAGATCAGCAAAGGGAAGATTCGCTTTCAGCGTGGTTATTGGGATAGGCTGAGTTTTCTGCGCCAGCAAGGATTACCGATTCCAATGCATTAGGTAATCGCCATCAAGCGGTGTCCTCACCGCGCTGAACACGACCAACCAGCAAATAAAAACTAGTAAACACACCTTGTTGGTCAGGCGACCAACATGGGCAAGAGGTTTTATTAAAATCGCCAACTTATACCAGTCCCTGCTGACGGGCCTTTTTTGGGTGCGGTGACAAGCGCAGCATTGTCAACCAAAAACAGCAAGGCTGGTTTTGGTAGTGGCCAAAGCAGACCGGAAGCAGGGACGAGGCCCAGCGGCCTGAGCGAAAATAAGCAAGCACTACTGCGTAGCGTGTGTTTATAAATCAAACAATGAAAAAGCTGAGCACTACCAACCAGCAACTAAAAACTAGTAACCACCTTTTTTGGTCAGGCGACCAACAAGGGCGAAGCACCATTACAAGCATTTCCCCCGCCACCGGCGTTATTATTTCTATCAATTCTA
>DALYHN010000282.1:0-2852 GCA_031970875.1 Chitinophagaceae bacterium
ATCACTAATCTCCGCTTTATTGATACGAAGGGTTACAATGAATAATCCAGATTCAGGTTCCTGATAGGTATTCAATTGTGTGATATACGCATCATTGGTTTCAACCAATCTGCTGATTTCACCAAAGGAGAAATGACGTTTATCCATCTCCAGCACAATAACTCCACCAGGATCTGCCGCACCAGTAAAGGTGCCCAACAATAAGAGCAACTCCGTTGCGGGTATACAGCCCACTATCTCACCCTGCTCATTTACGATGGGTATCAGCGATAGTTGATGTTCGTTGGCTAGTTTCAGCGAAGACAGAAAATACTCTTCGCTTTTTACTGCAGCTCTCACCCATTGGTCTTCCAGTACAGCAATAGATGCTGTTTCATCCACATCCAGCAGATCCTCCTTGCACACCATGCCAATATATTTTTCTTCACTAACAACAGGCAAGTGGTGTACATCATAATCATCCATCAGCTGCAATGCAAAGTCAACTTTGTCCTGCAACTGCAGATTTGGATACGCTGTTCTGATCAACTGGTTGTTGAGCATGTACGGATTTGTTTACGCGTGCAATATAGGTAAGACCGCACAACCGGGTATTATTGCTGCTTGAAGCGAGCAAGAAATCCTTCGAGTATTTTATTAAACTCCACCGGCACTTCCATCATTGGCGCATGACCGCAATGATCAATGATGTGCAGCTCACTGCTGGTGATGAGTTTATTGAACTCCCTGCCCACAAATGGTGGCGTAACGATATCGTTATTGCCCCAGATTAGGCAAGTAGGTACTTTAATCTGATTCAATTCTTCACCGAGGTTATTTCTTATGGCACTCTTGGCCAGAGAGATGATCTTGATGACTTTAAGTCGGTTATTCGTGATCTCAAACACTTCATCTACCAATTCCTTGGTAGCAACTGCCGGATCGTAAAAAGTGATCTCTACTTTTTTCCTGATATACTCATAATCACCGCGCTTGGGATAACTATCGCCCATACCATTCTCAAACAAACCTGAGCTACCAGTAAGAATCAATGATTTGATGCGCTCTGGATGCTTCAGCACATGAACCAGCGCCACATGCCCACCGAGTGAATTACCCAGCAGGTGCACATTTTGGTAATCCATCGTTTCAATGAATTTCTGTACATGCTTTTCTAATCCGCCGACAGTGGTATGAAAAATATCTAAATCAAATAATGGGAGGATTGGCACCACTACCTTATGGGTGTGGCGAAAATGTTCTACCAGATCTTTGAAATTGCTGAGGGCACCAAACAAGCCATGGAGCAAAACCAGCGGCTCTCCTTCACCTACTTCTACAAATTTGAATTTATCTACCTGTTTGATCTCGTAATTCATGTTCAGTTGTTTCGGCAATCGTTAGACAACCACAAATAAAGGAAAAACCTCTAAAAATCTGCAGAAATGCCTGTTACTTAATTACTAAGCGGTGTCCGCTAAGATAGCTGATTTAGCTAAATAAACCTATAGTATCGTGGTACTTGAAGCAGGTTGCTCTGCAAAAAAATCGCTCAGCTGCTGCAGGATATTTTTGATAAAAGGAAGTGCATCTGCAATAAAGCTGAGTAATGGTTTTGCAAAACCATGCATGAATTGATAGAATTGTGAATTGGCTTTCGCATCAGCCGACAATAATTGCAATTTATCAGCATAAAAAAGCACCAGTGTCAGCAAACTGCTATACAAGAGTGCATACAATAGAATACCACCTATTCTGTTGGCCCAACCCAACATAGCAAACTCCAAGCTTTTCTGTACCAAGGCTGCTAAAATGCGCACACCGAAATACACGCCTATGATGATCAACAGAAAAGCCAGAAAGGGCAGCCACTTTGCATCCAGCTTGGTTTCCTCGCCCAACCAAATAGCCACCATTGCAGAACATTTCAATGCGAGCAGCATGCCTACAATCATGCCCACAAAGCTGAACAAAGCCACCACCAGCCCTTTGGAATAACCCTTCCAAACAGCCAGCGCCATGAGTACCAGAAATACAATATCAATCATATAAACAAATAGACCTGCTCTTGGGCAGGTCTATTTAAAACGATATGCACGCGCAATTATTTCGCCAGTAATTCTTTTACCAGTGCAGAAACCACTTTGCCATCAGCCTGACCGGCGAGTTGCTTGGTGGCCACACCCATTACTTTACCCATGTCTTGCGGACCAGCAGCACCAACTTCAGCAATGATTTTCTCTAAAATCACTTTCAATTCATCAGCACCCAATTGCTTAGGCAGGAATTGCTCGATGATGTCCAATTCTTCTTGTTCTTTCTGCGCCAAATCTGCGCGACCTTGTGTGGTGAATACTTCCAGCGAATCTTTACGCTGCTTAGCCATTCGTTGCAATAATTTCAACTCGCCTTCTTCGGTGACTGCACCATTAGCACCGGGTTCTGTTTTGGCTTTGATGATCTCCGCTTTGATGGCACGCAAAGCACGCAACAAAGCTTCATTCTTGGTTTTCATGGCATCTTTCATGCCTTCCATCACTTTTGCTTCCAAACTCATAGTATCTTGATTTAAGCGTTTTCTTTCAATTGTTGTTCGCGGAACTTGTTATAGAACTGCTTCGCGAAATCCTTCATCTCGTGTACCAATTCATGGTTATGTGTAGCACGATCAAATGCATCGGCCATACCCATCATGGTTTGATAATAGAAATCAGCCATCTCATCCACCATCATGGTCTTGGTCCACAAATCAATGCGGAGCGCAGATTTATCTGCACTATCCCAAAAAGCCAGCATCATGGCTTTAGCCTGTTGCATCATATCCGCCGTGCTGTCTGTAGCAGTCCAGTTGATTTGCTCAGGCACTTTATCTT
>DALYHN010000283.1:0-2850 GCA_031970875.1 Chitinophagaceae bacterium
CCAATAGTGCTTTGTGGTTCACCATTGTGATGTCTGCCTTGTTTGTTTTTGGTGCTTGGTTGATTAATCCCTTGTGTTTTTATCTATCTCCTGTGGCTTTGTTGGTGATTCTGGGGTATAGTTTCACAAAGCGATTTACCGCGCTTTGTCATTTGGTACTTGGACTCGGACTCTCGCTAGCACCAATTGGTGCTTATTTGGCGGTAACAGGCGTATTTGCTCTATTGCCCATCTTGTTTTCTTTTGCTGTATTGTTCTGGGTAAGCGGATTTGATATTATCTATTCTTTGCAGGATGAGGCATTCGATAAAAGTCTGCAATTACATTCTATTCCGGCTGCATTGGGTAAGCGAAAAGCACTGGCTGTGTCTCGTGTGCTGCATATCTTAAGCTTTGGAGCTTTGTTTGGAGCGATGTTTTTAGGCGATTGGTCGCTTTTGTATAGTATTGGACTAGCATTTTTTGGCGGTATGCTCGCATACCAGCATTCATTGGTAAAACCGCATGATTTAAGCAAGGTAAATATTGCCTTTATGACGGTGAACGGAGTGGCCAGTGTGATCTTTGCTATCTTCGTGATACTCGATCAAATTATCTAATGGGCAGAATTCTTTGTATTGATTATGGCTCCAAAAGAACCGGATTGGCTGTGTCAGATCCGCTAAGGATGATTGCCTCACCATTAGATACCCTACATACCAAGGATTTATTTGATTTTCTACAGAAATATATTCCCTCAGAAGGGGTTGACCTTATTTTGATTGGTTATCCCACCAATCTAGATGAAACAGCCACCCATGCCACACCATTGGTACAGGCTTGTATCAATCGATTAAAGAAACTTTTTCCTGCTATTCCCTTGGAAACCGTGGATGAACATTTTACCAGTAAGCTGGCATCCAGAGCCATGATTGATATGGGGATGAAGAAGAAAGACCGCCAACAGAAAGGCAATATTGATCAGATTGCAGCTGCCATCATGCTGCAGGAGTATATGCAATACAAGCTCTGATCAGCTTGTTAAATCATTTGTTCATTGCCGCTTTTGCGGGTACTTTTGTGCTATAGAACTAGTATTATGATTCTTCCAATAGTTGCATACGGTGCTGAAGTGTTGCGTAAAGTAGGTGAGGATATTACGCCCGACTATCCCGGTTTACCCAAACTCATTGAAGATATGTGGGAAACCATGTACGCCAGCAATGGCGTTGGCTTGGCCGCACCACAGATCAATAGAAATATTCGCTTGTTTGTGGTAGATAGTGCGCAGATTTTTGAGCACCAGGAACCTGAAGAGAAAGGTAAGTATGCTGACGAACCCGGTATTAAGCAGGTGTTTATTAATGCACATGTGGTTGAATTGGCTGGCGAAGAATGGCCTTATAATGAAGGATGTCTTAGTATCCCACGCATCCGTGAAGACGTGATGCGCCCCGAGTCGGTTACACTGGAGTATATGGACGAAAATTTCGTACAGCATACACAAACATTCCATGGTATTACAGCAAGAGTGATACAGCATGAGTATGATCATATTGAGGGTATGCTATTCATCGATTACCTCAAACCATTGAAGCGCAAACTCCTGCATGGTAAACTCATGGATATCCATAAGGGTAAGATTAAGGTAGATTATAAAATGATGTTCAATAAGTGAGGCAGTTATCCTTACTATGTTTTTCGCTTGTGTTTACTGTGTTTCTACACGCACAGGATACCACTGTGATAATCGACGAAGGCAGAATAACGCTTGCCGAAGTAGTTGTTAGAAATAATTTTGACTACAAGAAACTACTCGCACACATAAAAGCTGATACGAGTTTTTATAAAGCATTCAAGAATCTTCGGGTATTAGGTTTTTCTTCTTACAACGATATCCGAATGCTGGATAAAGCTGGAACTACCAAAGCTTCTTTGTACAGTAAGACTAGGCAGAATAGGGTAGATGGCTGCAGAACCATGGATGTGCTGGAAGAAAAAGTAACCGGCGATTTCTTCAATAGTAAGCGCGAGTACAATTATCTCACGCCTGAATTATATGCTTCTTTGTTTTTTACAGAAGGGAAGATTTGTGGCGAAACCAATATTGTTAGTCAGAAGAATAGAACCACTGCTGGTAAGAAAGGGTTAGATAAGCACAAAGAGCAGCTCAAGATGCTCTTCTTCAACCCAGGTAAGAAGATTCCAGGTATTCCGTTTATTGGTGATAAGCTAGACTTATATGATGCACGTGCGCATGAGTTCTACGACTATCGATTAGATATAGAAGAATTCAAGGGCCAGCTGTGCTATGTATTCTCAATCAAACCCAAAGAAACTCTGGATGCAAGCCAAAAAGATTTGATTGTGGTAGATGAGATGACTACCTGGTTCGATCAGCGTACATTGGAAGTGTTAGGTCGTAATTACTCCTTGAGTTACAAAGCCGGCGTATATGATTTTGATGTAACCATGGAAGTAATCATGAGGAGAATCAACGGGCTAATTGTTCCCGAACTGTTACGCTACCGCGGTAACTGGGATGTGATTTTTAAGAAGCGCGAGCGCGCCGTATTCACCGCTACATTGTTTGATTTTAAGCAATAAAAAGAGGGCTACTTGCGTAACCCTCTGCCCCCGTAACGCTTCAGCAGCGTGGCTAATTCAACTGCTGAAGAAGCTCTTTCACCTGTTGCCAGTTCTTGCGCGTAGGCTCCAGCTTTACTGGGTCTGGTGAACTAACTAATTTGCTTTCAGTTGTACCCATATAGGTTTCGTTACCTATTACGGATAAGGATATAATTTTAAACGGGATATTTTTAGGTAAAGAGGGATAGTAGAACGATTGGATACTAGCTTCGTCCTTGAGTT
>DALYHN010000284.1:0-1162 GCA_031970875.1 Chitinophagaceae bacterium
AGCCGGCAAAGTCCATCACTTTGGCAATACGCTCACTACCAAACATGCGCATCAAGTCATCTTCCAGCGATACAAAGAATTGAGAAGAACCGGGATCACCCTGACGACCCGCACGACCGCGCAACTGACGATCCACACGACGCGATTCGTGACGCTCTGTACCAATGATAGCCAGACCACCTGCTTCTTTCACACCAGGGCCGAGCTTGATATCCGTACCACGACCGGCCATGTTGGTGGCAATCGTAACAGCACCCGCCAAACCTGCTTCTTGTACAATCTGTGCTTCACGCGCGTGTTGCTTTGCGTTCAACACATTGTGTGGCACCTGCTTCTGGCGCAACATACGGCTGAGCAATTCACTTACCTCAACAGATGTTGTACCCACTAGTACAGGACGACCTTCACCACGCAGTTTTTCAATCTCTTCAATTACAGCGCCATATTTCTCACGCTTGGTCTTATACACCAGATCTTCTTCGTCTTTTCTGATTGCTTGGATATTGGTTGGGATTGACACTACATCCAGTTTGTAGATATCCCACAATTCCGCAGCTTCTGTTTCCGCAGTACCGGTCATACCGGCCAGCTTGTGGTACATTCTGAAATAGTTCTGCAAAGTGATGGTTGCATAAGTCTGTGTAGATGCTTCAATCTTTACATTTTCTTTTGCTTCAATCGCTTGGTGCAAACCATCTGAATAACGGCGACCATCGAGAATACGACCAGTCTGCTCATCTACAATTTTCACAGCACCATCCATCACCACATACTCCACATCCTTGTCAAACAAAGTATATGCTTTCAGCAATTGCTGTACTGTATGAATACGATCTGCTTTTACAGAGTATTCATTCAGGATGGCTTCTTTGCGATGCAGTTTTTCTTCAGGAGAAAGATTCGCATCACTCTCTACAGCAGCCAGCGATACACTGATATCTGGCAATACAAAAAAGTTAGGATCTTCTCCTGCACCTGTAATCAACTGAATACCCTTATCGGTAAGGTCTACTGAATTATTTTTCTCATCAATGAAGAAATACAATTCAGCATCTGCATGCGGCATTTCTTTCTGCTGATCAGCGAGATAATAGTTCTCTGCTTTCTGCAGTTTAACGCGAATACCGGGCTCACTCAAGAATTTGATCAAGGCATTGTTCTT
>DALYHN010000284.1:1262-2850 GCA_031970875.1 Chitinophagaceae bacterium
AGATAAGCTTTTCTTCGCTCAGCAGTATTAGGCTGATGTTTGTCGATACAATCTACTGTAAGTCCCAACCATTCGAAGATGGGGCCATTCCACTCAGAGTCACGACGCGCCAGATAATCGTTCACCGTTACGAGGTGAACACCTTCACCAGCTAATGCATTCAAGTATGCAGGCAGTGTAGAAACCAGTGTTTTACCTTCACCAGTAGCCATTTCAGAGATCTTACCCTGATGCAATACGGCACCACCAATCAACTGCACATCATAGTGAACCATATTCCAAGTAATGGTATTACCTGCAGCTTGCCAGCTATTTTGGAAAACAGCTTGGTCGCCTTCGATCTTGATGTAAGGCTTTTTCACGCTGAGTTCACGATCCAGCTCTGTTGCCTGCGCAACAATCTGTGTGTTTTCTTTAAAGCGACGGGCAGTTTCTTTTACCACAGCAAAAGCTTCGGGTAAAATCTTCTCCAGAATTTCTTCAATCTTTTTATCACGTGCTTTCTTGAGCTTATCTACTTCTTGGTAAATCGCGTCTTTTTCATGGATGGCTGTTTCTGCCAATGCGTCTGCTTCGGCTTGCTTTGCAGCGATTTCTTTGTCAATATCGCCGAGATGCGCTTTGATGCGGGCTTTGAAATCTGCAGTTTTTGCTCTCAACTCGTCATTAGAAATACCCTGGTATTGCTGAAACCACTCATTGATTTTGGCTACCACCGGTTGGATCTGCTTAACATCCTTCTCACTTTTGCTACCGCCAAACAAGCGGCTAATGAATTGTAACATATTGGTCTACTCCTTATGGAATGAGGTTATTTTGATAATCCTTTGTCAAAAATGGTGCGAAGGGTTTGCTAAAGCCATTCTGTCACCTCAATTTTGAGCCGCCAAATGTAAAGAATTTGCGTTGAGCTGGGTTGGGAAACGGGTTCAATGGCATCTTTATCAAATACTTAACGGTAAAACAATGAAAAAAGCCCCCATCATCATTGTGCTAATGTGCTGTTTGCAGCTGCACGCACAAGAATTTCAGCCAGATTCCATTGCGGTTAGAAGACATGCCATCAATAAGATAAACCTGAGCGTGCTCAGCGCCTGGGCCGGCTTAAACATTGTGCAGGGGGGCATTGCCGCTTCTAACGCGCAGAATAGCGACAAATATTTTCACCAGACCAATGTATATTGGAATGTGATCAATTTGGCCATTGCCGGCTATGGTTTCTGGCAATTGCGCAAGGAATTAGGTCGACAATACACTTTGGCTGAAAATATTGAAGCACAGCAGAAGATTGAAAAGCTATTACTCCTGAATTCGGGACTTGATCTGGCTTATATGACGACGGGCATGTACTTGAATGAAAGAGGTAAAAGACTGACAAACAATCAATTAAAGGGCGTAGGCAATAGTTTGGTGATGCAGGGCGGATTTTTGTTGATTTTCGACGTCATTCAATATGCCATTCATCGCAATAACGGCAAAGCCTTATTGAAAGCTTTTCCGGGCATGCAGATCACCCCGGCTTCTCAGGGCTTAGGCATAGCCATGCATTTTTGAGGAAATCAGGAGAAAATCCCCCCGATTTTACGCT